>NZ_CACSJM010000100.1 GCF_902706185.1 Roseomonas sp. 18066 | reverse complement strand
ACCCCGCCCCGTCTGGCGGCCCATCTGGCGGCCCGGCGGACGAAGGACGATTGACACCAAAATTGGCACCAGTTTTGATGCGCCCCGGCCGGGCGCCCCGGCGGAGGACAGACGCATGCCAGGATTTTCCCCCACCCGCCGCTGGGTGACCCGCGCCGCGCTCGGCGCCGGCCTCGCCGGCACCTCCTGGCTGCAGGCCGCCGTGACCCAGGGCGCCGTCGGCCAGGCGCTGCCCGGCGGCGGCAAGCGGCTGCGCATCGGCATGGCCGCGCCCAACACCACGCTGGACCCGCATTTCCAGAGCAACGCGCCGAACAACGCGGTGGCCAGCCATATCTTCGACGCGCTGGTGACCAACGACCCGGCCTCCCGCTCGCTGCCCGGCCTCGCCGAAAGCTGGACCGCCGAGAGCGACACCCGCTGGGTGCTCAAGCTGCGCCAGGGGGTGACCTTCACCGACGGGTCCCCCTTCACCGCGGAGGACGCCATCGTCTCGCTGCGCCGGGCCAACGACCTGCCCAGCACCGCCTCCTTCCGCACCTACACCCGCAGCATCAAGACGATGACGGCGCCGGACCCGCACACGCTGGTCATCGAGACCGACGGGCCCGACCCGCTGCTGCCGAACTCGCTCAGCCGCATCCGCATCATCCGCGCGTCGGGCAAGGACGCGACCACGCCGCAGTTCAACGACGGCAGCGCCGCCATCGGCACCGGCCCCTTCGTGCTGAAGCAATACACCCCGGGCAACCGCATCCTGCTGGGGCGCAACCCCAGCTGGTGGGGCGGCCCGCTGCCCTGGGACGAGGTGCTGCTGGTGCCGGCGACCGATGATGGCGGCCGCCTGGCCTCGCTGCTGTCGGGCGATTTCGACATCATCGAGGCGGTGCCGTCGCAGAGCACCGGCCGGGTGAAGGAAAACCCTCGCTTCCAGCTGATCCGCGGCGTCTCCAGCCGCGTCGTCTACCTGGCGATGGACCAGCACCGCGACACCACCCCCTTCATCACCGACCGCGCCGGCAAGCCGCTGGCGAAGAACCCGCTGAAGGACATCCGCGTCCGCCAGGCGCTGAGCCTGGCCATCAGCCGCCAGGCCATCGCCGAGCGTGTGATGGAGGGCGATGCCGTCCCCGCCTCGCAGCTGCTGCCGAAGGGCGCCGCCGGCACCTCCGACGCGCTCAACGTCCCCGCCTACGACCCCAACCGCGCCAAGGCGCTGCTGGCCGAGGCCGGCTATGCGGAAGGCTTCCGCATGACCGTGCACGGGCCGAACGACCGCTACATCAACGACGCCAAGATCGTGCAGGCCGTGGCGCAGATGTTCACCCGCATCGGCATCGAGACCACCGCCGATGTCATGCCCTGGTCGGTCTATGCCGCCCGCTCCGCCCGCAGCGAGTTCAGCTTCAGCCTGGGCGCCTGGGGCGTGAACACCGGCGAGACCTCCAACCCGCTGAAGGCGCTGCTGGCCACCCGCGACGCCAAGGCGGGCATGGGGGCCTCGAATAACGGGCAATATTCCAACGCCGAGCTCGACAAGCGCCTGGTCGAGGCGCTGCGCACCATGGACGACGCGGCGCGCAACAAGCTGCTGGCGGAAGCCTCGGAAATCGCCTTCCGCGACTTCGCCATCCTGCCGCTGCACCATGAGGTGTCCGTCTGGGCAGGGCGGCAGGGGATCACCTATGCCACGCGGGCGGATCAGTACACGCTCGCCGTCGGGGTTGGCGGGTAACCAAGAAAGCAAGGCTGGGGAGAAGGTATTCTCCCCAGACCCCTCATCTATTTCTGGAATATGCCAGCATGACAGACGCTCCCGCGACGGCCGAAGCCACGGCACGCGCCAAGGCCATCTACGACCTGGGCCCCACCGTGATCTTCTCCTGCAAGGCCGATCCGCGCTTCCAATACTGCCTCTACGTGCCGCCCCAGGTGGGCCGCGGCACCAAGGTCGAGCTGCTGGTCGCGGTGCATGGCACGGGACGCACCTCCTTCCTCGACTTCCGCGACGGCTTCTCGGAATTCGGCAAGTGGAACGACGTCGCCATCCTCTGCCCGATCTTCCCCGTCGGCGTCCGCGGCGACGGCGCCCGCAGCGGCTATAAATACATGGCCGAAGGCGATATCCGCTACGACCTGCTCGTCCTCGAGATGGTCCGCGAAGTCGCCGAGAAATACGGCCAGGACTGGTCGACTTTCGCCATGTTCGGCTTCTCCGGCGGCGGCCACTTCACCCACCGCTTCGCCATCATGCACCCCCAAAAACTCTGGGCGGCCAGCATCGGCGCCCCGGGCTCGGTGACCCTGCTCGACCCCGACCGCGACTGGTGGGTGGGCATCCGGAACATCGGTGAAAAGTTCGGCATCACCTTCGACGGCGAGGCGCTGAAGATAGTGCCGGTGCAGATGGTGGTTGGCGATGCGGATCTCGAGACCTGGGAGATCACCCACAAGCCCGGCGGCACCTATTGGATGGAGGGCGCCAATGACAGCGGCAACACCCGTCCGGATCGGTTGAAGACCCTGGCGGCCTCCTTCGAGAAGGCGGGCGTCGCGGTGCAGCTCGACCTGGTGCCCGGCGTCTCGCATGACCGCATCAAGGTGCTGGACCGGGTGAAGGACTTCCTCGCCGGCGTCCTCGCCACCAAGCGGGGCCGCTGACCATGGGCGGCATGATCGTAGCACCCCAGCCGGAAGCGGTGGAAGCCGGCGCGCTGGTGCTGAAGCGCGGCGGCAACGCGGTGGATGCGGCGATCGCCGCCGCCTTCGTCCAGGGCGTCGTCGACCCGCTGATGTGCGGCATCGGCGGCTTCGGCTCCATGCAGGTCTTCATGCCGCGGCGCGGCCTGCATGAGGTGCTGGAATTCTACGCCCGCGCGCCGCTGGCGGCCACGCCCGACATGTGGACCGACAAGCTGCTGGGCCAGTCGCGCGATGGCTTCGCCTTCCTGCTGGAAGGCGGCATCAGCGAGCAGGGGCATCTGGCCGTCTGCACCCCCGGCAACGTCAAGGGCTATGCCGAGGCGCTGAGCCGCTACGGCACGCTCGACTGGGCCGAGGCCATGGCCCCCGCCATCGCCCAGGCGAAGCGCGGCGTCATGGTGCGCCCGCACATGCACTGGTTCTGGAGCCAGGACCAGGCCGGCAGCGGCCAGGTCAACACCCCCGACAAGCTGCGCCTGACGCCGACGGGGCGCGAGGTCTTCTTCCGCCCCGATGGCAGCGTCAAGCGCCCCGGCGACAAGCTGCACAACCCCGACCACACGCGCAGCCTGGAGCGCCTGGCCGCCGAAGGCCCCGACAGCTTCTATCATGGCGCGCTGGCCGAGGAGATGGCCGCCGACTTCCAGGCCGCCGGCGGCTTGCTGCGGAAAGAGGATTTCGCTGCCTACGAACTTTCGGTGGTGCAGCCGCTCTGGGGCGAGTATCGCGGCCACCGCATCTCGACCAGCCCGCCGCCGGCCAGCGGCATGCTGATGCTGCAGATCCTGCACATCCTGGAGAATTTCGAGCTCGGCCGCCTCGACCACAACAGCGCCGAGCACATCGCCCTGCTCGCCGAGGCGATGAAGCGCATGACCATCGACAAGGACCGCCACATGGGCGACCCCGCCTATGTCGATGTGCCCGTCGAGCGCCTGATCTCCCGCGATTATTGCGCTGAGCTCGCGGCCTCGATCCGCGCCGGCGAGCGCGCCACGGTGAAGCGCCTGGACAAGTCGCAGCGCGAGACCACCCATATCTCGGTGGTCGACGATGCCGGCAACGCGGTCGCCCTGACCCACACCCTGGGCAGCCCGTCGGGCGCGATCAGCCCCGGCCTCGGCTTCATCTACAACGGCACCATGAGCCGCTTCGACCCCCGCCCCGGCCGCGCCGCCTCCATCGCGCCCGGCAAGCGCCGCGCCAGCTCCGCGGCGCCGACCATCGTCTTCGACGGCGACCGCCCCAAGATCGTCATCGGCGCCCCCGGCGGCAGCTACATCGCCCCCGCGGTGGCCCAGGGCATCATGAACGTCATCGACTTCGGCATGTCGATGCTAGAAGCCGTGGCCGCCCCGCGCATCGTCGCCGTGTCGGACAGCATCGACGTCGCCAACCGCGTGCCCCACTACGTGACCGACGAACTTGCGTCCCAGGGCTACGACATCAAGCGCAGCTGGCAGAGTTACGCCTTCGCCGCCTTGCACGGGATCCTGATCCAGGACGGGAAGTTCTCGGGCGGCGCTGATCCGCAGAGAGACGGGATGGCGCTTTGGGTTAAGTGAAGCGCAGGGGCAGGCCAGGGGAATGAATTCCCCTGTTTCTTTCGGACTGCCGTGTCCACGTGGAGACAGTACGTGAAACGGCCAACGCGCAGCGCGACCTTTGAGGTCGCGCTGTTTTCGTATGATGAGTGCCGCCGTGATGCCCGGGTATCGCTGGTGGTGAAGTGGCTGCGCGTTCAACGGCCAACAAAATAGAAAAAAAGAAGGGGTCGAGGGGAATTCATTCCCCTCGCCTGCCCAAATCTTCAGGCTTCCCCTGCGCACTTCCTGATCACCGACACGATCTGATCGATCTGGCTATCTTCGATGGCCAAAGGCGGCGACAGCACCAGCGACTCCCCGACCGCGCGGATCAGCACGCCTTCGTCGAAGCAGCGGGCCGCGATGGCCTTGGCCGCTGCCGGGCTGCCGAACTCGATGGCGCCGAGCAGGCCGATGTTGCGGATGTCGGTGACGCCCTTGGCGTCGCGCAGGCTGTGCAGGGCGGCTTCCCAGCGCGGCGCGGTGTCGGCGGCGCGCTGGAACAGGCCTTCTTCCTGGTAGACTTCCAGCGTGGCCAGGCCGGCGGCGGCGGCCAGCGGGTGGCCGGAATAGGTGTAGCCGTGCATGAACTCGCTGGTGGTCTCGGGCTGGCTGTGGAGGCCCTCCGCCACGCGGTCGTTGATCAGCACGCCGCCCATCGGCACGGCGCCGTTGGTCATGCCCTTGGCGCAGCAGATGAGGTCCGGCAGCACGCCCAGCGCCTGGCTGCCGAAGGCGGCGCCGAGGCGGCCGAAACCCGTGACCACCTCGTCGAAGATCAGCAGCAGGCCGTGGCGGTCGCAGATGGCGCGCAAGCGTTCCAGATAGCCTTGCGGCGGGACCAGCACGCCGGTGGAGCCGGCGACGGGCTCGACGATGACGGCGGCGATGGTGGTCGGATCGTGAGCGTAGAGGATGCCTTCCAGGGCGTCGGCAAAGGCTTCGCCGCCATGCTCCGGGCGGCCGCGGCTGAAGGCGTTGCGCAGTGGATCGTGGGTATGCGGCAGGTGGCTGGTGCCGGGCAGCAGCGGGCCGAAATGCTTCCGCTGGCTGCCGATGCCAGCGACGGACAGGCCGCCGAAGCCGACGCCGTGGTAGCTGCGCTGGCGGCCGACCAGCTTGGTGCGCTGGCCCTGGCCTTGCACGGCGTGGAAGGCGAGCGCCAGCTTCAGCGCGGTGTCCACCGCCTCCGACCCTGACCCGGCGAAGAAGACGCGGTTGAAGCCCTCCGGCGCCGCTTCGGTCAGGCGGTTGGCGTAGTCGAAGGCCGCCGGATGGCCGAGGCCGAAGGAGGAGGCGAAGTCGAGCTGCCCGGCCTGGGCGCGGATGGCCTCGACGATCTTCGGGTGGCAATGGCCGGCATTGACGCACCAGAGGCCGGCGATGGCGTCGAGGATGCGGCGGCCGTCGGGGGCGACGTAGTGCATGCCCTGGGCCTGGGTCACGAAGCGCGGGTCGCGCTTCCAGGCGCGGTTCGGCGTGAAGGGCATCCAGAAGGCGTCGAGGGCATTGGGCGGCGCGGCGAAGCGCGTCTCGGCGGGGGCATCCATCATCGGGTTCCTGGCTGGTGGGCGCCCGGGAAGCGCCTGCTGCGTCGCACAAAATGCAGGCCAGGGGATGCGAGGGCGCGGCCGGTCCGGGGCGCCCCCTTTCCGAAGCCGGCAGCAGAATGGGACGAAAAATAGAAGGGATCGGGCATGATCCTGCTTGCGCTTCCCCGGTCGATGCGGTTCGATGCTTGCACTTTGGACGGTCAAAGTCCATCCACATCGCCAACCACCCCGCCTGTGGAGGCCCCGCGCCTTGGAACCCTTTCCGCTCATCGACCTGTCCGGCGGCGCCGAGCAGCGTGGCCGCCACTATGGCCGCCAGGCCGCCGCGCGCATCCGCCGCAGCATCGGCCACTACACCGCGCAGCTGACCGGATCGGGGCAGAGCCAGGCGCAGATCCGCGCCTGGGCGCTGGATTTCGTCCCCCGCATCGAGGCATTCGACGCCGACTATGTCGTCGAGATGCGCGGCATCGCCGAGGGCGCCGAGGTTGCCTTCGAGGATATCGTGCTGATCAATGCGCGGACCGAGGTGCTGCAGCTGGGCAAGCGCCGCGCCGCCGCCGAGGCCATCGCCAAGCGCGAGCCCGATGGCTGCACCGGCGTGGTGGTGATGCCGGAGGCCTCGGCCGATGGCTCGCTGATCCATGCGCAGAACTGGGACTGGAAGTCGGAATGCGCCGAGACCGGCGTCGTGCTGCGCATCCGCCGCGACGACGGCCCCGATATTTTGACGTTTGTCGAAGCCGGTGGTCTGGCGCGGGCCGGGCTGAATTCGGCCGGCGTCGCGGTGACGGCCAATTACCTTGAGAGCGACAGGGATTATCGCGATCTCGGCGTGCCGCTGTCGCTGATCCGCCGCAAGGTGCTCGAGAAGGAATTCGTCGCGCAGGCGTTTCACGCGGTTTATACGACGCGGAAATCGGCCTCGAACAACATCATCGTCAGCCAGGCCGGCGGCATCGCCATCGACTTCGAATGCGCGCCCGACGAAAGCTTCCAGGTGCATGCCGAGCGCGGGCTGATCGTCCATGCCAACCACTGGCAGAGCCCGGTGGCGCTGGGCAAGCTGCAGGACACCGGCATCGCCACCACGCCGGACAGCCTGTATCGCGACCTGCGCGTGCGCGAGCTGCTGCAGGCCGGCGGCCGCAAGCTCGGCGTCGACGACGTCAAGGCGGCGCTGTTCGACGACTACCAGGCGCCCTGGTCGGTCTGCCGCCCGCCGCGGCTGAATTCCGCGGGCAACCTGTCGGCCACGGTGGCCATGCTGGTGATGCAGCCGGCGAAGGGCATCCTGGAAATCGCGCCGCTGCCGGCGCTGAACCGCCATTTCACCCGCTACGATCTTTTCGACACCGCCACCGCGAGGGCCGCCGAATGATCCGCTGTGCCATCGCCAGCCTGGCCATCGCCGGGCTCGCCACCACCGCTGCCCTCGCGCAGCAGCCGGCGCGCGGCGACTATATGCTGCGGGCCTCGCTGAATTCCGACATCCGCAGCACCCAGCCCGGCGGCAACCGCGACTTCAACACCGACAGCGTCATGCTGCATGTGGTCGAAGGCCTGGTGGCGCTGTCGGAAAAGATCGCCGTGGTGCCGATGCTGGCGGAGAAGGTCGAGCTCTCCGAGGATGGCCGCACCTACCGCTTCACGCTGCGCGAGGGCGTCACCTTCCACAATGGCGCGCCGCTGACCTCGGCCGAGGTGCTGTGGAGCCTGAAGCGCTACATGGACCCGGCGACGCAATGGCGCTGCCTGCCCGACCTGAATGGCAGCTCGGGCCTGGCCAAGGTCACCGGCATCGAGGCGCCCGACGCCCGCACCGTCACCATCTCGCTGGAACAGCCGGCGGCGCTTTTCCTTTCGATTCTGGCGCGGCCTGATTGCGGGTCGACGGGCATCCTGCACCCGTCTTCCATCGGCGCGGATGGCGCCTGGGGCAAGCCGGTCGGCACCGGGCCCTATTCCCTCGGCGAATGGCGCCGCGGGCAGTATATCGAGCTGGAGCGCTTCGACCGCTACGCCGCCCTGCCCGGCGAGCGCGACGGTTTCGCCGGCGGCAAGCAGGCCTATGCCGCGCGCCTGCGCTTCGTCGTCATCCCCGACAGCAGCGCCACCAAGGCCGCGCTGATGGCCGGCAATATCGACGTGCAGGGCGATGTCCCCTCGCCCGAGCTGCCCGACCTGCGGGCGCGGGCCGGCATCACCGTGCAGGCCGCGCCCAGCATGGGCATGACGGCGCTTCTGATGCAGACGCGCGACCCGCTGCTGAAGGATGTGCGCATCCGCCGGGCGCTCGCCTTGGCCATCGACGTGCCGGAGCTGGTCTCCAGCATGATCGGCAGCGACGCGCCGGCGAACCCGTCCCCGGTGCCCAGCGCCAGCGCCTTCCATTCCCCGGCGCAGGATGCGCGCCCCGCCCGCGACGTGGCGGCGGCCAGGCGCCTGCTGGCCGAGGCCGGCTATCGCGGCCAGGCGATCCGCATGATCACCAACCGCCGCTACCCGAACGTCTATGACGCCGCGGTCGCCACCCAGGCGATGGCGTCGGAGGCCGGCATCAAGATCGAGCTCGAGGTGCTGGACTGGGCGACGCAGCTCGACCGCTACACCCGCGGCGACTACCAGATGATGTCCTTCATCTATTCGTCGCGCCTGGAGCCGTCGCTGTCCTACGAGATGATCTCGGGCCCGAAGGACACCCAGCCGCGCAAGGTCTGGGAGACGCCGGAGGCGCTCGCCCTGATCCAGCGCTCGATGCGCGTCACCGACGCCGCCGAGCGCCAGGGCATCTTCGAAGAACTGTTCCGCCGCTTCATGGCCGATGTGCCGGCCATCCCGCTCTACAACCAGCCGGACTATGTGGCGACGCGGGCCGGCATCAACGGCGTGCAGCCCTGGGCCTCGGGGCAGACCCGGCTCTGGGGCGTCTGGCGCCAGTAGGGAGCGGCCGCGATGACCCCGCTCTATGCGCTGAAGCGCCTGGCGCTGGCGCTGCCGACGCTGCTGCTGGTGGCCATCGCCGTCTTCGGCCTGCTGCGCCTGGTCCCCGGCGACCCGGCGCAGCTGATGCTGGGCGACGCCGCCGATGCGACACAACTGGAAGAACTCCGCCGCAGCATGGGGCTGGAAGGCCCCATCTGGCGGCAATTCGCCACCTGGCTGGGCCATGCGCTGCAGGGCAATCTGGGCGTGTCGCTGGCCAATGGCGAGGCCGTGCTGCCGCTGATCCTCGACCGCTTCCAGGTGACGGCGGCGATCGTGCTGCTGGCCGTGGCGCTGGCCGGGATGATCGCCGTGCCGCTCGGCACCATCGCCGCCTGGAAGCAGAATTCTTTTCTGGACCTTTCCGTCGTCGGCGGCGCCACCTTGCTGCTGTCGATCCCCAGCTTCTGGCTCGGCCTGCTGATGCTGATCCTGTTCGGGTTGAAGCTCGGCTGGGTGCCGGTCGTCGGCTATGTCACCTTCGGCGAGAACCCCTGGCAGGCGGCGCTGTATATCGTGCTGCCGGTGCTGACGCTGATGCTGATCGAGACCGGCGTGCTGACCCGCATGGCCCGCAGCGCCGCGATCGACGTGCTGCGGCTGGAATATGTCGCGCATGCCCGCTCCAAGGGGCTGTCGGAGGCCGCGGTGCTGGGGCGCCACGTGCTGCCCAACGCCTTCGCGCCGACGCTGACCCTGCTCGGCATCGTGCTGGGCAACCTGCTGGGCGGCATCGCGGTGATCGAGACGGTCTTCACCCTGCCCGGCCTCGGCCGGCTGCTGGTCGATGGCATCTATGCCCGCGACTATCCGGTCGTGCAGGGCACCATGCTCTTCGTCGCCACCCTCTATGTGCTGGTCAATCTGCTGGTGGACCTGCTCTACCCGCTCTTCGACCCGCGCGTCACGGCCGAGTGACCCCGCCATGCGCTTCCGCCTGAACGCCGTCATCGGCGGGCTGCTGATGGCCCTGCTGCTGGCCACCGCCCTGCTCTCCACGGTGTGGACGCCCTACAACCCGCTCGGCGTCGCGCTGCGCGCCCGGCTGAACGCGCCGTCGGCCCTGCATTGGCTCGGCACCGACGAGGTCGGGCGCGACGTGGTCAGCCGGCTGATGGCGGGCGCCGGCACCTCCTGCCTGGTGGCGCTGCTGACGGTCACCCTGGCGGTGCTGCTGGGCGGCGCCATCGGGCTGGTCGCCGGCTTCGCCCGCGGCTGGGCCGACCGGCTGCTGATGCTGGTCAACGATGCGCTGCTGGCCTTCCCCGGCATCCTGCTGGCGCTCGGCCTGCTGGCGGTGCTGGGGGCCAGCCAGTGGGGCATCATCGCGGCCCTCGGCCTCGCCTATGCCCCCACCGTCGCCCGCATCGTCCGTGGCTCGGTGCTGTCGATCCGCGAGCGCGAATTCGTCGAGGCCTCCCGCGCCATCGGTAATTCGGAGCTCTACACGCTGTGGCGGCATGTGCTGCCGGGCACCGCCTCGCCGCTGATCGTGCTGGCCACCAGCATGTTCGGCTGGGCGATCCTGGCGGAAAGCGCGCTGTCCTTCCTCGGCCTCGGCGTGCCGCCGCCGGCGCCGACCTGGGGCAATATGCTGGCCGCCGCCCGGCCCTATCTGGAAACCGCCATCTGGCTGAGCCTGAGCCCGGGCGCCTGCATCGCGCTGGCCCTGCTGGGCGTCAACATGCTGGGCGACGCGCTGCGCGACCGGCTCGACCCGCGCGGGAGGCCGCAATGAGCATCACCCTGGACCGCCCCTCTGCCGCTGCCCTGGCGCCGCTGCTCTCGGTCGAGGGCCTGCGCGTGCAGGCCGGCCCCAGCATCGCCGTCGCCGATGTTTCTTTCCAGATCGCGCCCGGCGAAATCCTGGCGCTGGTCGGCGAAAGCGGTTCCGGCAAGACCGCGACCGGTCGCGCCATCCTCGGCCTGCTGCCGCCGGGGCTGGAGCGCAGCGCCGGCCACATCCGGCTCGGCGAGGAAGACCTGACCACCATCCCCCCTGGCCGGCTGCGCCAGCTGCGCGGCGGCGCCATCGGCATGGTGTTTCAGGAACCCATGGTCTCCTTGAACCCGGCCATGACGATCGGGCGGCAGCTCGGAGAAGCGCTTTCCCTGCACAGCGATCTTTCGGCCGCGGAGCTGAATGCCGCGAAGATCGCCATGCTGAAGCGGGTGCAGATTCCCGACCCGGAAGGGTGCCTGCGCGCCTATCCCCATGAATTCTCCGGCGGCATGCGCCAGCGCATCATGCTGGCGGCCGTCATGCTGCCGAAGCCGAAGCTGCTGATCGCCGACGAGCCGACCACCGCGCTGGACAACCTGGTCCAGGCCGAGATCCTCGACCTCATGGTGGAGCTGGCCCGCGACAACGGCACCGCGGTGCTGCTGGTCACCCACAATCTCGGCCTGGTCGCCCGCTATGCCGACCGCGCGCTGGTCATGCAGCAGGGCCGCGTCGTCGAGGAAGGCCCGGCCCGCCGGCTGCTGACCGAACCCCGCGAGGCCTATACCCGCCTGCTGGTCGAGGCCATGCCGCAGCGCTCCCCCCGCCCGCCCCGCTCGGTGGGCGAGACCCTGCTGGAGGCGCGCGGGCTGGTGGTCGACTATCCCGGCCGCGCCCGGCTGTTCCGCCGCGGCACGCCGAAGCGCGCGGTGCAGGGCGTCGACCTGGCCATCGCCCGCGGCGAGACCGTGGCGCTCGTCGGCGGCAGCGGCTCCGGCAAGACCACGCTGGGGCGCGCCATGCTGCGGCTGGTGCAGCCCAGCGGCGGCCAGCTTTTCTTCAATGGCGCCGACATCACCACCCGGAAGGACGCGACGTACCGGGAGTTCCGGCTGGCCTGCCAGATCGTCTTCCAGGACCCCTATTCCTCGCTGGATCCGCGCATGCGGGTGGGCGAGATCGTCGCCGAGCCGCTGCGCCACGAGCCGGGGCTTTCCGGCGCCCAGCGCGCCGCCCGGGTCGCCGAAACTTTCGAGGCCGTGGGCCTGCCGGGCATGGACCAGCGCCTGCCGCACCAGCTCTCCGGCGGGCAGCGGCAGCGGGTGGCCATCGCCCGCGCCATCGTCCGCCGGCCGGCCCTGGTGGTGGCCGACGAACCCGTCTCCGCCCTCGACATGACCGTCCAGAAACAAATCCTGGCGCTGATCCGGCAGCTGCAGGCCGAGCGCGGCTTCGCCTGCCTGTTCATCTCGCACGACCTGGGGGCGGTGGCCGAGGTCGCCGACCGCGTCGTCGTCATGCAGCAGGGCCGCATCGTCGAGCAGGGCACCCGCGACGCCATTTTCGACACGCCCCAGCACCCCTATACCCGCGCCCTGCTGGACGCGACGCCGCGCATCGACTGACCGCGATTTCCCACTGCGCTTTCCGCTTTTCCCGCTGGCTTCCCTCCGCTATGGCGCCCCCCGCATGACCGCCACCCCCCTGCAGCACGCGCTGGCGCGCAATATCCTCGACCTGCTGCGCGCCCGCGGCGCGGCGCCCGGCGCCCGCATCAGCCGCGCGGCGCTGGCCGAGGCGCTGGGCGTCTCCCGCACCCCGGTGCATGGCGCCGTCGCCCTGCTGGAGCGGCTGGGGGCGGTCGCCACCGAGGGCCGCGCGTTGCGGCTGGTCGATCCGGCGATGGAGCTGCCGCCCGAGGACGATGCCGAGAAAAGCGGCGTCGACCGGCTGCTGGTGGCGATCGCCCAGGGGCGCTCCGACGGGACGGTGGCCAACGAGGTCTCCGAGCGGCAGCTGGCCCAGCAATTCGCCGCGCCGCGCGGCGCGGTGGCCCAGGCGCTGGCCCAGCTGGCCGAGGCGGGCGTCGCCAGCCGCAACCGCGGCCATGGCTGGCGCTTCACCGCCGGCTTCGCCTCGCGCGCCGAGCGCGCCGCCTCCTACCGCTTCCGCATGCTGATCGAGCCGCCGGCGCTGCTGGAGCCCAAATTCGCCCTGCCCCCCGGCTTCGCGGCGCGGATGCGGGCGGAGCATCGCCGCTTCCTGGAACGCCCTTGGCATGACGACGATGCGGTCGCCCTCTACCGCATCAATGCGGCCTTCCATGAAGGACTGGCCGAGGCCTCTGGCAACCGCTTCATCGCCGCCGCGGTCGCGCAGCAGAACCGGGTGCGGCTGCTGTCCAATTATTCCTGGCGGGTCGGCGCCGAGCGCGTCGCCGTCACCGTGCGCGAGCACCTGGCCATCCTCGACGCGCTGGAGGCCGGCGACCGCGAGCGCGCGGCCCTGCTGATGCGGCTGCACCTGGCCGAGGCCCTGGCGCTGCGCAGCGAAAGCTGAGGGGCGAAAGCTGAGGCACCGGCGCGCGGAACCCGCCTCGGGCGGCAGGGTTTCCCCCTGAGCGTCTCAGGAAAGGACCAGCCGATGCGCGCGCCGCCGCCGCGTCGTCACGGATATTGGGGAGTGCTGCTGGCGCTGGGCCTCGGCGCCGCGCCGGCCCTGGGCCAGGGCGTCGAGCGCCCGGCGCCCTCGCCGACCCTGCCGCCGCCGGAACGCGGGCTGATCCGCCCGCCCGGCAATGTCGATCCGGGCCTGACCCGCCCGGCCCCGGTGCCCGATCCGGGCACCACCCTGGTCATCCCGCCGCCGCCGGGCAGCCTGCCCAGCCCCGGCCCCGACTTGGCGCCGATCCGGCCACCCGGGCCCGCGCTGCCGCGCTGAGCCGGATGGCCGCGAGGGATCGTCCGTCAGCCCCGGACCTTGGCCAGGGCCTCGCCGCGCGGGGCGTCGCCCAGCGCCTGGTCGACCTTGCTGAGCATGCGCTGCAGCCCGGGCAGGCGCTCGGTGCTGGCCGGCGGATGCGCGCTGCCGAGGGTGCGGGAAATATGCTGGCGGCGGGCCGCCTCGGCGGACTGCTTCAGCATGCGCAGCTGGTCCATGTCGGACATCGTGTTTTTTCCTCCTGGTTGATGGCGCGAAGGCCACCCCCGGAGGCCGTGTGCTGCTCCCCGGGGGCGGCAGCATGCGCAGGCCGCGCCCGGCAGGGCAAGGGCGCCGCCGCCCGCCCCCCGCAGGGCTGCCGCGCCCCCAGGAAATGGCCCCAGCTGGTCCGGCGGATCCCTGTGACCGACAGCGATCAGCCGGGCACCGGCAGGGCCAGCGCTTCGCCCAGATCATGCTGTGGCCGGCCCAGCAGATAGCCCTGGGCATAGTCGCTGCCCAATTGCCGCGACAGCGCCCAATCTTCGGACTGCTCGACGCCCTCGACCACGCTGGGCAGGTCGAAGGCGCGGGCGATCTGCAGCAGCGAGGCCAGCACCGGCCCGCGCTGCGCCGGCGTCAGCCGCAGCACCGAGCGGTCGAGCTTCAGCAGGTCGAAGCGGATGTCGCGCAGCGCCGCGAGATTGGCGAAGCCGGCGCCGAAATCATCCAGCGCCAGCGAGACGCCCATGGCGCGCAGCTTGCGCACCTTCTCCGCCGCCGAGGGGAAGCGCGACAGCAGCATCTGCTCGGTCAGCTCCAGCATCAGCCGCTCGGCCGGCAGGCCGGTGTCGCGCAGGATGCCGGCGATCAGCGGCACCAGCTCCGGCTGGCTGAACTGCACCGGCGAGATATTCACCGACAGCCGCCAGCTGCCCCCCGCCCGCGCCGCGGCGCCGCAGGCCTGGCGCAGCACCCAGGCGCCGATCGGCACGATCAGCCCGGTCTCCTCGGCGACGGGGATGAAGACATCGGGCGCGACCGCCCCGCGGCTCGGGCTGTGCCAGCGCAGCAGCGCCTCGACCGCGGCGACCGAGCCATCGGCGCAGCGGCGGATCGGCTGGTAGGCCAGGGTCAGGGCATTCTCGGCGATGGCCTGCTGCAGCTCGGCCGGCAGGCTGGCCAGGCCGCGCAGCTGCTGCAGCACCGGGGCCGCAGCCGGGCCGGGCACCGGCGGCAGCCCCGCCTGGCTGGGCGGGCTGTAGAGCCGGGCGCCGCTGCCGCCGCCATGCTTGGCGGCGTAGAGCGCCAGGTCGGCGCAGCGCAGCAGCGCATCGGCGCCCTGGCCATGCTCCGGCAGCAAAGCGATGCCGATGGAGACGCCGATGCGCAGCGGCGTGCCATCCTCCAGCGCATAGGGGGCGACCAGGGCCTGGACCAGGGATTGCGCCAGGGCCATGGCCTCGCCGGCATCGGCGCCGTCGAGGACGAGGGCGAACTCGTCGCCGCCGAGCCGGCTGGCGATATCCGCGGGCCGCAGCGCCGCGTTCAGCCGCCCGGCCACCAGGCAGAGCAGCGCGTCGCCGGCGGCATGGCCCTGCACGTCGTTGACCGTCTTGAAGCCGTCGAGATCGAGCAGCAGCACCGCCGCGCGCTGCCCCTCCAGCCGGGCGGCGGGGTCCAGCCGGCGGGTCAGCGAGCGGCGGTTGGGCAGGCCGGTCAGGGTGTCGTGCAGCGCCTGGTAGTTCAGCGCCTGCAGCGCCTCGATCTCCACCGTGCGGTCGCGCGAGGCGCCGCGGAAGCCGACCAGCGCCCCGTCCGGCCCGCGGATCGGCACGCCATTGACCAGGAAATGCGCGATGCTGCCATCGCCGCGGCGGTGGCTGTAGCGGAAGTCGCGAAACGGCTCGCCGGCGGCATTGCTGGCGATCTGCCGCACCCAGACATCGGCCGGGGTGACCGGGTCATGCGCGGCGAGGTCGGCCACCGAATCACCGATCTTCACCCCCTGCACGCCATTGTGGTCGGAGACGATGGTGAAGCGCCCGGCCGCATCGACCTCCCACACCAGGTCGTTGGAGCATTCGACGACATCCTGCGCCCGCTTCAGCGCCTGGTTGAGCTGCAGGTTCAGCGCCGTCAGCCGCTCCACCTGGGCGTGGCGGGAGGCGCGCAGCCGCCAGGCCAGCAGCCCGAGCAGCCCGCCCTGGACCAGCAGCAGCCAGAGCTGTCGCGCCGCCCCGGCCCAGCTTTCGCCCGGTTCCGGCCAGGCGAGGACAAGCCCCCCCAGCACCAGCACCCCCTGCAGGAGGATCAGCACGGAGACGGAAAGCTCGCGAAGGCGCATGGCGGCGGGACCGGCTAGGAGGACCGGTGGAGTCTCCGCGATTTGTCTTGACGCGTGGTTAAAAGCGGGGGGCGCGCGCGGGGTTGGCGAGGACGCACCGAGCACGGCGGGCCCGCCGACAGGGCGCCGCCGGTCAAGGTCTGCTGGACCTGCCGGGCGATCGGCTTTCCACTGCGCGCGTTCCCTCCTCCGCGAGTCCACCGATGTCCCAGCCCGCCGATGCCCTCTCCATCCCTTCCTGGTACCGCGACGCCACCGCCGACAGCCGCATGACCCCCGGCCATGATCCGGTCTGGCGGCAGATGATCGCGCATATCCCGGAGCAGGATCTCGCCGCCGCCACGGTGCTCGACTATGGCTGCGGCCAGGGCGGGCTGCTGCGGCTGCTGCATGCGCTGCGGCCGTTCCGCGCCGGGCTGGGGGTCGATGTGGCGCGCGATGCCGTGGCGCGGGCCGAGGCGCTGTCCGCCGGCCTGCCGCTGGCCTTCGACACGCCCTCGGCGCTGGCCGGGCAGCCGGCGCGCTTCGACCTCGCCCTCAGCCACGAGGTTATTTATCTGCTGCCCGACCTGGAAGCGCATGCGGCGGAGATCCGCGCGGCGCTGCGGCGGGGCGGGGTCTATTACGCCGTCACCGGCTGCCACACCGGCAATCCGATGTGGCCGCGCTGGCGCGCCCTGGTGGCCGAGATCACCCACACCACGCCGCAGGATTTTTCGCTCGACGACTTCCACGAGGCCTTCGCCGCGGCGGGGTTCGAGGTCTCGGCCCGGCAGTTCCGCTTCGAAGGGTTCGTTCCCTTGAAGCCAGGCGCCTGGACCAAGACGGTCGAGGAGGCGCTGCGCTACGTCACCGAGACGAAGACGATGTTCCGCTTCCGCCTGCCACGCTAGCCCCCCGGCGCGAAGAGGCCTGCGCTGCCCTGCACCCGGTTGCGGCCGCCGCGCTTGGCGGCGTGGAGGCGCGCATCGGCCTCCGCCAGCGCCTGCTGCAGCGGCATCGCCGTGCCGGCGCAGAAGAAGACGCCGGCGCTGACGGTGCCCTGCACCAGCCGGCCGCCGACGGCCACGGGGCTGGCCGCCAGCAGCCCGGCGATGCGCCGCGCCACCGCCACCGCCGCCGCCTCGTCAGCCAGCAGCAACAGGGAGAACTCCTCGCCGCCGAGGCGGCCGGCCAGGTCGCCCTCGCGCAGGTTCTGCCGGCACAGCGCGGCGAAATGCCGCAGCATGGCGTCGCCGGCGGCATGGCCGTGCTGGTCGTTGATCGCCTTGAAATGGTCGAGGTCGAAGGCCACCAGGCTGAAGACCTGCCCGCCGCGCCGCGCCCGCTCGGCGGCTTCGAGAAAGCTGCGGCGATTGGTCAGTCCGGTCAGCGGGTCGGTCCGCGCCAGCTCCGCCAGCTGCCCGCGCAGCGCCACGCCGCGCGTCACCTCGCCCTGCAGCGCGCGGCTCAGCCCCCAGAAGCGGCGCGCCAGCAGCAGGGCGGCCAGCAGCAGCAGGCTGAGCCCGGCGATGGCCGCATAGGCCCAGGGGCCGGGATGCGGCGCCGCCGCCTCGAAGACCAGCCCGTCGAGGTCGAGCCCTGCCGGCAGCAGCCCGGCGCCGGCCATGGCCTCGGCGATGCCCTGCCAGCGCGCCGGGTTGCTGCTGCCGAGCGCCACGATCTCCGGCAGCATCAGCCGCCGCGTCGCGCCCGCCTCGAATTCCAGCTTGCGGCGGTTCGCGCCCGGCGCGTGGTCGGCCAGGATCAGCGCGATCGCCGCCTCCGGATTGTCCAGCGCCCAGGCCCAGCCGCGCAGCGTGGCGTCGCGCAGGGCCCGCACCAGGTCGGGCCGGGCGCGGGCGAAATCGGCATGGACGAACAGCGTGTCGCCGTAGAAGTCGATCCCCGCCTCGCGCGGGTTCCACAGCTGGTAGGGCTGGCCGGCCTCGATCAGGTCGAAAGGCGCGTCGGTGGCAGAGGCGGTCATGGCGTCGAGCCCGCCCTGCCCCAGCCGCCGCGCGCTGTCGGGATAGGGCAGCAGCTGCATGTCCTGCGGCTTCAGCCCGGCGCGCGCCAGGAAGACGATGCATTCGGCCGCATGCGCCTCCAGCGCCAGGCCGCGGCCGGCCAGGTCGCGCGGCCCGCGCAGGTCGGCGCCGCGGCGCGCCAGCAGCACGAAGGGCGAATGCTGCAGCAGCGGCGCGACCACGATGACCGGCCGGCCGGCAGCGAAATCCTGCAGCAGCGCCGCGGTGCCGATGCCGAATTGCGCGCGGCCTTCCAGCACGGCGGCGGCCGGATCGCGCTCGGCGCCGCCTTCCAGCAGCGTCACCTCCAGCCCGGCCTCGCGGTAGTAGCCGCGGGCGATGGCGGCATAGTAGCCGGCGCCCTGGAACTGATGCGTCCCGCGCAGCTGCAGCGTCACGCGTTCCTGCGCCACCGCCGGCAGCGCGGCCAGCAGGCCCAGCACCACGCCCATCAGGAAATGCCGACCGCCCCGCCATCCGCCCAAGCCTGGCCTCCGAGATCGTTGCGCAGGCGTCAGCATAGCTGAGGCGTGGCGCGCGCGAAGCCTCGGCCTTTTCGGCGGCCTTGCGACTGTCCCACTGAAAAACCGCAGAACTGTCCCTTTTCCCGCCGCCGCACACGGGACAGTGATACCGGTGCACGACAAAAACAAACCGACAAGAATCCCCGGGAGACGTCCATGCTGCACCGCCGCCCCCTGCTCGGCAGCGCCCTTGCCGCGCCCTTGCTGCTGCTGCACCGCAACGCCGCCGCGCAGGCGCCGGAATCCTGGCCGAGCCGCGCCATCACGCTGATCGAGGGCTATCCGCCCGGCGGCGTCACCGATCTCGCCAGCCGCGCCGTCGCCGAGCCGATGTCGCGCGAGCTCGGCCAGACCGTGGTCGTCGAGAACCGCCCGGGCGCCGCCACCTCGGTCGCCGCCACCTATGCGGCGCGCGCCCGGCCGGATGGCTACACGCTGGTGATGGGCACCACGACGCTGGCGATCAACCCGACGCTGCAGCCCGGGCTGACGCCGAAGGAGCCGGTGAAGGAGCTGGAGGCCATCGGCATGGTCTTCCAGACGCCCTTCATCCTGCACATCCATCCGGGCCTGGCGGTGCGCAACGTTGCCGAGCTGATCGCCTATGCCAAGGCCAATCCGGGCAAGCTGCTGTTCGGCTCGCCGGGCACCGGCTCGGTCAGCCATCTGTGCCTGGAGCTGTTCCGGGCACGGGCCGGCATCGACATCGTCCATGTCCCCTATCGCGGCGGCGCGCCGGCGGCGCTCGACCTGCGCCAGGGCCGCATCCATGCGGTGTTCCAGGCGATCCAGGAGGCGGCGACGACGCTGTCCGATGGCGGCACCAAGGGGCTCGCCGTCACTGCCACCGCGCCCATCGCCAATTACCCGGCGCTGCCGCCGGTGGCCGAGACGCTGCCGGGCTTCGAGGTGTTCTTCTGGCAGGGCCTCTTCGCCCCGGCGCAGACGCCGGCGCCGATCCTGGCGCGGGCCGGGCGCGCGCTGAAATCGGCGACCGACGACACCACCCTGCGCGCGCGCCTGGCCGAGCAGGGCGTGCAGCTGGTCAGCGGCGATGCGGCCACGACGAAGCAGCGGCTGATCGACGACACCCAGAAATGGGGCGACCTGATCCGCTCCGCCAACATCCGCCTGGAATAACCGCGTCCCGCCTCGCCACCGCCGCTCCTTCGCTTTAGTGGACAAAAAGATGTCGATCAGCAATCTGACCTCCCGCATCAGCGGCTTTCACCGCATGTCCGCCGAGGAGCGGCGCGAGGCCGTCGCCGCCTTCGCGGAGCTCGACGGCGCCGCCACCGCCCAGCTGGCGCGCGACGGCAATATCGACCCGCATCTGGCCGAGCACATGATCGAGAACATGGTCTCGAGCATCGCCATCCCGATCGGCGTCGCCACCAACCTGCGCATCGACGGCGAGGATGTGCTGGTGCCGATGGCGACCGAGGAAAGCTCCGTCGTCGCCGCCGTCTGCAATTCGGCGCGGCAATGCTATGACCGTGGCGGCTTCACCAGCTCGATGTCGGGCGGCGAGATGATCGCGCAGGTGCAGCTGCTGGACGTCGCCGACCCGGAAAGCGCGCGGCTGCGCATCCTGGAGCGCCGGGCCGAGATCGGCGCGCTCTGCGACGCCTGCGACCCGATGCTGCTCCGCCTCGGCGGCGGCTTCCGCGACCTCGAGGTGCGCATCCTGCCGAGCCGCGGCGGCACCATGGTGATCGTGCATCTGATCGTCGATACCCGCGACGCCATGGGCGCCAACACGGTCAACACCATGGCCGAGACGCTCGCCCCGCGCCTGGCCGAATGGAGCGGCGGCCGTTCGCTGCTGCGAATTCTGTCCAACCTCGCCGACCGTCGCCTCGCCCGCGCCCGCGCCGTCTGGCCGGTCGAGGCCATCGGCGGCGAGGCGGTGCGCGACGGCATGCTCGCCGCCTACCACTTCGCCGAGGCCGATCCCTACCGCGCCGCCACCCACAATAAGGGCATCATGAACGGCGTCTCGGCGGTGGTGCTGGCCACCGGCAACGACACCCGCGCGGTCGAGGCCGGCGCCCATGCCTATGCCGCGCGTTCCGGCCGCTACACCAGCCTGACGCATTGGGAAATGACGGCCGAGGGCGAGCTGGCCGGCATGATCGAGCTGCCGATGCCGGTCGGGCTGGTCGGGGGTGCCACGAAGATCCACCCGACGGCGCAGGCCTGCCTGAAGATCCTCGGCGTCAAGACCGCCGAGCGGCTGGCGCGCATCATCGCCACCGTGGGCCTGGCGCAGAATTTCGGCGCGATGAAGGCGCTGGCCACCGTCGGCATCCAGCAGGGCCATATGGCGCTGCATGCCCACAACGTCGCCATCGCCGCCGGCGCGGTGGGCGAGGAGGTCGGCCGCGTCGCCGCCATCCTGGTCGAGCGCCGCCAGGTGCGGCAGGAGGTCGCGGCCGAGGCGCTGGCCACGCTGCGCGGCGGCTAGCGCGTCCCGAACTGCCCGCGCATGAAGTGGAGGAAACGCGGATCGGCGGCATGGGCGACGTTGCAGCGCAGCGCCGGCCTGGCGCCGTCGCGCTCGATGCGGAAGACGCTGCCGGGGGCGAGGAAGATGCTTTCCGCCGCCGCCGCCCGGCAGACCACGGCTTCCTCGCTGCCCTCGGGCAATTCGATCCACAGGTAGAAGCCGCCGCCGGGCGGCGCGCGGGCGGTGACCCCGGCGGCGGAGAGATCGGCGACGGCCCGCTCGGTCGCTGCCGCGACGCGGCGCTGCAGCCGCGCCAGATGCCGGCGGTAATGCCCGGCGGCGATCAGCCCGCAGACCAGCCGCTCGGCATATTGCGAGGTGGCAACCACGGTCAGCAGCTTCAGGTCGGCCAGCGCCGCCGCCAGCCCGGGCGGCGCCGCGACGAAGCCCACCCGCAGCGAGGCCGACAGCGTCTTGGAAAACGTGCCCACATAGAGAACCCGCCGCAGCCCATCCAAAGCGGCGAGCCGGGGCAGCGCGGCCGGCAGGATGTCCGCGAAGGCATCGTCCTCAATGATCAAAAAACCCGCGCGCTCGGCGGCCTGTAGCAGCGCATGCGCCACGGGGAGAGAAAGCCCGCCGCCGGTCGGGTTATGCGCCAGCGACTGGGTGAAGAAGGCGCGCGGCCGGCACGTCGCCAGCGCCCGGTCCAGCGCCGCCAGGTCCGGGCCCTCTGACCCGCGCGGAATGCCGATGATCCGCGCCTTGGCCAGGCTGAGCTTGGCGAAGAGCGGGTAGTAGCCGGGATCGTCGACCAGCACGGCATCCCCCGGCTCCACCAGCTGGCGGATGATCAGGTCCAGCGCGTGGTTCGCGCCCTGGGTCAGCAGCAGCTGCTCCGGCGGGCAGGCGATGCCGCGCTCGGCCAAGGTCAGCGACAGCCGCTCGCGCAGCGGCGCATAGCCCCAGGCGCTGCCATAGTCATGTGCCTGGCCGGGCGCCTCGCCGGCCGCCTGGCGCGGCAGGCGGAAATGCGCGGCGAGCTCCGAGCGCTCCATCCAGGCCGGCGGCGGGCGGCCATCGCCGGGGCGCAGCGCGTAATGCGCCTCGCCCTGCTCGCGCAGCAGCGAGACCAGGTCCAGCGCCTCGGCCAGATGCGGCTTCGCCTGCGGCACCGCGGCCACCGGCTGCGCGGTGACGAAGAAGCCTGACCCCCGGCGCGCCTCCAGGCAGCCGGCGGCGACCAGCCGGTCATAGGCCTCGGCCATGGTGTTCTTCGACACGCCCTGGTCGCGCGCCGCCTGCCGCACCGAGGCGATGCGCTCGCCGGCGCGCAGCGTGCCGGCGGCGATCGAGGCGGAAAGCCGCGCCACGATGCGCGCGACGCGGCTGCCCTCGCCTGCCATGGCCGCCGGTCAGCCCTCCAGCGGCCGCATCGCCCCGGGGCGCAGCGGCGCCTCGGTCTGCGCCCGCAGCGCCTCCAGGCTCAACCCCGGCAGGATTTCTTCCACCTCCAGCCCGTCCGGCGTCACCGCGATGACGGCCAGGTTGGAAAAGATCCGCTTCACCACGCCGCGGGCGGTCAGCGGATAGCTGCACTCCTTCACGATCCGCGCATGCCCGTGCCGCGAGGTATGCTCCATCATCACCCAGATCTGCTTGGCGCCCACCGCCAGGTCCATGGCGCCGCCGACCGCGGGCACGCCCTCGCCGATGCCGGTCGACCAGTTCGCCAGGTCGCCCGTCGCCGACACCTGGAAGGCGCCCAGCACGGAAATATCGAGATGCCCGCCGCGCATCATCGCGAAGCTCAGCGAGGAATCGAAGAACGACCCGCCGGTGCGCAGCGTCACCGGCTGCTTCCCCGCATTGATCAGGTCCCAGTTCTCCTCGCCGGCCGGCGGCCGCGGCCCCAGGTTGAGGATGCCGTTCTCGCTGTGCAAAAAGATCTCGCGGTCGGCGGGGATGTGGTCCGGAATCTGGTCCGGCAGCCCGATGCCCAAGTTGACGAAGGCGCCATCCGGGATCGCCCGGGCGATGCGGCGCGCCAGCTGCTCGCGGGTCAGCGGCGTGCTCATCGCGGCGCCCCCTGCAGCACCACGCGATCGACGAAGATGCCCGGCGTCACCACCGCCTCCGGATCGATCGCGCCGAGCGCCACGAATTCCTCGACCTCGACCACCACGAGATCCGCCGCCGTGGCCATGACCGGGGCAAAATTCCGCGCGCCCATGTTATAGGTCAGGTTGCCCAGGCGATCCGACTGCCGCGCCCGCAGCAGCGCCGCATCGGCCCGGATCGGCTTCTCCAGCACATGCTCGCGCCCGTCGATCATGCGGGTCTCCTTGCCCTCGGCCAGCGCGGTGCCGGCGCCGACCGGGGTGTAGAACCCGCCCAGGCCCGCGCCGCCGCAGCGGATGCGCTCGACCAGCGTGCCCTGCGGCACCAGCTCCAGCTCGATCTTCCCGGCAAGGTAGAGGTCGGTGAAGCTGGCCGTCGTGTTCAGCTTGGATTTCGGATAGGAGCAGACCAGCTTGCGCACCTGGCCAGCCGACAGCCACAGGCTCAGATCGGGCTCGGCGCTGCCGCCATTGTTGGCGATCACCGTCAGGTCCCTCAGACCCGCCGCATGCACCGCCGCCACCAGGCCCAGCGGCGTTCCGGCGCCGCCAAAGCCCCCCAGCAAGATCGTCGCGCCATCGCCAATCCCGGCAATGGCCTCCGCATACCGCGCGACACGCCTGTCCAGCATGACCGATCCGCCCCTCCCCGGGCTCGCGGCTGTTTCGCCGCTTCTTTAAAAAGTTCGGGGGAAAGTATTCCCCCGAATCCCCCTTCTATTTTTTATTCTTTTTTAGAATTAGAAGGAGAAATTACTTTCCAGACGCCGTCGGCGGCCAGCACGGTCTCGCCGCGCACCGACAAGATACCCCGCACGAACACCACCGACCGCGCCACCCGCAACACCTCGCCCCGCGCCTCGATGAAGTCGCCCGGACGCGCCGCCGCGATGAACTGCGTGTTCAGCTGCATCGTCACCGCCGGCTGGCGCGACGTCGCCTCCCACACCGTCAGCCCCAGCGCATTGTCGATCAGCGTCATCAGCATCCCGCCATGCACGATGCCATGCACATTGGCGTGCTGCGGCCCGGCCAGCAGGCCATAGGCCCAAGCCCCGCCGTCGCGCTTCGCCCAGAGCGGACCCACCAGGTCCGTGAAGCCC
>NZ_CACSJM010000099.1 GCF_902706185.1 Roseomonas sp. 18066 | reverse complement strand
GGCCAATGGCGCGCCTTGGCCACCGCCCGCGGCACCGCGCCGCTGCTGGCCGTGCCCGCCCCCGCCAGCGCGGAATGGCGTCTGGCGCTGTGGTCCGAGACGCCGGGTTCCACCACCACGCTGCGCGTCGCGACCGCCACCCCGGCGCGGCAGGCGCCCGATCGGGTGGCGCTGGCGCCGGTCGAGGGCCTGCCCGGGGTCAGCCTCGCCGCCGTCGCCCTGCCCGATGCCCTGGCGCGCCGCCTGCCAGAGGGCGTTTCTGCTGGTAGCGCGGAGGGCGCTGCCCTGACCCTCGTTGGCGCGGAGCCGACCCGCCCGGCCGGCGAGACCCTCTGGCTGCTGGCCGAGGGCGCCGCCCCGCCGCCCTTCGCCCTGCCGGTCGAAAGCGTCGATCCCGACCGGGCGCTGGTGCTGAACCTGGCCGCTGGCGAGACGGCGCGCATCGCGTCCGCCGCCAACCGCTTCTGGATCGCCGAGGGCAGCGCCGCCATCGCCCTGCAGGCCGGGCTGGGCATGGGTCTGGCCAGCGAATCTTCGGTGGCCCTGTCGGACGGCAAGCCGCTGGATATCCAGCAAATCGACGGCGCTCCGGCGCGGCTGTCGCTGCGCGGGATCGACCTGCCGGCCGCCGCCGCCGAGGCCTTCCCGGCCAATGGCTTCACCGCCAGCATCCCGCCCGGCACCGCCCGCCGCGTCACCCTGCCGCCCGGCGCGACGCGGCTGCGGGCCGAGCTCGGCGCCGGGGTGGCGCTGCTGTTGCAGGACGGCCCGGTCGCCTGGGCCGGCGCCGCGCCACTCAGCCGGCTGGCTGAGGGCGACTGGCGTTCCGCCCTGCTGGTCAATGCCGGCGAGGCCGAGGCTCCCGCCGCCCTGACCGTCGTCCCCACCGACGCCACCCCGCTGCGGATCGCCCCCGGCGCGCCGTTCCGCCGCTTCTTCGGCGCCGCGGGCAGCCTGTCGCTGGTGGTGGAGGCGCAGGGGCAGCGTCTCGTCGTCGCCGGTGGCGATGTTCTTTCAATCACAGATACTTCCGGCCGGATGCTCAGCGCCGCCGACAGAAAAAATCCGTTGAACGGGCGCTATGTCCTGACGATCCGCCATGTCCCCGGCCCGGTGCTCGCCTGGCTGGAAGGCGCCGAGGGGCCGCTGGCCCGGCGTGACGCGACGCTGCCCGGGATCGTCGCGCTCGACGCCGAGGCCATCGCGCTGGCGCTGAACCCGGCGACCCCGGTGCTGCTGCATGCCGAAAGCAGCGCCCCCCTGGTCATCGCCCTGGCCGGCGGCCAGCCGGAAATCCATCCGGCCGGCGCGGCCTTCCATCGCTTCCTGCCCGCCGGTGCCGCGGAGCTGCGGCTGCTCTCGCCGGTGCCGGGCGCGCCGGGCGGGCAGCTTTCTCTCTCCGCCAGCCCGGTGCGGATGCTGGGCGAAGGCCTGGGCGCGCCGCTGCTGGTCGCCCCCGGCGGCACCGCGCTCTGGGGATTCACGCTGGAGCGGGCGGCGACGATCGGCCTCGGCCTGCGCGCCGATCCCGACAAGGCCACGTTGGAATTGCTTGATTCTACGGGAAAGAAGATCGGCGACGGGGTGCTGCAGCTCGTCGACCTGCAACCCGGGACCTACCTGATGCAGGCCCGCCTGCCGGCCGATGCGCCGCCCGCGCTGCTGCGGCCGGCGATCCTCGGCCTGGCGCCGCGGCCGAGCGGCCCTCCGGAAGACATCCTGCGCGCCTACCAGGCGCTGGCAGCCCAGAAGTGAGCGCCCCGATGACCCGCCTTCTCGCCTGCCTGCTGGCCGCCGGCCTCGCCACCCCCGCGATCGCCCAGGCCCCGGCCGCGCCGCTCGACCGGGTGCAGCGCGCCGACGGCGCCCGGCTGGTGCCCGACCGCTTCCTGCACCGCTGGGACCCGCTGACGGTCTTCTTCGACGGCGCCCGCGGTCCTGCCGCCGGTGGCGTCGAGAACGCGCCCGAGCGGCTGCTGCAGATGGCGCCCGCGCTGGATGGCGAATGGCGCTGGCTCGATGCCCGCACGCTGCAGTTCCGCCCGACCGCGCCCTGGCCGGCCGGGCAGCGCGTCACGGTGACGATGGACGGCCGCGCGCATCCGCTGACCGCGCTGCTGCCAGCGCCGGTGGCCTCGACCCCCGCCGAGGGCGAGAGCAACCTGGCCGGCCTCGACAGCCTGACGCTGAGCTTCGCCGACCCGGTGGCGCCGGCCGACCTGGCGCGCCTGCTGCGCATCGAGCACCGGCCGAGCCTGGGCGACGGCCCGGCCGTCACCCTGACGCCGGCCGATGTCACCGTCAGCCCGCTGCCCTCGGCCGATGCGACGTCGCGCTATCTGCTGCTGCTGCGCCAGCCTTTGCCGGATGGGCGCAGCGTGACGCTGCGGCTGCTGCAATCGGCGGAGGCCGGGCTCGACCAGGCCGGCTTCACCCTGAATTTCCGCACGCCCTCGGCCTTCCTGGTGCAGGCGCTGCGCTGCGGCCCGGGCTTCGACGGCGAGGCCGATGCCGAGCGCCTGCGCTGCCTGCCGCCCGATGCCGGCCAGGCGCGGGCCCTGTCCTTGCGCTTCTCCGGCCCGCTGGCGCCGCCCGATATCCTGGCCGCGCGCCAGGCGCTGCGCTTCACGCCCCCCGTCGAAGACCTGGCGGTGAATGCCCGCGGCGAACTGCTCGATATCCAGGGCCGCTTCCGCGCCGACACCACCTACCGGCTGGAGATCGCCGCCGGGGCGCTGCGCGATGCGCGCGGCCGTCCGCTCTCGGCGCCTTTCTCCGGCCGGCTGGCCTTCGCCGCCCCCGCCGCCACCCTGCGCTGGGGCGCCGGCGAGGGCATGGTCGAGCGGCTGGGCCCGCAGATGGTCCCGCTGCGCGGCCAGGGCTTTGCCAACGCCGACCTGCGCATCCACCCGATCGACCCGCTGGCGCGCGACTTCTGGCCTTTCCCGGAGGACGGCCTGACCAGCCTGGATGCCGAGGCGCCGCCGCTCGCCGGCAACGAGCCGCGCCCCTGGCAGGGTTCGGCGGCGCTTGACGTCGAAAAGATGCGGGAACGGTTGCGGGCGCTGGGGACGCCCTCGGTCTCGGCGATGCGCGCCCTGCCGCGGCTGTCGGGCGGCGCCGAAGGGCGGTTCGGCCTGGATCTCGCGGGCGACTTCACCCGGATCAATGGCGAGCGCCAGCCCGGCACCTATCTGGTCGGGTTGCGCCCGCCCGGCCAGGCCGAGCGGCAATGGCTGCGGCTGCAGGTGACCGACCTTTCCTTGACGACGGTCGAGGAAGAGGCCGGCATCCGTTTCACCGTCACCTCGCTGGCCACCGCCCGCCCGGTGGAGGGGACAGAAATCCGACTGGAAGGGCTGGAGGGCGACCGCTTCACCCTGCTCGCCCGCGGCGTCACCGATGCGGCCGGCGGCTTCCTCTGGCAGGCGCCAGCTGGCACGCCGAACCGCCAGCGCGTGGCGCGCGAATTGAAGCGGATCAGCCTGGTGAAGGGCGCCGACACGCTGGTGCTCGACCCGGCCCGCCCGCCGCGCAGCTTTGCAGACGGCCGCTGGCGCGCCGGGCGCTCGCCCTGGCTGGGCTGGATGGCCAGCGACCCGGCCAGCCGCCGCGTCGCCGCCGAGCGGCTGTGCCATGTCTTCTCCGAACGCCCGATCTACCGCCCGGAAGAGCCCGTCCATCTGCAAGGCTGGCTGCGCCGCCTGGACCATGGCGCGCTGACCCTGGAACGCGGCCCGGCCGAGCTGCTGGTCACCGGCCCCTCCGACCAGGAATGGCGCTTCCCGGTCACGCCCGACGAGGCCGGCGGCTTCCACCTGCTCTTCGATGCCAAGACCGAGGCGACGGGCGACTATCGCGCGACCTTGCTGCTGCCGAATGGCGAGGAGCCGCAGGAATGCGGCAGCGTCGAATTCAAGAAGGAAGCCTATCGCCTGCCGACCTTCGAGGTCCTGCTGGATGGCGCCGAGCGCGCGCCGCTCGACCAGCCCTTCGGCATCGGCCTGACGGCGCGGTATTTCTCGGGTGGGCTGGCGGCGGATCGCCCGATCACCTGGCGCGTCGCGCAATTCCCCGAGGCCTGGTCGCCGCCGGCGCGCGAAGGCTTCGTCTTCTCCACCGACCGCCGCTTCTCGGGGGGAGAGAACTTTCGCGCCAGCCCGGTGCTGACGCGGCAGGCGCGGACGGACGCCGGCGGCAATGCACGCCTGGAGCTCGACCCGACGCTGGAGCCCACCGCCCAGCCGCGCCGCTACCGCATCGAGGCCACCGTCACCGGCGATGACGACATCGAGGTGCGCTCGACCCGCAATGTCGTGGCCCTTCCCGCCTTCGTGCTGGGGATGAAGCAGGAACGCTACCTCGCCCAGCCCGGCCGCATCGCGCCCGAATTGCTGGTGACGGACGCTGGCGGCCAGCCGCAGCCGGGCATCGCCGTGACCGCCAGGCTGATCCGCCGCGACTGGGTCTCTGTTCTCCAGGCCAGCGACTTCAGCCAGGGTGCGGCCCGCTACGTCACCCAGCAGACCGACACGCTGGTGACCGAGCGCCAGGTGACCAGCACGGCCGCGCCGCTCGCGCTCGACTTCGCCGCCGATGCCGCCGGCGTCTATCTGGTCGAGTTCTCGGCGGAGGACCGGCTGGGCCGGCGCCAGGTGCTGACCGTCGACCTGTTCATGGCCGGCCAGGGCGCCACCACCTGGCCGCGCCCGCCCGCCGAGACGGTGACGCTGTCCACCGACAAGCCCGAATACGCCCCCGGCGAGACCGCCACCCTGCTGATCCAGAGCCCCTTCCAGGAGGCGCGCGCTTTGGTCGTCACCGAGCAGCCGGAAGGCCGCTTCGGCTATGACTGGGTGGACATTCAGGGCGGCGTCGGTCGCGCCGCCATCCCGCTCCGCCGGCTGCAGATGCCGGGCATCATGGCGCATGTGCTGCTGATGCGCGGCCGCCTGCCCGGGCCGCCGCCCTCGCCCACCGCGCCCTTCGACCAGGGAAGGCCGCTGACCTTGGCCGCCAGCCAGCGCATCGCCGTCAGCCCCGTGCAGCACCGGCTGCAGGTTGCCCTCCAGGCGCCGGCCAGCATCCGCCCGGGCGCCGAGGTCGAGGTGGTGCTGCGCCTGTCCGACGAGAATGGCCGCCCCATGGCCGGCGAGGCCGCCTTCTGGATGGTCGACCAGGCCGTGCTCAGCCTGGCGCGGGAGGCGCCGCTGGACCCGCTGCCCGCCTTCATCCGCCAGCGCCCCTCGCTGATGATCGCGCATGACACCCGCCGCCTGCCCTTCGGCCTGATCCCGCTGGACGAGAACCCCGGCGGCGGCGGCGCCGAGGAGGAATGGGGCCAGGAAAGTCTTTCTGTTCGTCGGAATTTTTCTCCTGTTCCCATCTATCTGCCGCGGGTCCGCGTCGGCGCCGATGGCGTGGCGCGCTTCCGGGTGACCATGCCGGACAGCCTCACCGTGTTCCGGATGCGGGCCAAGGCGGTCAGCGGCGCCGACCGCTTCGGCTTCGGCACCGGCGAGATCCGCATCCGCCAGCCGGTCATCGCCCAGCCGGCCCTGCCGCGCTTCCTGCGCCCCGGCGACCGTTTCGAAGCCGCCGTCATCGCCCGGCTGATCGAAGGGCCTTCCGGCGCGGGGTCTCTTTCCGTTGCCGCCCCGGGCCTGGAGGGCGTGCCCGCTGGCGACCGCGCCTTCACCTGGAACGAGGGCCGCCCGACCCGGCTGACCCTGCCGCTGGTGGTCCCGGGCAATGCCGCCGGCAGCGTGCCGCTGCGCTTCCTGCTGCGGCGCCAGGCCGATGGCGCGGGGGATGCGATCGAGCTGACCCTGCCGATCCATCCCGACCGGCCGCCGTCGCGCGAGCAGCGCCTGCTGGCCCTGGCCCCCGGCGAGGCCGCCGACTGGCCGGCACCTTCCGAAACGCCGCGCCCGGGCAGCTATGCCGCGCGGCTGACGGCCTCGGCCGATCCGGCGGTGGCCCGCATCCTCGGTGGCTTTGCTGCCCTGCGCGCCGACCGCTGGGGCGGCACGGAACAGCGTCTGGCGGGGGCCGCGGCGACGCTGGCCTGGACGCCTTTCGCGCCGCTGCTGGCCTCGGCGGGGCTCGAGGACCGGCTGGCCCGCGACACCGCGGCGACGCTGGCCGCCATCCGCGCCGCCACCGACGAGGACGGGCTGGTCGCCCTCTGGCCGCGCGCCCGTGGCAGCGTCTGGCTGACGGCGGAAGCCTTCCGCTTCCTCACCGCGGCGGCCGCGGCCGGGCAGCCTGTCGATGCGGCGCTGCTGGAAAGGATGGCGACGGTTCTCGGCCGTGCGCTGCGCTCCGACTATCCGCGGCTGCTGGCCGGCGAGGAGCTGCGCGAGCGCGTCGCTGCCCTGCTGGCCCTGGCCGAGGCCGGCAAGCTGGAACCCGCCTACACCGCCGAGCTCGCCCGCCGCGCCACCCTGCTGCCGACCGAAAGCCTGGCCCAGGTGGTGGCCGCCGTCGCCGCCCTGCCCGCCGACAGCCAGGCGCAGCTGCCAGGGCTGCTGACAGAGCTCTGGCGCCGCATCCGGCTGGAAAGCCGCGACGGGCGGCTGGCCTATGCCGGGCTGGACGGCGCGGGCGGCAGCGCCTCGGTGCTGCCCTCGGAAACGCGGGCCCTGGCCTTCGTGACGCTGGCGGTCGCCCGGGCGGCGCCGGGCGACACCCGCCTCGCCCCGCTGCGCGACGGGCTGCTGCGCCTCGGCGGCCCGAATGGCTGGGGCACCACCAATGCCGATGCGGCGGCGCTGCGGGCGCTGGCGGCCGGCTGGACCGCGGCCTCGCCGGAGATCCCGGTCGCCGCCCAGCTGGGTGGCGAGGCGCGGCAGGGGGTGCTGAACGCGGCGACCCCGCTGCTGTCCTGGTCGACCGACCGGCCCGGCCCCGCGCGGCTGGAGAACCGCGGCAGCGCGCCGCTGCTGGGGCTGGCCGCGCGGCGCTACCTGGCCGCGGCCCCTGGGGCCCAGGCCCAGCCGGCGCTGCAGGGCTTCGTGGTCAGCCGCAGCCTGTGGCGGGTGCCCTCGGGCGGCGGCCCGCTGGAGCGGCTGCAGCCCGGCCCCGATGGCGCGATCCGTCTCACCGCCGGCGAGGTGGTCGAGGCCCGCGCCGAGCTGGTCAATCCCGAGCCGCGCAACCACGTGGCGCTCCGCCTGCCCTTCGCCGCCGGCTTCGAGCCGCTGAACCCGGCGCTGGCCACCGCCCCGGCCGAGGCCACCCCCAGCCTGCAGCCCAGCCTGCCGCCCGACTGGCAGCGCCACGGCGACGAGGCGCTGACCGCGGTCTGGACCCGCCTACCGCAGGGCACGGTGCAGATCGCGGTGCGGCTGCGCGCCCAGGTCGCCGGCCGCTTCACCGAGCCGCCGGGCGAGGCCGAGGCCCTCTACCAACCCTCGCTCTACGGCGCCTCGGTGGGGGCGGCAGTGGAGATCGCGCCCTGAGCACGCCTTTCGCCCGACGCCTGGCCCAGGGCGCCGCGCGCTGCCTCGGCAGCGTCGGGCTCGGCGCGCTGGGGGCGGTGTGGATCGCGGCCTGCATCGGGCGATCCGATCTGGCCGCACCCACCCCCACGCCATGGCTGACCGACCGGCACGGCGCCTTCCTGGCGCAGTTCGGCCATCAGGCGGGTGACCGGGTCGAATACGGCTTCTGGGCCCTGCCGCCACCCGAGCGCCTGGCCCGCGCCACCCTGGCGCTGGAGGATCGCCGCTTCGCCCACCACCCCGGCGTCGATCCGCTGGCGGTGCTGCGGGCCGCCTGGGGCAATCTGACGGGGCGGCCGCGCTCGGGGGCGTCGACCATCGCCATGCAGGTGGTGCGGCTGCAGCGCCCGGCGCCGCGCGGGCTGTGGTCGAAAAGCATCGAGGCCGGCGCGGCGCTGTTGCTCACCGCGCGGCACGGGCGGGAGGCGGTGCTGGCGCAGTATCTGCGGCTGGTGCCCTACGGCAATGGCAGCCACGGCATCGGCCATGCGGCGCGGCTGTATTTCGAAAAGCCGGCTGGCGACCTGGGCTGGGCGGAAATTTCGCTGCTCTCCGCCATCCCGCAGGCGCCGAGCCTGCACAATCCCTGGCGGCCCGAGGGGCTGCGGCGCGCGCGGGCGCGCGGGCTGCTGGCGCTGGACCGGCTGGCGGCGGAAGGCGCCATCCCGCCCGAGGAGCTCTCCACCGCCCGCGCCCAGCTGGCCGCGCTGCGCCTGCCCGCGGCGCCGCGGCGGCCGGAGGATCTCGGCCTGGTGCTGCGGCTGCAGAAGACTCTGGCGGAAGAAGGCGCCGAAGGTCTCGACCCCGCCGAGCCGCGGCTGCGCGCCAGCATCGATCTCGGGCTGCAGGCGCGGCTGCGGCGGCTGGTGGCGACCCATTGGCCGCCGCTGGCCGAGGCCGGCGCAGAACAGGTTGCGCTCATGGCCGTCAGCCGCGCCGACAACCGCGTGCGGGTGGCGATCACCTCGGCGGGTGCCGGCACGCCAGGGGGTGGCTTCGACTACACCGCCGCGCTGCGCTCGCCGGGCAGCACGCTGAAGCCTTTCCTGTTCGGGCTGGCCTTGCAGCGCGGCCAGCTGACGCCGACCGAGATCATGGCCGATGTGCCGGACGGCGCCTCGGGCATCGGCAATGCCGACGGGCAGTTTTTGGGTCCGCTGCTGCCACGCCAGGCCCTGGCCAATTCGCGCAACGTGCCGGCGGTGACGCTGCTGCGCCGGGTCGGGCTGGAGACGACGCTCGACCACTTTCATACGTTGGTCCTGACCACTGAAAGAAACACCGGCGCCTATTACGGCTTGGCGCTGGCGATCGGCGGGCTGCCGACGCGGCTGGACCGGCTGATGACCGCCTATGCCGCGATGGCCGATGACGGGGTGATGAATGGCCTGCGCTGGTATGACGGCCAGCCCCGCCCGCGCCCCCAGCGCATCCTGGCCGCCGATGCGGCGCGGCAGATCGGCCTGTTCCTGTCCGACCCTCAGGCGCGGCTGCCGAGCTTTCCGCGCTATGGCCATACGGAGTTTCCCTTCCCCGTCGCGCTGAAGACCGGCACCTCGCAGGGCTATCGCGACGGCTGGATGCTGGCCTGGTCAGCGGACTGGCTGGTCGGCGGCTGGGTCGGCCGCGCCGATGCCGGGCCGATGCAGGGGCTGGGCGGGGCCAACGGCGCCGGGCCGCTGGTGCAGGCGGCGATGCTGGCGCTGCACGAGGCGACGCCGGACGCGCTGGTCGCCGGCCATCTGCCGGCGCCGAAAGGCAGCACGCCTTCTTCTCTGTGCGCCGAAAGCGGGGCGCCCGACGAAGGCCAATGCCGCCAGGTGCTGGTGGAATGGCTGGCGCCGGGCGCCGCCGCCCCGGTGATCCGCGCCAGCGCGCCGGCGGCGGCGGTGCCGTCCAGCCTCGCCATCCTCTCGCCCGAGAACAACAGCCGGATCTGGCGCAACCCGGAGACGCCGCCGGCGCTCGCCCGTCTGCGGCTGCGGGCCAGCGCGCCGCCGGGGACGCAGCAAATCCTCTGGCTGGTCGATGGCGAGCCCTTCGCCACCGCCGCCCCCGGCGAGACCATCTGGTGGCCGCTGCGCCCCGGCCGGCACCGCATCGAGCTGCGCCTGCCCTTCGCGGAAACCGGCCGCAGCATCAGCGTCAGCGTCGAATGAAAAAGGCCCGGGGGATCGCTCCCCCGGGCCTCGTCGCGACAACGACTGGAAGAAAGATTACCAGCGGTAGGCCAGGCTCGCCAGCACGTTCAGGCGGTTGCCGTAGAAGCAGCCATTCACGCCCGAGCAGCGGCCGACATAGCGGGTATCGGCCAGGTTGCTGCCGGTCAGCGAGAATTCCAGGCCCTTCATCGTCTCCGAGAAATGCGACAGGTCGTAGCGCAGCCCGGCGTCGAACAGCGTGGTCGAGGGCACGACGCGGCCTTGGACGTTGTCGGTCGCCGTGTTGCCCAGGTAGCGGAAGCCGGCGCCGATGGTCAGGCCCGACAGCGGGCGCGCGGCGTGAACAAAAGTGTATTCGGCATACATGCCGGCATTCAGCTTCGACACGCCAGCCGGGCGGTTGCCCACCTCGCCCGTGGTGTTGCTCTTGGTGATCTCCGGGTCGAGCACAGAGATCTGGCCGGTGACGCTGACGCCGTTGCCGAGCTCGGCGACGCCGTCGAGCTCGACGCCGCGCACCCGGATCTCGCCGACCGCGACCTGCTGGAAGACGAAGCTGGGGTCGGCGGTCAGGGTGTTCGCCTGGGTCAGCTGGAAGGCCGCCAGCTGGACGAAGCTGCGCATGCCGGTCGGCTGCAGCTTGATGCCCACCTCATACTGCTCGCCCTCCAGCGGCTTCCAGGCATTGCCGGCGCCATCGGTGCCGATCTGCGGCTGGAAGGAGCGGGCATAGGAGGCGTAAGGGGCGAAGCCGTTGTCGAAGAGGTACAGCGCGCCGAGCCGCCAGGTGAAGGCGTCGTCGTTCTGGTAGCGGCGGGCGCCCAGGGCGTCGCGGTCCTCGATGTCGGAATAGGCCCAGTCCTGGCGGATGCCGGCCAGCAGCACCAGCTTGTCGAGGCGCATCTGGTCCTGCAGGTAGAGGCCGTACTGGCTGTTGACCTGGCGGACATTGTCATAGGGCGCCGGCAGCGCGCCGACGGGGGCGCCATAGACCGGGCGGAAGACGTCGAGCCCGGTGCCGAAGGAGAATTGCTGCGCGTTGCGGTAGTTGATCTGGCTGTAGTCGAAGCCGCCCAGCACCGTGTGGCGCAGCGGGCCGGTGGCGAACTCGGCCTTGACCTGGTTGTCGACCTGGATCGCGTTGGTGCCGATATTGGCGCGGTAGTTGTAGCGGTTCAGCGTGCGCTGGTCGGCCTGCAGCCCGCCGCCATAGACCTGGTCCCAATTGATGCTGGCGCGCGAGTAGCGCGTGTTCTGCTGCACCGACCAGACATTGTCGAAGCGGTGCGAGAACTCGTAGCCGGCGCCGAGCTGGGTGCGGTTGAAGCGGTCGAAGTTGGGCTCGCCGGTGAAGCGGTCGCGGGCGATGCGGCCGTTGATGGTCGGCGTGACCGTGCCGTCATAGGGGAGGAACTGGTTCCCCGAGGTGCGGTCGCGCTGATAGTAGGTCATGACCGTCAGCTGGGTGTTGTCGGTCGGGCGGAAGGTCAGCGACGGCGCCACGAAGATGCGGTCGTCCTGGACATGGTCGACCGCCGTGTCGCTGTCGCGGAACAGGCCGGTGATGCCGTATTGCCACTGGCCGTCGGCGGTGCCGCCGGTCGCGGTGCCCTGGGCCTGCAGGCGGCCATGGCTGCCGGTGGTCAGGCGGACCTCGCCGGCGGCGACGTCGCTCGGCCGGCGCTGCACCATGTTGACCAGGCCGCCCGGGGCGATCTGCCCGTAGAGGACGGAGGTCGGGCCGCGCATCACCTCGTAGCGCTCGAGCCCGTAGGTCTCGAAGGCGGTGCCGGCATAGCCGGTGTTGTAGCGCAGGCCGTTCAGGAAGATGCCGTTGTCCTGCGCGTTGAAGCCGCGCAGCTGGAACCAGTCGGTGCGGCTGTCGGTGCCGTAGTTCTCGCCGCGGACGCCGGCGGTGTAGCGCAGCGCCTCGCCCAGCGTCTGCGCCTGACGGGCGTCGATCTGGTCGCGCGGCACGACCGAGATCGACTGCGGGTTCTCGATCAGCGGCGTGTCGGTCTTGCTGCCGGTGATCTCCTGGCGGGCGACGAAGCCGCGCACCGGGTCGAGCGCGCGCTCGGCCTGCGTCGAGACATCGACATCGGGCAGGATCATCTGGGTCGGCGCCTGGGCCGGGGCCTGGGCGAGGGCTGCGACCGGCGACAGCGCGGTGGCGGCGAGCAGCCCGAGCAGCAGGCGGGCGCCCCGGCGTGCGCCCGGTCCGGTGGAGGTCGACAGCATCCCGATTTTCTCCTATCGGGCCTGGATCGGAAAGCCGAGGAGCTTCCCGGAATGCGGCCCGGTGGGTGACATGCCGCCGCTTAGCTAAGAATGACTATCAGATGCAACGAATGTTTCCTGACCCTGTGCAGAAATGTCACGCAGTGTGGTGCTGGCGCATCACCTTGCCGCAACGTCATGAATATTCAGTCAAAAACGGAACCAGCTACCGTTGCTCGGGCGCGCCGCGCCCGGGATTGGTCCCAGGCGGCGCGCGGCTCAGCCCTCGCCAAGCGGCGCCGGGGTGAAGGCCGGAAAGGGGTCGAACTCGTCGAGCACGGCGTCGGAATAGAGCACCTTGATGCCGCTGTCGCTTTCGAAGACCGGGTCGCCCTGCCCGGTGCGGCCGAGGAAGGTGGCGAGGAAGCCATGGCCCTGGCTGCTCTCGATCATCAGTTCCGCGCCGGGCTCGACCGGCGGCGTGAAGGTGAAGGAATAGCTGTAGCCCGACTCATCCGGCGAGACCGATCCCGAAACGTCAGAATACCGGTAGGCGAAGCGGGCAGTGGCCATGACGTTGCTCCCTCTTTGGTTAGAGAGATCTTATGAATTAAATCTGAATTGTAAATGTCACGGACTGGTGAGGCGGCCGGCTTGTCACCTGGATTTACTGTTGTTTCTCTCTGTGAAACGCGATGGCGACCGGCGATGATATTTCAGACAGCTGGGACTTATTTCACGTTCGCACAAAAAAGCCCCGGCGCGGCGTGATCGCCGCCGGCCGGGGCTGGCCTGGCGCGGGCGGCGTCAGCGCGGCGGCAGCACCGCCGACAGCTCGATGCCGGTGCCCATGGCCAGGTAGCCGGCGCGGTTCGGATGCAGCTTGTCGCCGGCCGCGCCGATGGTGGAATCCGGCACCATCTCCGGCCGCAGCCCGCCGCTGGCCGGGTCGCGGGTGGCGGCGTCGAAATCCACCACCGCGTCGAACAGGCCGGAGCTGCGCAGGAAGGCGTTGAGGCCGCGCCGCTTCTCATCCTGCTCGGCATGGCCATGCGCCGGGCTGCTGCTGCCCAGCGCCGGGGTCACCGTCGCCGCCACCAGGCGGATGCCGGGGATCGCCTCGCGCAGCCGGCGGGTGCCCTGGCGCAGGCCGTCCTGCACCGCCTCCAGCGTCGCATTGCCGTTGCGGCTGAAGTCGTTGGTGCCCTCCAGCCAGATCAGCGTCTTCACCCCCGACAGCGAGATGACATCGCGCTCCAGCCGGGCCAGCGCCGAGGGCCCGCCGGGAAATGGCTTCTCGACGGTGTATTCGGCCGGGCCCACCACCTGGTTGCCGCCGATGCCGGCATTGACCACGGCGACCCGGTTGCCCAGCCGCGCATGCAGCCGGCGCGCCAGCACGTCGGGCCAGCGGTCGTCGCCATTCATGGTGGACGCCGTGCCGTCGGTGATGGAATCGCCGAAGCAGACGATGACCGGCGTGCCGGCCGGCGCCGTCATGTCCACGGCGTCGAGGAAGAACCAGGAGGCCGTCGAATACGGATAATTCTCCTCGCTCTCCGCCGCGCCATGGGCGCCGCTGCCGGGCGGCGACACGTAGGAGGTCTGCAGCGCCTTGGCGTGCCAGGTCATCGGGCCGCTGCTGCCCTCGACGGTGAAGGAGACGGCCAGCTTGCGCCCGGCCAGCAGGATGCTGTCGGGGTCGGTGGCGAAGGCGAGCTCGACCGGGTCGGACCAGATCTGCCCGCCCGGGGCGATGGTGACCCCCGCCTGGCCGCCGAAGCGCACCGCGCGGTTGCTGCCCGGCACCAGGGTGGCGCCGCCGAGCTGCAGCCCGGCATGGACGCCGGCGAGGCGCAGCGGCCGGCTGCCGAAGGCGTTGGAGAAGCGCAGCCGCGCGCTGCGGCCCCAGAGGTCCGGGCGCAGCACCAGGCGGAAGCTCTGGTCGCGGGCGCCCTCCGCGGCGTCGGGGAAGGCGAAGGACTGGTTCGGCTGGGCCGAGGGGTTGCCGATCGGATAGGGCCCCTGGGCCGAGCCGGCCCAGGCGGTGGCCCAGCCCTGCCCGGCCGGCAGCGCGGCCCCCAAGGCGACATTGGTGGCGACATTGGTGGCGGCGCTGCCCTGGGCCAGGGCGCCGCCCGCGGCGGCCGTGCCGGCGGAGGCCAACAGCATCAATTGAGAAAAATCCCTGCGCTTCATGGCGACGTGTCCTTCCTGCCCCGGTTCTGCGTCCGGTGGCGCAACAGTTCCACGCTTCGGCGGGGACGCAAAGCCGCATCCCGCGCCGCGCATGGCGCCCATGCCCGGGAAGTCGCGGCGGCGGCTGGCCGGAAGCCGGCCTTGCCCCTAGGCTCGGCGGCAAAGCGAGGAAAGCCCGGGATGGATCGGTTCGAGCGCCTGCTGCTGGCGAAAATCTCCGGCGCGCACCTGGTCAGCCACCTGCATATCCTGATCCTGCCGCCGCTGTTCCCGCTGCTGCGCGACAAGATGGGGGTGGGCTTCGTCGAGCTCGGCCTGGCGCTGACCATCTTCAACGTGGTCTCGGCGCTGACGCAGACGCCGGTGGGCTTCCTTGTCGACCGGATCGGGCCGCGGCGGCTGCTGGTGGCGGGGCTGTGCCTCGGCTCCTTCGCCTTCGTCTCGGTCGGGCTGGTCGGCAGCTATCCCGGGCTGCTGGTGGCCGCGGCGCTGGCCGGCATGGCCAACAGCGTCTACCACCCCTCCGACTACGCGCTGCTGTCCAAGGGCATCCGCGAGGAGCGGATGGGCCGCGCCTTCTCGATCCATACCTTCGCCGGCTTCTTCGGCGGCGCCATCGCGCCGCCCCTGGTGCTGGGGCTGGCCGCCGGCTTCGGGCTGGAGGTGGCGCTGGTGGTCGCGGGCGCCACCGGCTTCCTGGCCGCCGTGCCGCTGCTGCGCGCCGAGCCGGAACGGGCGGCGGCGCCGAAGCTGGCGAAGGCCAAGGCCGCGGCCGGGCCGGCGCCGGGCGCGGTGCTGTCGGGGGCGATCCTGGCGCTGACCTTGCTGTTCATGCTGCTGAGCCTGTCGAATGGCGCGATGCAGAACTTCTCCGTCGCCGCGCTGGCCGATGGCTATGGCGTGGCGCTGGGGCCGGCCAATGTGGCGCTGACCGCCTACCTGCTGCTGAGCGCCTTCGGGGTGCTGGCGGGGGGCATCGTCGCCGACCGCACCCGCCACCATGGGGCGGTGGCGGCGATGTCGCTGGGCGGGGCCGGGCTGCTGGTGCTGCTGGTGGCGCTGGTGCCGATGCCGCCGCTGCTGCTGGTGCCGGTCTTCGGGGTGGCGGGCTTCCTGTCCGGGCTGATCACCCCGTCGCGCGACATGCTGGTGCGGGCGGCGTCGCCGCCGGATGCGGTGGGGCGGACCTTCGGCATTGTCTCGACCGGCTTCAACATCGGCGGCGCGGTGGGCCCGCTGCTGTTCGGCTGGCTGCTGGACCACGGCCGCCCGGAATGGGTCTTTCTCCTAGGCTTCATGTTCATCGCGATGACGGTGGTGGTGGCGCTGCTGACCGAGCCCCGCGCCAAGAAGCGCCCCGCGCTCGAGCAGGGCGCCGACTGACAGAAATAGAAGGGGTTCGAGGGGAATACTTCCCCCTCGCCTGGCTTGCTTTACATCTTTTCAAGCCACGCCCGGCGCACCCCCGCCATGCGCCGGCCCTCAGCTTGGCGGCGATCCCCGGCTGACCCATGTGCTTCCGCCTGAACATGCCCTGTTTGCTGGCATGGAGAGGCGAAGCCGATGTCGAGAAGTCCTGCCCATCTGATGTGGGCCGATGCCCTGGCCCTGATGAGCCGCGCCGAGCAGTTGCAGCGCGGCTTCTTCCAGCCCGCCGTCGCCGGCTGGGAACCCCCGGTCGACCTGCTGGAGACCGAGGGCGCGCTGGTGATCGTGGTCGCCCTGCCCGGCGTCGCCACCCATGACGTGGAGCTGGTGGTGGGCGGCGGCGAGATCGCCATCCGCGGCCTGCGCCGCCTGCCCCCTGGGCTGCGCGCCGCCCGCGTCCACCGCATGGAGCTGCCGCAGGGCCGCTTCGAGCGGCGCGTCGCCCTGCCCCCCGGAACATTCGAATTGTCGCGGCGCGAGCTGGCCGATGGCTGCCTGACCATCGTGCTGCGGAAGGTGGCCTGACATGGACACGAATTATTCCCCCAATGGCGACACCCTGGTCCTGGCCGGCCTGCCCGACCTGGTGCTGTTCCCCGGCATGGTGATCCCGGTCTCCGCCGACCAGGCGGGGAGCGCTGCGGCCCTGCAGGAAGCGGCGCGGCAGGGGCGCAGCCTGGCCGTGGTGCTGCAGCGGGAGGGGCGGACGGGCCAGGCGCTCGACGACCTGCATGCCATCGGCACCGAGGCGCGGCTGCTGCGCTATGTCACCGCGCCCGACGGCAAGACGCACACCGCCGTGCTGCAGGGCATCGGCCGCGTCCGGCTGCTGGCGGAAGCCGGCCCGGGCAGCGTCCGCGTCGAGCGGCTGGCCGATCCCGCCGGCCCCGGCAATACCGAGCTCGAGGCCCGGATGCACCGGCTGCGCGAGCAGGCGCTGGAGGCGCTGCGGCTGATCGGCCAGGCGCCGCCGGAGCTGATCGCCTCGCTGCAGGGGCTGGAGGAGCCGGGGGCGCTGGCCGACACGGTGGCCGCCCTGATCGACGTCACCCTGCCGCAGAAGCAGGAGATCCTGGAGACCTTGGCGCTCGGCGCGCGCCTCGACCGGGTGCTGTGGCACCTGGCTTATCGGCTGGAGGTGCTGCGGCTGTCCGCCGATATCGGCCGGCAGACGCGCGAGACCATGGAGGGCCGCCAGCGCGAGTTCATGCTGCGCGAGCAGCTGAAGACCATCCAGAAGGAGCTCGGCGAAGGCGACGAGCAGGGGCCGGAGGTCGCCGCCCTGCGCGAGAAGCTGCAGGCCGCCGGCATGCCGGAGGAGACGGAAAAGCAGGCGATGCGCGAGCTGCGCCGGCTGGAGCGGATGCCCGAGGGCAGCGGCGAGGCCGGCATGGTGCGCAGCTACCTGGAGACGCTGTCCGAATTGCCCTGGAAGCTGGGCGAGGCCGCGCCGATCGACATCGCGAAAGCCCGTGCGGTGCTCGAGGACGAGCATCATGGGCTGGAGAAGATCAAGCGCCGCATCCTCGAGTTTCTGGCGGTCCGCAAGCTGAACCCTGAAGGCCGCAGCCCGATCCTGTGCTTCGTCGGCCCGCCGGGGGTCGGAAAAACCTCGCTCGGCCAGTCGATCGCGCATGCGCTGGACCGCCCCTTCGTGCGAGTGTCCTTGGGCGGCGTGCATGACGAGGCGGAGATCCGCGGCCACCGCCGCACCTATGTCGGCGCGCTGCCGGGCAATATCATCCAGGGTATCCGCCGCGCCGGCGCGCGCGACGGGGTGATGCTGCTGGACGAGATCGACAAGCTCGGCGGCGGCGGCTTCCAGGGCGACCCGGCCTCGGCGATGCTGGAGGTGCTCGACCCCGAGCAGAATTCGACCTTCCGCGACGCCTATCTGGGCGTGCCCTTCGACCTCAGCCGGGTGCTGTTCATCGCGACCGCGAACCAGCTGGACACCATCCCGGGGCCGCTGCGCGACCGGATGGAGATCGTGCAGCTCTCCGGCTACACGGCCGAGGAGAAGCAGGCCATCGCCCGCCGCTACCTGGTGCCGCGGCAGCTGAAGCAGAACGGGCTGTCGGTCGAGCAGGCGAGCCTGCCGGAAGACACGCTGACCCGCATCGTCGAGGACTATACGCGGGAGGCGGGCGTGCGCGGGCTGGAGCGCGAGATCGGCGCGGTGCTGCGGAGTGCTGCCATGCGCGTCGCCGAGGGCGAGGCCACGCCGATCCCGCTGCCGCCTGAGGCGCTTTCCACCATCCTCGGCCCGAGCCGCTTCGACCCGGAGGTGGCGGGGCGTTCCGCGATGCCGGGCGTGGTGACCGGCCTGGCCTGGACCCCCGTCGGCGGCAGCATTCTGTTCGTCGAGAGCACCAAGGTTCCCGGCAATGGCCGGCTGATCCTGACCGGACAGCTGGGCGACGTGATGAAGGAAAGCGTCCAGGCGGCGCTGACCCTGGTGAAGGGGCGCGCGACGGCGCTGGGTATCGACCCGGCCGTCTTCGAGCGCAGCGACATCCACGTCCATGTCCCCGCCGGCGCCACGCCGAAGGACGGGCCCTCGGCCGGCGTCGCGATGTTCCTGTCGCTGTCGTCCCTGCTGCTCGGCCGCGCCGTCGAGCCGGCGGTCGCCATGACCGGCGAGGTCAGCCTGCGCGGGCTGGTGCTGCCGGTGGGCGGCATCCGCGAGAAGGTCACCGCCGCGGCGCGGGCCGGCATCACCACGGTGATGCTGCCGGCGCGCAACAAGCGCGACTGGGACGACATCCCTGCCAGCGTGCGCGCCAAGCTGCGCTTCGTCTGGCTCGAGACGGTGGACGACGCCCTGGCCGAAACCCTGCCGCGGGAAGCGGTGCCGGCCTGAACCCCGGCGCGCGGCGGCGGGCTGTCAGCCGTCGCGCGCCACCTCGGCGTCGAGGTATTCCAGCAAGGCCGGGCGAAACGGCAGAAGGCTCTTGTAGCGCTCCATCTCCGGCGGCAGGGCGAGCACCGCCTCGCGCAGCCGGGCGGCCTCGCCGGGCCGGGCGGTCACCGCGGCCAGCGGCGTGACATGGATGCGGATGCCGAAGACCACCAGCCCGCTCTCAGGCAGGCGGCGGAAGCTCTGGCGCTCGACCCGCAGCACCAGGTCGCGCCCGGCATTGTCGGCGGTGATGGCGTTGGCCGGCTCGGCGCGGCCATGGCCGGTGGGCTGGAACAGGGTGGCGTCGTCGATCACCGACCAGTTCAGCCGCACCGCCATCCGCCCGGGCTTCAGCAGGCCGAGGAAGCGGTCCACCGGCCGCTCCAGCTTCTGCCCGTAGAAGGGCACCGGCCGGTGCACCGCCCCCAGCAGCTTGCCCATCTTGTCGGCCAGCCGCCAGCGGCTGGGAAAGCACAGCACGGCGCCGACCAGCCGGATCTCCTCGCCCTCCTGCTGCAGCAGGCAAAAATCCTCCTGGGCGAGGCGGCCGATGGCGGCAAGCGGATCGTCGGTCGCGAGCGGATGCCGCGTGCCCGCCAGGTGGTTGGTCAGCGTGGCGCCGTCGCGCTCGAACCAGCCCGGATAGCGCTGCGGCAGATGCGCGGCGAGAACCGAAAAAAGCTCCTGCTGGCCGGGCTCCGTGCCGGGCATGGCCTCGATCACCTCGGCGCGGCGGCTGGCGATCAGCCGGTCGCGCTCGGCGATCTGCGCCGGGTATTCGGCGTCGATCTCCAGCCACTCGGCTTCCGGTGCCGATTGCAGGCCGAGCGCCATGCGGAAGGCGCCGGTCTCATAGGGCAAATGCAGGAGCGGCGGCGGCAGGGCGAGCAACTGGTCCGACGGCATGCAAGGCGCCTCGCGCAGGGGATGCGGCGAAACTCTGCCGAGCCCGGTCGCGTCGGCGCAAGACAATCAGTCCCGCCGCTCCAGCCGCCGCCATTCCCAGGGCGTCAGCCGCGCGCCATCGGGCAGCGACCACAGCCCGCGCCCGGCCCGCCGCGCCTCGGCCTCGATGCCGAGCAGCAGCGGGTCCTCCCGCTCCCGCCGGGCGACCCAGGCGGCGCCGAGCCGCAGCATGACCTGCCCGGCCTCCCGCCCGGCGATGAACAGCTTGCCGATCGGCCGCTCCCGCTCGTCGATGCCGGTGACCAGGGCGATGGCGTCCTGCTGCCAGGCCAGCGCGGTCAGCGCCTGGCGGGCATGCTCGCCGAAGGGCTGGTCGAGCTCCGGCGCGTCGATATCGGCCAGGCGCAGCCGCAGCCGCCGCTGGTCGGGCAGCAGCAGCGTCAGGCTGTTGCCGTCATGGACATAGATGACGCGGCCCGCGGCCTCATGCGCGGCGGCGGCATGGGCGGCCGGCGACAGCAGGAGCAGCAGGGCCGTGCGGCGGGGAAACGGCGGCATGGCGGCAGTCTAGGCTGGTGGCCCTTAACCGGGCGTAAGACGGGAACGGTGCCTCCTGCGCCGGGAGCGTGGAGGGCGAAGGATGGGCGTGCAGGACAGCGGGGCGGAGACGGCGCGGCACGGGACGCGGCAGGGGTTGCGGCGGCGGCGCCTGCTGCTGGCCTGTTCCAGCGGGGTGCTGATGGGCGGCGGCGCCGGGCCGGTGCCGGGGACGCAGCCGGCGGCCATCACCCTGGTGGTGCCGACCGCGCCCGCCGGCACCACCGACTTCGCCGCCCGGCTGCTGGCGCCGCTGCTGGCCCGGGCGCTGGGCCAGCCGGTGGCGGTGGAAAACCTGGCCGGGGCCAATGGCGCCGCCGGCACCGCCGCCGTCGCCGCCGCCCGCGCCGACGGGCTGACCCTGCTGGTGCAGTATTCGGGATACCACGTCGCCATCCCGGCGATGATCCCGACCATCGGCTACGACCCGCTGCGCGACTTCGCGCCCGTGGGCCTGCTGCTGGACAGCCCGCAGGTGCTGTTCGCGCATCCCTCGATCCCGGTGACCACTGCGGCGGAGCTCGCCGATTACGCCCGCGCGCGGCCGGGAGAGCTGCGCTTCGCCTCCTCCGGCCCCGGCTCGATCCAGCATCTGGGGATGGAGCTGTGGAAGCTGAAGGCGCGGGTCGATGTCCGCCACGTGCCCTATCGCGGCACCGGCCAGGCGACGCAGGACCTGCTGACCGGCCGCGTGCAGCTGTTCATGACGACACCGCCGCCGCTGATGCCCTATGTCGCCGACGGGTCGCTGCGGGCGCTGGCCATCACCTCGGCCGAGCGCCACCCCTCGCTGCCGGCGGTGCCGACCATGGCGGAATCCGGCGTGGCGGGCTTCGTGCTGCTGGCCTGGTTCGCGGTCTTCGCCCCGGCCGCGACGCCCCCGCCGGTGCTGGCGCGCCTGGCCGAGGCGGTGGCGGCCGCGGTCGCCGACCCCGCCTTCCGCCGCCGCGCCGAGGACCAGGGGGCGCTGGTGCATGTCCTGCCCCCCGCCGAGCTCGCCGCCCGCGTCGAGCGCGAGCTGGCGGAATGGCGGATCGTCGTGCGGGCGGCGGGGATCACGGGGGAGTGAGGCGGGCGGTCGCGAACGCGGTATGCAATTCGGGGAAAGCCTGACGCAAGCGGTCTCTCGCCAGGCGGTATCGTTTCGATTTATATCTGGTTCACGTCGGGCGCCGCCGAGCGGATCGGGACGGCCGCCGTCATGCCACGCCTCCGGGAGAAAACCGTGCAGTACCAGCTCACCGAAGACGACGACATTGTCGAAGGCACGGACCAGGCCGACACGGTGCAGCCCAATTTCGAAGGCTGGGAAACCTTCGGCTTCGACCAGGTCCGCACCTATGCCGGCGATGACTCGATCAGTGTCTGGTCGAACCACCTCTTCATCGATGCGGGCGCCGGCAATGACAGCATCTGGGCCTATGTCGCGGCACCTTACCCGGGCACCATCAACGAGATCCATGGCGGCACCGGCAACGACACCATCGAGATCGAAGGCAAAGCGGCCTTCGCGGTCTTCGGCGGCAACGGCACCGACCGCATCATCGTCACGCCCACCGTCGACCGGGGGCCGCTGACCATCGATGGCGGCAACGGCAACGACACCATCGAGCTGATTCAATGGGACATTGACGACGTCAGCCCGGTCTATTTCTCCGCCCAAAGCGTGACCTCGGTCGAGAACCTCGTCGCCAGCTGGATCGCAGAGGTGCCGACCGCCCTCCTCAACCAGTTCAAGACCGTCTCAGGCCCCATCATCGTGGCCGATACGGGTCTGCTGCAGGGCGTCAACTTCACCGAAGGCAGCATCTTGGTGCGGGTGGACGGCGCCAATATCGACCTGACCGGCTCGACCGGCGACATCACCGTCGACGCCACCTATTATTCGACGGAATCCGGCATGGTCTATCTGGTCGGCTCCGACCACCTGACCGGCGGCTCCGGCGACGACGCGCTGCTGGGCGGCGCCAACCGGGATTTCCTGACCGGCGGCCTCGGCGACGACACCCTGGTTGGCGGCAGCGGCGAGGACCGGCTGGATGGCGGCGAAGGCAGCGACACCGCCTCCTATCGCGACGCGACTGCCGTTAGGGTCGACCTGGCCGACCCCTCCCTCAACACCGGGGAGGCGGCAGGCGACGTCTTCATCTCCATCGAGAATCTGACCGGCGGCTACGGCAACGACCGCCTCTATGGCGACGGGGCCGCCAATCGGCTGGATGGCGGCAGCGGCACCAACATCCTGATGGGCCGCGGCGGCGACGATATCCTGGTGTCGAGAGGCTGGGGCGACCAGCTTTCCGGCGGGGACGGCGACGATCTCCTCATCCTGGGAGGAGCCGGCGTCTATGATGGCGGCGATGGCGTCGACACCCTCGACCTGAGCCGCCTCACCGCGGCCGCTGCGGTCAATCTGGGGCTTTCGACCGTCACGGCGGGCGCGACCAACTACGGCACCATCACCTCGATCGAGAATGTCATCGGCACCAGCGCCGCCGACATGCTGATCGGCAACGCGCTGGCCAACCGCCTGCACGGGGGCGCCGGCAACGACCGGATCGAGGGCGGCCTCGGCGACGACATCCTGTTCGGCGGCGACGGCGACGACTTCCTGATCGGCGGCGCCGGCCGTGACGTGCTGGATGGCGGCGCCGGGATCGACACCGTCTCCTACGCCGCCTCCTCGGCCAAGGTGCGCGTCGACCTGGAGAACGACCGCCAGAACAGCGGCGGCGATGCCCATGCCGACAACCTGAACTTCCTCGAGAACATCATCGGCTCGGCCTTCAACGACAGCCTGCGCGGCGATGCCGGCAGCAACCGGCTGGAGGGCGGGGCTGGCCATGATTCGCTGCGCGGCCGCGACGGCGACGATGTGCTGGTGGGCGGCGCGGGCGGCGACTACCTGCATGGCGGCGATGGCATCGACACCGTCTCCTATGCCGATGCCGGGTCCAAGGTCCGTGCCGATCTCCTGAACGGCAGCCGCAACAATCTTGGCGACGCCGCCGGCGACCGCTTCGTCGAGATCGAGAATCTCATCGGCTCGGCCTTCAACGACAGCCTGCGCGGCGACGACGGCGCCAACCGGATCGAGGGCGGCGCCGGCAGCGACGCGCTCAATGGCCGTGGCGGCAACGACACGCTGATCGGTGGCGTCGGCGATGACCGGCTGCTGGGCGGCGATGGCGACGACCTGCTGGTCGGCGGCGCCGGCAACGACCGCCTGGAGGGTGGTAGCGGCGCCGACACCTTCCGGATGAGCCTCCAAGCCGGCACCGATGTGGTGGTGGACTTCGAGGACGGTATCGACCGCTTCGACCTGACCGGCGTTGTCCGCAGCTTCGCCGCGCTTTTCATCGACAGCATCGATGCCGATGGGGATGGCGAGGTCGACGACGTGCTAGTCGACATGGGCAGCCGTAATGTCTACGTGCTGGACACCGCCCGCGCCGCCATCGGCGCCAGCGACTTCATCTTCTGATGCCAGGACGGGCGGCGGGGTCCCTCCCCGCCACCCCTCATCGTCACGCCTCCGAAAAACAGACGAACACCTTCTTCACCGGCACCGTGTTCTCCCAGGCGCAGGGCGTGCCGCGCGGGATCAGGAAGCCCTCGCCCGCCTTGTAGGTGGCGGCGACGCCATCCGGGTCGGTGATGGTCACCGCCCCTTCCAGCAGGAACATCAGCTCGTCATGGCCGAAGGCGTTCGGCCTGCGGGCATAGGGGGTCGAGCCCCAGACGCCGATCTCGAACTGTTCGGTGCTGTCCTCGAAGCTCATCCGCTTGGCGCAGCTGGGTGCTGTCGTGGTCAGCAGCGCCGCCGACGGCCCGCCGCAGGGCTCGAGCGGCGCGGTCACGTCCGGCCGCACCGGCGCCAGCGCCGCGCCCGCCGCCGGCGCTTCACCGACGTAAGAGATGACGACCAGCCGGGTGCCCTCGGCATGGGCCCAGGGGCCGGCGAAGCCGCGCGGCAGCACGACCGTCTCGCCCGTCTTGATCGTCTCGCCGCCGACCGTCACCGCGCCGGCCTGGACCAGCAGGAAGACATGCTTGTCCAAGGCTGGCAGCGCGCCCGAGAAAACAGACAAAGAAACCTCGGCCACGGCATAGCCATGCTCCGGCTGGTGGCGCAGCATCCGGCCCTCGGCCAGGCCCGCGCCCGGCAGCCAGTCGAGCCCGGCGAGCGGCGCGCCGCCCTGGGCCGGCTGGCGGAAATCGAGGAGGTAGGTGGTCAGGCTGGCGCTCACAGGCGGTGTCCCTTGGCAATTCGCGGCATTCCCCCGCAGCTTCCCTGAAATCGGCGCCATGGGGAAGGGACTCCCCGTGTCATCGGCTTGACACGTATTCAGAACTGTATTCACTTTTGCGCCCAGCATGACCGCTGACGCCACCCCCGCCCCCATCGCTGCCACC
>NZ_CACSJM010000098.1 GCF_902706185.1 Roseomonas sp. 18066 | reverse complement strand
GGCGAAGCCCCGTGCCCCGGCCCGCGCGGCCGCGCCACGCCGGCCGCCGAGCGTGGCGAGGCGCTGACCCTCTGGCTCGGCCTGCTGCTGCCGCTCTGCTTCGCCGCCCTCTGCGCCCTGCAGGTGTGGGAGCTGCGGCGCGATGCCTGGCAGAAGGCCGAGCGCAGCGCGCAGAACCTGCTGGCCATCGCCGGCCGCGACATCCTGCGCCAGGTCGAGGTCTATGACCGCGCGCTGCAGGCGGTGGCCGCCACCATGGCCGATCGCGGCGACAGCGACCTGCCGCGGCCGCTGCCGCGCCAGCTGCTCTTCGCGCCGGCGGCGGCGACCACGCATCTGGGCAGCATGGTGGTGATGGATGCGAGCGGCGAGATCGTCGCCAGCTCCGACCCCGGCCTGGGCAGCCGGCGCGACTTCTCCGGCCACCGCTTCTTCCTGCGGCATGCGACCGACGCCGCGGCCGGGCTGCAGATCAGCCACCCCTTCCCCGACCGCTACCAGCAGGACCACCTGATCGCGCTCAGCCGGCGGATCCCGACCGCCGATGGCCGCTTCGCCGGCGTCGTCGTGGGCACGCTGCGGCTGGCCTATCTGCGCGAGCTGCTGGGCGGCATGGAGATCGGCCGGGCCAGCACCATCAACCTCTTCGCCGCCGACGGCACGCTGATCTACCGCAGCCCTCCCGGCAGCGCGCAGCCCGGGCTGGACCTGTCGCGGGCGCCCACGGTGCAGCGCTTCATGGCCGAGCGGCAGGGCGTCTTCGTCGGCACCGCCGCCATCGACGAGGTGGAGCGGCTGTACAGCTTCCTGCATCTGCGCGACCGGCCGCTGATCCTCAATGTCGCCGTCGCCACCGACGAGATCCTGCGCGGCTGGCGCGAGCATGCGCTGTGGATCGCGCTGGCCGTCGGGCTGCTGTCGCTGACCATGGTGGCGCTGCTGCTGCGGCTGCGCCAGGAGCTGCGGCTGCGCCGCGCCGCCGAGGCCGTGGCCATCGCCGAGGGCGAGCGCTACCAGCAGCTTTCCGAGACCGACGGGCTGACGGCCCTGGGCAACCGCCGGCAGCTCGACCGGCTGATGGCGCTGGAATGGGCGCGGCTGCAGCGGCTGGCGCTGCCGCTGGCGATGATCATGATCGATATCGACCACTTCAAGGCCTTCAACGACAGCCAGGGCCACCCGGCGGGCGATGCCGTGCTGCGCGGCATGGCCGATTGCATCCGCGCCGCCATCCGCCCCGATATCGACCTGGCCGCGCGCTATGGCGGCGAGGAATTCGCCGTCCTGCTGCCGGAGATGCCGCTGGAGGGCGCGCTGCGCACGGCCTCGCGCATCCAGTCGCAGCTGCAGCGGCTGGACCTGCCGCATCCGGCGGCGCCGGGCGGGCGGGTCACGGTCAGCCTGGGGGTCGCCGCCCGCATCCCCGGCCCCGGCACCTCGGCCGACATGCTGCTGCGCGCCGCCGATGCCGCCCTCTACGAAGCCAAGCACCAGGGGCGCGACCGCATCGCGACCGCCGCCTAGCCTGCGATCGCCTGAGGCGGACCCGCCGAAAGGCGTGAACGCAGGCCAGACAAGCGCTAGCGGTTGCGGGTGACCAGGCGCCCCGGCTTCTCGCCGGTCTCGCGGCCCTTGGCGAAGGTCGAGACGCCATTGGCCCAGACCTGCTCGATGCCCAGGCTCATCTGCACCGGATCCTCGAAGGTGGCGTTGTCGATGACGGTGGCCGGGTCGAACAGCACCAGGTCGGCATAGGCGCCCTCGCGGATCACGCCGCGATCGGTCATGCCGAAGATCGCGGCGCTGCGGCCGGTCATCTTGTGCACCGCGGTCTCCAGGTCGAACAGGCCGAGCTGGCGCGAATAGAGCCCCAGCACCCGCGGGAAGGTGCCCCAGAGCCGCGGATGCGGCTTCTCGTCATGCGGCAGCCCGTCCGAGCCGATCACCGACAGCGGGTGGCGCATGATGCGGCGCACATCCTCCTCGTCCATCTGGAACATGACGCAGCCGGCCGGCAGCAGCCGCTCGGCGGCCATCTTCAGGTCGGTGTTCCAGCCGCGGGCGATCTCGGACAGGTCGCGCCCGGCCATCTCCGGATGCGGCACCGACCAGGTCACCACGGTGCGCATGTCGGGGCGCATCCGCTCCGGCATCAGCACGGTGGAGCCGGCCGGATAGGGGTACATGTCGAAGGCCACCTCCTGCATGGTGGCGGCCGCCCCGATCAGCGCCAGGGTCTGCACCGAGCGGCCGTAATTCTCCGGCATCGAGCATTTGTGGTGGCTGATATGCACCGGCACGCCGATGCGCTTGCCGATCGCCAGCGTCTCCTCGATCGAGGCCAGGACATGGTCGGCCTCGTCGCGCATATGGCTGGTGTAGAGCCCGTCGGTGGTGCGCAGCGCCTCGCCCACCGCGATCACCTCGGCCGTCGTCGCCGCCTTGTTCAGCGGATAGAACAGGCCGGTCGAGAAGCCCGAGGCGCCTTCCAGCAGCGACTGCTTCAGCCGCCCATGCATGCGCTGGATTTCCTTGTCGGTGGCGACGCGATGCACGTCGCCATCCATCGCCTCCACCCGCATCGTCTGGTGGCCGACGAGGGCGTAGGTATTGACCTCGCTGCCCTTGGTCTTCAGCGCATGGGCGTAGTCGCCGAAGCTGTCATAGGTCCACCACTGCTCGTCGCCCAGCAGGTCGAGCGGCGCCGGCGGGCGTTTCTGGGTATGGCGCATCGGCGCCAGGCTGACGCCGCAATTGCCCACCACCACGGTGGTGACGCCCTGGCTGATCTTGCACAGCATGCAGGAGGGCCCGCAGAGCACGGCGCGGTCGTCATGCGTGTGCGCGTCGATGAAGCCCGGCGCGATGGCGCGGCCGGTGGCGATCACCTCGCGGTCGGCGCTGGCGCCGCCGAGGTCGCCGACGCCCGTGATCCGGTCCCCCGTCACCCCCACATCGCCGACCCGGCGCGGCGCGCCCGTGCCGTCGAAAATCGTCGCATCGCGGATGATCAGGTCGCAGCGCAGGGCCATGGGGCCAGGTCTCCAGGGGAACGGGCAGGACAGGGGAATTCCGGTGCGCGGAAACCCCGCGGGCCGGCCGGCAGGGGCGCGATCATGCCCCCGTCCGGCCGCCGGAGAAAGACGCCCATGCTGCGGCACCGGCCGTTTGGCGATGGATTTTCCCCACACTGCCCCGCTTCCGGCTTGCTTCCCCCGCGCGTCGGACGCAAACCCCCCGGGAAAAGGAGGCGCCCCCGATGTCCGACGACCGGCTGTTCGTGCAATCCCTGCAGAAGGGGCTGGCGCTGCTCGAGGCCTTTTCCCGCCAGCCGGGCGAGCTCAGCCTGAACGAGCTGGCCTCGCTCTCCGGCATCGACCGCAGCTCGGCGCAGCGGATGGCGCATACCCTGCTGAAGCTCGGCTACCTGGAGCGCGGCGCCAATGGCCGCGGCTACACGCCCGGCCGCAAGATCCTCGACCGCAGCTTCGACTTCCTGCGCTCCCGCCCGCTGATCGAGCGCGCCACGCCGGTGATCATCGAGCTGCAGCGCAGCACCGGCGAGCGCGTCGACCTCAGCCTGTTCGATGGCGCCACCATCGTCTATGCGCTGCGCCGGCAGAGCAAGCGCGAGACCTTCTTCGCGACGCTCGCGGGGCGGCGGCTGACCAGCTTCATCACCTCCGGCGGGCGGGCCTGCATGGCGCATCTGCCGCGCGACGAGGTGGCCTCGATGCTGGCGCGGGCCGATATCCGCCCCGCCACGCCCAAGACGCTGCTCGACCCCGACGCCATCCTGGCCCGCATCGACCAGGCGCGGCGCGAAGGCTACAGCGTGGTGCTCGAGGAAATGCTGATCGGCGAGGTTGTCGTGGGCGCCGCCATCCTCGACCAGCAGGGCCGGCCGGTGGGCGCTATCCATGTCGCCGGCTCGCTGTCCGAATGGCCGCCGGCGCGCTTCACCGCCCGCTTCGCGCCGCTCGCCATCGAGGCGGCACGGGCGCTCAGCGGCGGTAGCGGGTTGCGCTGAGGCGGCGCGATCGCTGATGCCGGCTAGGGAATTTTCACAGCCGCGGTAGCGCCTGGCGATATTCGCGGGGTGGCCCGATTGCAGGACCCGGCGCGGGCTTCTAGCCTCCCGGCTCTGCCGATAGGGAATGCCCGCTGCCATGAACGACACCGCCGCCCTGCCCGCCCCGACGCTGCCCGGCGAGACGATCCGGCTGCGCGGGCTGCAGGCACCGGCCTCGATCCATGTCGACCGCTGGGGCATCCCGCATCTGCGCGCCGAAAACGAGGCCGATCTTTTCTTCCTGCAGGGCTTCAACGCGGCGCGCGATCGGCTGTGGCAGATCGACCTGTGGCGCAAGCGCGGCCTCGGCCTGCTGGCGGAGGATTTCGGCCCCGGCTTCCTCGCCCAGGACCGCGCCAGCCGTCTCTTTCTGTACCGTGGCGACATGGCGGCCGAATTCGCGGCCTACGCGCCCGACGCGGAGGCGATCTGCGAAGCCTTCGTCGCCGGCATCAACGCCTTCGTCGCGCTGGTCGAGGCCGAGCCCGCCCGCCTGCCCGCCGAATTCCGCGCGCTGGGCACCCGCCCGACCCGCTGGGCGGCGGCGGACGTGGTGCGCATCCGCAGCCACAGCCTGACCCGCAACGCGCTGTCCGAAGTGCTGCGCGCCATCGTGCTGTCGAAGGCCGACCTGGCCACCGACCTGCTGCGCAAGAACCTCGAGCCGGCGGTGGAGCCGGTGCGGCCGGAGGGGCTCGACCTCTCGACCCTCGGCACCGAGGTGCTGACCCAGTTCAAGCTGGCCACCGCCGCCGTCACCTTCTCGGCCGAGCGCCTGGCCGCCCCGCTCGACGACTGGCGCCGCTGGACCGCGGTGACCGATCTGGGCGACGTGGTGATGGGCGCCGAGATGGAAGGCTCCAACAACTGGGCCATCCATGGCAGCCGCAGCGAAAGCGGCCGGCCCATCCTGGCCTCCGACCCGCATCGCGCCCATGCGGCGCCGTCGCTGCGCTACCTCGTCCATCTCGACAGCCCGGGCTTCAACGCCATCGGCGCCGGCGAGCCTGCTGTGCCCGGCATCTCGATCGGCCATAACGGCACCGCCGCCTTCGCGCTGACCATCCATGGCGCGGACCAGGAAGACGTCTATGTCTACGAGACCGCGGAAGGCGACCGCGATTCCTACCGCCACGGCGACGGCTTCGCGAAGATGGAAGTCGTCCGCGACAATTTTTCCGTCAAAGGCCATCCCGACCAGACGCTGACGCTGCGCTTCACCCAGCACGGCCCGGTCATCGCCGAGGACGTCGCCAAGCGTCGCGCGGTGGCCATCCGCACCGTCTGGTCGCTGCCCGGCTCGGCGCCGTATCTGGCCAGCCTGGCCTCGATGCGCGCCACCACGCTGGAAGAGTTCCGCGTGGCGATGCACCGCTGGGGCACGCCCTCGGTCAACAAGGTCTATGCCGACACCAGCGGCACCATCGCCTGGACGCCCGCCGGCTACGCGCCGCAGCGGCCGAACTGGGACGGGCTGCTGCCGGTCCCCGGCGACGGGCGCTACGAATGGTCGGGCCTGCTCGACCCGGCCGAGCACCCCTGGCGCGTCGACCCGCTGGAAGGCTTCGTGCACAGCGCCAACGAGCAGAACATGCCCGCCGACTGGCCGCATGCCGAGAAGACCTATGGCTATGAATGGGTGGAAGCGTCCCGCGCCACCCGCATCCGCGAATCCCTCACCCGCGGCCCGCTGCTGACGCTGCCCGACTGCACCGCGCTGCAGACCGATGTTCTTTCCATTCCCGCCCGCCGCCTTTGCGCGTTGCTGCTGGCCTTGCCGCGCGGCAAGGCGCCGGAGCTCTGGGGCGCGCAAACCCTGCTGGAGGATTGGGACTTCCGCCTGGCCACCGACAGCGCCGCCGCGGCCCTGTTCGAGGTCTTCCTCACCAAGCACCTGAAGCCCAGGCTGCTGGCAGCCCTCGTCCCCGACGCGACGCTGCGCCCGCTGCTGCTGCCGCAGGACATGGAAAGCCTGCTGCTGGTGCTGGAGAACCCCGACGCCCGCCTGCCCGCCCCTGCCCGCGACACCCTGCTGGCCGAGGCCCTGATGGCCGCCTTCCACGATTGCGAAGGCCGCATGGGGTCCTGCCCCAGCGGCTGGAGCTGGGGCAAGCTGCACCACGGCTACTTCTCCCACGCGCTGCAGGGCCTGACCGCCGAGACCGCGACGCTGGACGTCGGCCCCTACCCCGTCGGCGGCAGCGCGCAGACGCCGATGCACACCGGCTACCGCCCCAGCGACTTCCGCTGCACCTTCGGCGCCTCGGTGCGGCTGGTGATGGATGTGGGCGAATGGGACAACAGCGTCTGCATCAACGCCCCGGGCCAGTCCGGCGACCCGGCCTCGCCCCACTACGCCGACCTGGCCCCCCACTGGGCCCGCGGCGAATACGTGCCGATGCTGTATTCGCGCGAGGCGGTGGACCGGATGGAGATGCAGCGGATCGAGTTGATTCCAGTGCAGGACTGAAGAGAAGGCAGACAAAGGCCAGGGGAATGAATTCCCCTTTTCTTTCGGACTGCCGTGTCCACGTGGTGACAGTACGTGAAACGGCCCGGCAGCAGCGCGACCTTCAAGGCCGCGCTGTTTCCATATCCGCGTCCCACCGCACGGCCCTGGTATCGCTGCCGGCGAGGCGCTGGTCCCCAAACGGCCGGTGATCAGAAAAAAGAAGGGGTCGAGGGGAATTCATTCCCCTCGCCTACCGACCTCTTCCTCTTTGAAACCCCTTCCCCCACCATCCGTCTCCTCAGCGAAGCCCTGAAGGAGAACCAAACCATGGCCCGTTTCGCTCCCCCTGGTCCGCTTGGCTTTGGCGGTGCGCCGTTGGGCGACATGTTCGCCAAGGTGGATGACGCCACCGCCGAGGCCGCGCTGCAGGCCGCCTGGGACAGCGGCATCCGCTATTACGACACCGCCCCGCATTATGGCGCTGGGTTGTCGGAGCATCGCTTTGGCGCGGTGCTGCGGCGGCAGCGGCGGGATGACTATGTCATCTCCACCAAGGTCGGGCGGCTGCTGGAGCCGACGACCACGCCGGAGCTGTCGCATCCCTTCCTCAGCACCATGATGTTCCGGCGGAAGCTCGACTATACCGCGGCCGGCGCCCGGCGCTCGGTGGAGGACAGCCTGCAGCGCATGGGGCTGGGCCGCATCGACATCGTCTATGTGCATGACCTGGGCGCCGACCATCTGGGCGACGGCTATGACGAGGCCTTTCGCATCGCCCGCGATGGCGCCTTCCGCGAGCTGATCAAGATGCGCGAGGAGGGGATGATCCGCGCCTGGGGCTTGGGCGTGAACCTGCCGGAGCCCTGCGTGCGGGCGCTGCAGGAATCCGACCCGGACGTGTTCCTGCTCGCCGGGCGCTACAGCCTGATCGACCTGGGCGGAACGAAGGAGCTGTTTCCGCTCTGCGCCGAGCGGGGGGCGCATGTCGTGGTGGGGGGTCCGTATAATTCGGGGCTGCTCGCCGGCGGCACCACCTTCGACTACCAGGAGGCGCCGGCCGAGCAGGTGGCGGCGCGCGACCGCATCGCCGCCGTCGCAGCCAGGCACGGCGTCGACCTGCGGGCGGCGGCGCTGCAATTCTGCGCGGCCAATCCGGTGGTGGCCTCCGTCATCCCCGGCGCCAAGCATGCCGACCGGGTGCGGCAGAACGCGGCGCTGATGGTCGCCGAGATCCCGGCGGCCTTCTGGGCCGAGCTGAAGCAGCACGGGCTGCTGCCGGACAGCGTGCCGACGCCCGCGTGAACTGTGCGTCATGCAGGCCGGGACGAAGATGAAAAATCGCTATCCGGCCCGCATGACTTTTCTCTTTCACATTGATCACAGTCAGCCGTCGTCCTGTATTTTCATTGAGAAATATCGCAGGACCCTCCTGGAGTCTCTGTAACAAATCGGTCGTTTGCCGTTTCAATCCGGCAACCTTACCACCCCACCCAGCGCGGCGAGAGCTGGTCAGGGGGACCGGTCATTGCCGCGGCGACTGCGGCCGGCCCTTGCAGGACCCGCCGTGACGGGTAGGTCCATATGCTTCGCCGCAGCGTCACCCTGCTCCTCTCCGCGGCGCTGGCCGCGATCCCGCTCGCCCCTGCCGCGGCGGAGGGCTTCGCCGGGGCCGGCTCCACCTTCGCCCATCCGCTGCTCGCCCGCTGGGGCCAGGTCTATTCCTCGCTGCAGGGCGAGGGCGGCAGCGCCTTCGCCGCCGATGGCGGCTTCGACTACGAGCCGGTGGGCTCGACCGGCGGCATCATGCGGGTGCTGCAGGGGGCGGTGGATTTCGCCGCCACCGACGTGCCGCTGCCGCCCGAGGAGGTGGAGCGCCATCACCTGGCGCAATTCCCCATCGCCACCGGCGGCGTCGCCATCGCCGCCACCCCGCGCGGCGTGCCGGGCGGCGCGCTGAGGCTCTCGGCCCCGGTGCTGGCCCGCATCTATCTGGGCGAGGTTACCCGCTGGAACGACCCGGCGCTGACCGCGCTGAACCCGGGGCTCGCCCTGCCGGACGCGGCCATCACCGTCTTCCAGCGCGGCGACCGCTCCGGCACCAGCTGGCACTTCACCAGTTATCTCGCCGCCGGCAGCCCTGAATGGCGCGACCGGCTGGGGGTGGACACGCTGCCGCGCTGGCCGCTCGGCACCGGGCTGCGCGGCAACCGCGAGATGGCCGATCGCCTGGCCCGCAGCGAGAACGCCATCGGCTATGTCGAGGCCAGCCAGGCCGCCGAGCGCCGCCTGCCCGTCGCCCTGCTGCAGAACGCTGGCGGCCGCTTCGTGGCGCCCACCTTGCCGGCGCTGCAGGCGGCGCTGGCCGGCACCCGCTGGGACGCGGCGCGCCACTTTGCCCAAACCGGCGACATGGCCGAGGGCGACGAGGCCTATCCAATCACCGCCACCGTCTTCGCCCTGCTGCCGCAGAAGCCGGCCGGCGCCACGCGCGGCCGCCATGCGCGGGATTTCTTCCGCCTGGCGCTGACCGAGCGCGCCGCCGACGCGCAGGCGCTGGGCTTCGTGCCGCTGCCCGCCAGCGTCGCGGACCAGGTCTCCACCTATTGGCGCGCCCGCCTCGGCGGCCGCTGAGCCAAACGCCCACCCCAACAAGGTGACGCCTTCATGCAAGTCGATGTCTTCACGCAGGTGATCGTGCCTGTGATCGGGGGCCTGGGCATCTTCATGCTCGGCCTGGAATTCATGGCCAACGGCATCCAGGCCCTGGCCGTCACCAAGATGCGCAACCTGCTGGCCAAGCTCGCCGGCACCCCGGCCAAGGGCGTGCTCGCCGGCACCTTCATCACCGGCATCATCCAGTCCTCGACCGCCATGACCGTCATGGTGGTGGGGCTGGTCAATGCCGGCGTGGTGGGGCTGAGGCCGGCGCTCAGCGTCATCATGGGCGCCAATATCGGCACGACCTTGGGCAACGGGCTGATCGCCCTGCCGCTCGGGCCCCTGGGCCTGCTGCTCGGCGGCATCTTCGCGCTGGTCTATATCTTCGCCAAGTCTGACAAGGTGAAGAACATCGCGCTCGCCTGCATGGGCTTCGCGCTGATCTTCTACGGCCTGAACCTGATGACCGGCGGCCTGCGCCCGCTGCGCGCCATGCCCGAGGTGATGGGCGTCATCTCCGCGCTGCACGCCGACACCTTCGCCGGCCTGCTGGCCTGCGTCGGCACCGCGGCGCTGATCACCGCGCTGATCCATTCCTCCTCGGCCACCATCGGCATCGTCATGGGCCTCGGCGCCTCCGGCGTGCTGAGCTGGGAGACGGCGGTGGCCTTCTCGCTCGGCGCCGACCTCGGCACCACCATCACCTCCTGGATGGCCTCGCTGAACCTGTCGCGCAACGCCAAGCGCGCGGCCTATGCCCATATCGCCTTCAACATCATCGGCGTCGCGGTCACCATCCCGCTCTTCTTCCTGTCGATGGACGTGCTGCGCTTCGCCATGGGCTGGTTCGGCGGCGACCCGGGCGTCCCCCTGATGGTCAATGGCCGCGAGACCTATCCGCTGGTCCCCGTCGCCATCGGCCTCTACTCGACCTTCTTCAACATCTTCAACGTCATCCTGCTCTACCCCTTCATCGGCGTCTTCGAGCGGGTGCTGTCCCGCATCGGCCGCGATGCTTCAGAGGATGTCGAGGATTATTCGACGCCGAAGTATCTGTCGGCGGAAGCGCGGGCCGACATGGCGTCCGGACAGACTGCCGTGCAGAAAGAAATCGCCCGCCACGTCCAGGCCAGCGGGCTGTTCCTGGAGACCGCCCGCGGCGTCGCCACCGCCCCCCGCCTGCCGGCCGAGCACCAGACCGCGCTCGACCTGCTGAACCGCGACATCCGCGGCTTCGCGGCGTCCCTCTTCACGCCGAGCCTCTCGGCCCGCCAGGCCGAGCAGGTCGCCAGCCTGATCGAGGAAGCCGATATCGCGGCGCATCTGGGCGAGGCGCTGCACCAGGTCGCCCGCCGCATCCAGCGCGAGGAATTCTCGGCGGAGGCCAGGCCGGTGGTGGACGCCCTGCTGGACGGGCTGGCGCGCAAGCTGGGCACCGCCCTGCCCCCGGGCCAGGCGCCCTCCACCAAGGCCCCGGGCGAGGTCGCCGGCGAGGCGCTGATCGCCGCGCTGCGCGAGCGGACCCTTGGCCTCAGCGCTGTTGTGCCGCCGGGCGAGCGTGGCGCCCTGCTGGCGCTGCTGGGCAGCGCCGAGCGCGTGGTCCAGGCGACCGACCGGCTCGAGGCCGAGCGCCGCTCGGTCCCGCGCATGGCCACCACGGCCACCCGGATCGAGGAAGCCCCGGCGCGCGGCACCAGCCCGCTGCCGGCGGAGTAACCCTCAGTCGAACAGGCCCGGCCGCCACAAGGCGGCCGGTTTCGCCTCGGCGCCGCGCAGCGCCGCCTGCACCTCGGTCTCCAGCGCCGAGAGGAAGCGCGACTTGTCGCTCCCCGTCATCGGCGCATGGCCCCTGGTCAGGGCGCCGATCTCGCGCAGATGCCGGGACACCTCGCGGCCTGCCAGCGCCTGGCCGATATTGTCGCTGGTCCAGATCCGGCCCGTCGGCGACAAGGCCCGCGCCCCGCGCTCCAGGCAACGCGACGCCAGCGGAATGTCGGCGGTGATGCACAGGTCCTGCGGGCGGATGCGCTCGGCGATCCAGTCATCCGCGGCATCCGCGCCCTCGGCGACGATGACGCGCTTGACCCAATCCACTTCCGGCAGGCGGACGCCGCGGGCGCCGTTCGACACCACATGCACCACCAGCGACAGGCGGCCGGCAACGCGGAACACCTCGTCGCGGACCGGGCAGGCATCGCCATCGACCCAGATTTCAGTCTTTTCCATGGGACGCGCTTAGAACAGAAAGAAAGGCCGGGGGAAGGAATTCCCCCGGACCCCCATCTTTTTTCTGTCAGGCAGCAGCGTCGCTCACCCAGCGCGTGATGACCTTGCACACCTCGGCGAAATCCTCGTTCCGCATCGCCTCATGCGGATTGTGACTGCCATTCTGGCTGCGCACGAACAACATCGCGGCTGGGATGCCCGCCGCGCCGAAGGCCGCGGCATCATGGCCGGCGCCCGACGCCATCTCCAGATGCGCCACGCCCACGGCATCGGCGGCGCGCGCCAGGCCGGCCCGCATGCCGGGATCCATCAGCGACGCGGCGGAGCCGGTCTCGGCGCCCAGCTCGAAGGTCACGCCACGCCGCGCCTCGATGCGCGCCACCTGCCGCTCGAGCTCGGCGAAGATGGCGTCGCAGCTCGCCGGGTTCACGCTGCGCACATCCAGCATGAAGGTCGCCTCGCCCGGGATCTTGGTGAAGCCGGCCTCGGCGGTGGTGGCCAGGGTGCAGAAGGTCACGACCAGGCGGTGGCCATGCGCCTCCAGGATCGCCCAAGCCTCGTCGAGGGCCACCGCCAGCTCGGCCAGCGCGATGGCGGCGTCGCGGCGATAGCGGCGCGGCGTGGCACCCGAATGATTGTACTCGCCGACCACCCGGCCCTGGCGCAGCCGCCGGCTGCCGGGAATGCCGGTGACGATGGCCAGCGGCACCCCCTCGGAATCCAGCACCGGACCCTGCTCGATATGCAGCTCCAGGAAGCCCAGCGTGTTGTCGGGCGTGTTCACCGCCTCGCCGCGCGCGGCGAAATCGGGGTCGAAGCCTTCCTCGCGCATGTGCTCGGCCAGGGTCCGGCCGCTATCCTGGCGCTTGACCTGCAATTCCTCGGCCTTCAGCCGGCCGAGCGAGCCGCGCGAGCCGGGATAGGAGGTCGGGAACCAGGCCCCGGCCTCCTCCGCCCGGATCGCCATGACGGTGACGTCGCGGGCGGGGACGAACCCCGCCTGCTTCAGCCCCGACACCGCGGCGAGGCCGGCGAGCACCCCCGCCGCGCCGTCGAAATTGCCGCCCTGCGGCACCGAGTCCAGGTGGCTGCCGACCAGCAGCCGCTTGGCCGTCCGGTCGGTCCCCGGCAGCGTCATGTAGAGGTTGCCGACAGGATCGGCCGTCACCTCCAGCCCCAGCGCCTCGGCCTCACGCTGGACCGTGGCATGCGCCATGGCCTCGCCCGGCCCATAGGCCTCGCGGGTGATGCCGACGCCGTCGAAGCTCTTCTCGCGCAGCTCGTCGAACAGGCGGAAGGCCAGGTCGACATCGGGCAGCAGGTTGGGACGCAGGGAATTCGACACCGTCACTCAGTCTTTCAGACGCCGCGCACCGCGCCGCCATCGATGATATGGATCCGGCCGGTGGTATAGGCCGCCTTGTCCGAGGCAAGGAAGGCACCCATCGGCCCGAATTCCTTCGGCTCGCCATAGCGACCGACGGGGATGGCGGCCGAGCGCTCGGCGACCAGCGCCTCGATGCTCTTGCCCGACTTGGCCGAGGCCGCGGCCAGCGTCTCGGCCGTGCGGTCGGTGGCGAAGGCGCCGGGGGCCAGGATGTTGCAGGTGATGCCCTCGCCCGCGAGCTCGGCCGACAGCGTCTTGTTCCAGCCGACGATCGCCGCGCGCAGCGTGTTGGACAGCGCGAGGCCGGGCAGCGGCTGCACCATGCCGGTGGAGCCCACCGCCAGGATCCGGCCCCACTTCCGCTCGCGCATGCCCGGCAGCAGCCTGTTGGCCACCCGGATCGGCGACAGCACGATGCGCTGGAACCAGGTGATCAGGTCTTCCTGCTTCATCTCCAGCGCGGTGCAGGTCGGCGGGCCGCCATGGTTCAGCACCAGGATGTCGACCCCGCCCAGCGCGGCGACGGCGGCATCGGCCAGCTTGTCCATCTGCGCGCCCTCGGCGACATCGGCGGTGATGCCGACGGCCTTCGGTGCGCCCAGGCGCTGCAGCTCCTCCGCCACGCGGTCCAGGCTCGCCTGGTCGCGCCCCGAGACGGCGACCAGCGCGCCTTCCGCCGCCAGCGCATCGGCGATCGAGCGCCCGAGCCCCTTCGAGGCGCCCATCACGAGCGCGCGCTTGCCTTGCAGACCGAGATCCATGGCCTTCTCCCTCATCCTGGAATTCGGCGCGGACGGTGAACGCTTCCCCCTCCGCTGGCAAGATGGGGTGGCCGTTACCCCCCGGCCGTTACCCCCTGGTGCGATCGGCTGAGACGTCTAAGCTCGGCCGCAAAGCAGAACAGGAGGATGCGTGCATGGCTGAGCTCGACTCTCCCCTCGCGACACTGGCCCCCGCGCCCGCCGCCCGGCCGCGCGTGGTCAGCGTCCGCCGCATGCCGCCGGCGGTGGCCGCCCGCCTGGACCGCGACTTCGCCGGCGCCTTCGCCATCGACCGCGACATCGATCGCGAGGAATCGCTGGCTCTGCTGGAAGAGCACAAGGCCGAGGCCCTGCTGTTCAGCTCCGGCTTCAAGCTGGATGCCGGCTTCATCGAGAAATTGCCCGCCCGGGTGAAGGTGGCCGCCACCTGCTCGGTCGGCTTCGACCATGTCGACGTGGCCGCCGCCAAGTCGCGCGGGTTGGTGGTGACCAACACGCCGGACGTGCTGACCGGCTGCACCGCGGACCTGGCCTTCTCGCTGCTGCTCTCCGCCGCCCGCCGCCTGCCCGAGGCCGACCAGATGCTGCGGCAGGACGCCTGGGGCCCGCGCGCCATGGGCGATTTCCTCGGCGTGCGCGTCTGGGGCCAGACCATCGGCATCATCGGCATGGGCCGCATCGGCCGCGCCGTGGCCCGCCGCGCCCGCGGCTTTGACATGCGCGTGCTCTATCATGACGCGGCGCAGCTGCCGCCCGCGCTGGAGGAAGGCGGCCATTACGTCGCCGACCTCGACGCCATGCTGGGGCAATGCCAGTTCGTCTCGCTGCACTGCCCCTATTCGCCGGCGACGCGGCATATCCTGAACGAGCGGACGCTCGGCCTGCTGCCGCCCGGCGCGGTGGTGGTCAATGCCGCGCGCGGCGGGCTGATCGACGAGGAGGCGCTGATCGACGGGTTGAAATCGGGGCGCATCGCCGCCGCCGGCCTCGACGTCTTCGAGGGCGAGCCGCGCTTCGACCGCCGCTTCATCGACCTGCCCAATGTCGCGCTGGCGCCGCATATCGGCAGCGCCACCGTCGAGACCCGCGACGCCATGGGCCATCGCAGCCTGGACAACATCGCCGCGGTGCTGTCCGGTCGCCCGGCCATCGATCCCCTCTGGAGCTGATCCGCATGACGAAGCCCGTCCTCCTGCTGACCCGCCGCTTTCCGGATGCGGTGGAGGCCCGTGCCCAGCGGGACTACATCACCATCCCGAACCCGTCGGACACGCCGATGGACGGCGCCACCCTGGCAACGGCCGCGAAGGATGCCGGGGCGCAGGGCATCCTCTGCGCCGCCGGCGACCCGCTGGGGGCGGCGACCATCGCGGCCCTGCCCGACAGCGTGAAGCTGCTGGCCACCTTCAGCGTCGGCACCGACCATATCGACCTGGCCGCCGCCCGCGCCCGCGGCATCGCCGTGTCGAACACGCCGGACGTGCTCAGCGTCGCCACCGCCGAGATCGCCTTTCTTCTCATTCTCGCCGCAGCCCGCCGCGGCGGTGAATCGGAGCGCATGCTGCGCGCCGGCGAATGGGCCGGCTGGGCGCCGACGCAATTGATGGGCGTGACGCTCGAAGGAAAAAAGCTCGGCATCCTCGGCATGGGCCGCATCGGCCAGGCGTTGGCAAAAATGGCGCGCGGCTTCGGCATGGAAATCCACTACCGCAACCGCAAGCAGCTGCCGCCCGAGGAAGCCGCCGGCGCCATCTACCACGCCGATGACGCGGCTTTCCTGGGCGCCATCGACGTGCTGTCGATGCACATCCCCGGCGGCGAGGCGACCCGCAACTGGCTCGACGCCCGCAAGATCGCCCTGCTGAAGCGCGGCGCCATCGTGGTCAATACCGGCCGCGGCACCACCGTCGACGACGTGGCGCTGTGCGAGGCGCTGACCAAGGGGCATCTGCGCGCCGCCGGCCTCGACGTCTTCGCCGGCGAGCCGAAGATCCACCCGGGCTACCTGACCACGCCCAACCTGGTGCTGCTGCCCCACCTGGGCAGCGCCACCATCGAGACCCGCGACGCCATGGGCTTCCGCTGCCTCGACAATCTCGACGCCGTGCTGCTGCGCGGCGCCGCGCCCCCACACCCGGTCGGCTGAGGAAGACCCGCATGCTGTTCGACTTCGCCCAGATCCCGACGCGCGAGGCCTACAAGCTTCTCGTCTCCACCGTCGTCCCGCGCCCGATCGCCTGGGTGATCTCGCAGGACGCGGCGGGCGTCACCAACGCCGCGCCCTTCTCCTTCTTCAACGCCTTCGGCGACACGCCGCCGGTGATCGGCTTCTCCTGCGGCCCGCGCCCGGAAGGCGTCGACGCCCCGGTGAAGGACACGCTGGCCAATATCCGCGCCACCGGGCAATTCGTGGTCTGCCTGGTCAACGAGGCCAGCGCCCAGGCGATGAGCGACACCGCCATCGACTTCCCGCCCGAGATGGACGAGCTGGCCACGCTGGGCCTGGCCACCGAGCCCAGCCTGCACATCAAGCCCCCCCGCATTGCCCAAAGCCCGGTGGCCATGGAATGCGAGACCTTCCAGCTGGTGCCCGTGGGCGTCCACACCCTGGTCCTCGGCCGGGTGTTGGCGATGCATGTCCACGACGAGGGCGTGCTGAACGCCGAGAAATACTACATCGACACGCCGAAGCTGAACCTGGTCGGGCGCATGCACGGGCGGGGGTGGTACACGCGGACGACCGACCAGGTGGATATCCCGCGGACGACGTATCAGCAGTGGAAGGACGGCAAGAAAGACTAAAGGCCCGGGGAATGAATTCCCCTTTTCTTTCGGACTGCCGTGTCCACGTGGGGACAGTACGTGGCCCGGCCCGGCGACAGCGCGACCTGCGAGGGCGCGCTGTTTTTAGGCAAATGCGTCCCGCCGTGACGCCCTGGTGTCGCCGTCGCTGAGGCGCAGGTTCCCCCAACGGCCGGTGATCAGAAAAAAGAAGGGGGTTCGGGGGAATTCATTCCCCCGACCTACCTCCGCCCTGCTTCCTTCCCTCGCGGATGCGAGGCATTTTCACCCTCGTGTCCATCACTCTTCCTTTGGCCGTCGATCCGGCCCTTCCTCCGCGGCGGCGCGTGCCGCTTTGGGCCCGGGCCGGTTGGCTGATCGCGGCGCTGGTCGCCTTGCCGGTGCTGGGGGTGCTGGGCAATGCGGCCTGGCCGCTGCTGTCGGGCCAGGGCGCGGGGCAGGTCTGGCACCATATCGTGCGGACCAACCTGTGGCCGTATCTGTGGAACTCGCTGCAGCTGGGGCTGCTGGTGGCGGTGATGTCGGGGGCGGCCGGGGTGGGCTGCGCCTGGCTGGTCACGGCCTGCCGCTTTCCGGGGCGGCGCGCGCTGGAGCTGGCGCTGCTGCTGCCGGTGGCCATGCCGGCCTATGTCTGCGGCTACCTCTACACGTGGCTGCTGGATTCCGCCGGACCGGTGCAGACGCTGGTGCGGGACCTGACCGGGCTGCGCTGGGGGCAGTACTGGTTCCCGGAGGTGCGCAGCCTGCCCGGGGCCGCCGTCATGCTGGCGGCGGTGCTCTACCCTTACGTCTATCTGCTGTGCCGGGCGGCCTTCCTGCAGCAGAGCACCTGCCTGATCGAGGCCTCGCGCACGCTGGGGCTGTCGCTGCCGCGCACCTTCTTCCGCGTGGCGCTGCCGCTGGCGCGGCCGGCACTTGCCGCCGGAATCGGGCTGGTGCTGATGGAGACGCTGGCCGATTTCGGCACGGTCGATTATTTCGCCGTCCGCACCTTCACCACCGGCATCTACGAGGCCTGGTTCGGCATGGGCGACCGGGGAGCGGCCAGCCAGCTCGCCGCCTGCCTGATGGGGATGGTGGCGATGCTGCTGCTGGCCGAGCATGCGTCGCGCGGCGGGCGGCGCTACCACCCCACCACCACGCGCACGCCGCCGCTGCGGCCGCATGAGCTACGCGGCTGGAAGGGCTGGGCGGCGACGCTGGCCTGCGCCCTGCCGCTGGTCGTGGGCTTCGTCATTCCGGCGGGCGGGCTGCTGCACCTGATGCTGGCCGGGGGCGACGCGCTGCAGCCGGCGAACTTCCTGCCCTTCGCCCGCAATTCGCTGCTGCTGGCCGGCGTCACCGCGGTCATCGGCGTGACGCTGGCGGCGCTGCTGGGCTGGGGGGTGCGGCTGTATCCCTCGGGCCTGGCACGGGCGGCGAACCGCATCGCGGGGCTGGGCTATGCGGTGCCGGGCTCGGTGATCGCGGTGGGCACGCTGGTGCCTTTCGGGCTGATCGACAATGCGGTGGATGGCTGGGCGCGGTCGCGCTTGGGCTTTTCCACCGGGCTGCTGCTGTCGGGGACCATGGTGGCGCTGGTCTTCGCCTATCTGGTGCGCTTCCTCGCCGTCGGGCAGTCGGCGGTGGAAAGCGGGTTGTCGCGGCTGAAGCCCAGCCTGCTGCAGGCCGCCCGCACGCTGGGCCATGGCCCGGCCGCCGCCATCGCCCGGGTCGAGGCGCCGCTGGCCCGCGGCGCGCTGCTGACGGCGGCCGTGCTGATCTTCGTCGACACCATGAAGGAGCTGCCGGCGACGCTGATCGTCCGGCCCTTCGACCTCGACACCCTGGCGGTGCGCGTCCACAACCTGGCCGCCGACGAGCGCCTGGCCGAGGCCAGCACCGCCGCGCTGCTGATCGTCGTGGTCGGGCTGCTGCCGGTGCTGGTGCTGGTGCGGGCCATGCGCGGCACGGGCGGCCGTCACTGACGCATAGCAAATCGCCCGGCCATCTCCTATCTTGAGGGCCTTGGGCTGGAGGCCTCGCATGCGCGCGTTCAGCAATTTCACCGCCTTCCTCAACACCCGCAGCTCGTCGGAAGCCGCCGACACCGGCCCGCCCAGCGCCGCGCAGCGCGTGTTGGAAATAGCGGGTGCCGCCAATGGCTTGCTGCCCCTGCATGAGGTGGTGCCGCTCAGCCAGCTGGAGGAAACCGCCGCCTTGGAGGCGGTCGAAGGGCTGCGGCGGGCCGGCGCGGCGGAGGTTGTCGATCTGGCCGACGGCCGCCGGTTCCTGCGCCTCACCCCGCGCGGCCACCAGCTGCTGAAAGCAGGCGCCAGCTCGGCGATTGATATCCGGTCGTAACGGATCGATAACAGCCGGGCCCCGGACGGAGCCCGACCGTGTCCTCCATCGAGCCGCCGCGCCTTCGCGAAATCGGCCTCTGGCTGCAGGAGCGGATCCAGAGCCTAGCCCGCTACTGGATCGTTCCGGCAGCCCTGCTGATCGGGATCGTCCTGGGCCGGATCTTCGGCCAGCTGCAGGCGCCCCTGGCGGCCTATGCCGCGGTGACGCTGATCGGCGCGATGGTCGGCGTCACGGAGCTGGTCGGCCGCTACCGGGACCGGCCGACCGCGCCGCTCGAGACCTGGCCCGGCGTCGTCTACATCCTCGTCAATGCCATGGCCGCCTTCATCGTCTTCTGGCTGCTGCGCACCAACCAGCTGGGGATGAGCTCGATCGGGGGCCTCGGCGGCACCTTGAACCAGGTGCTGCTGGCGGGTTTCGGCAGCATGGCGCTGTTCCGAACCTCGATCTTCTCGCTGCGCGTGAAGGAGACGGACATCGCCATCGGCCCCGCCGCGGCGCTGCAAGTCATCCTGAAGGCGGCGGACCGCGCCTGCGATCGCCAGAGGGCCGGCCCCCGCGCCCGCCGGGTCAAGACGATCATGCATGGCGTGTCCTTCACCGAGGCCCGCACGGCCCTGCCGCTGCATTGCGTCGCCCTGATGCAGAATGTCCTGGCCGATGAGCAGAGCCAGCTCGAGCAGGCCATCGCCTCGCTCGAGAAAGCGCGGATGAGCGACGAGGCCAAGGCCTATAATCTCGGCCTGCTCCTGATGAACCTGGTCGGCGAAGATGTGCTGGCCGAGGCCGTGGCCGCGCTGGGCAACAGCATCAAGGGCCCGCCGACCGACGATCCGCCGATCTTCGCCGAGGCGCGGCTCCTGTTGAGCGCCGCCGACCTGGCGGTCCTGGCGCTGCTCTGCCTGGAGCTGACCGCCGATGCCGGCCCGGCCGAGCCCGAAAAGCGCCAGGGGTGGGTGAGAGATTTCCTGACCTTCCCCGATGCGTTCCGGGAAGACAGCGACCGCAACCAGGCGGCGCTGGCGCGGCTGCGGCATCGTTTCGGGCCGAACACGGTGGCCCTGGCGCTCGCCCGCATGGACCGCAAGCGCCTGCAGCCGGTGACGACGCCGCTGACCACCATGGATCTCGGTGGTCGCGTGCCGGCGTCACCCTCTCCGCCGCCGTCTCCCGCTCCAGCGCCATGAAAAAAGGCCGGGGAGCTTTCGCCCCCCGGCCTTTCGTCTCGTTCGTCGCGTCGGCTCAGTTGCCGCCGCTGACGGCCCGCAGGTGGGGCTTCTTCTTCTCGGCGATCAGCTGCTCATAGAGAGAAACATAATCCTCGGCCATGCGGCGCGAGGTGAAGCGCTGCTCGAAGCGGGCGCGCACCTTGGCGCGGTCCAGCTCCGGGATGCGGGCGACGGCGGCGACGGCCTCGTCCTCATTGTCGATGATGAAGCCGGTCAGCCCGTCTTCCATCACTTCCGGCACCGAGCCGCGGCGCATGGCGATCACCGGCGTGCCGCAGGCCATGGCCTCGATCATCACCAGGCCGAACGGCTCCGGCCAGTCGATCGGGAACAGCAGCGCATGGGCGCCGGAGAGGAATTCCGGCTTCTGGTCGTCGTTGATCTCGCCGATGTATTCGACATGATCCTGCGTCATCAGCGGCGCGATGACCCGGTCGTAATAGGCGCGGTCGGCGTCGTCGATCTTGGCGGCGACCTTCAGCTTCACCCCGGCGCGGGCGGCGATGCGGATGGCGCGGTCGAGGCCCTTCTCCGGCGAGACGCGGCCCAGGAAGGCGAAGTACTTCTGCTCGACCGGCTGCGGCGTCAGGCGGTCCTTCGGCATGCCGTGCAGGACGGTGCGCGCCCAGTTCAGCCCCGGGATCGGCAGGCGCTGATGGTCGGAGATCGAGACATAGGGCGTGTGGCCATAGGTCTCGTAGATCATCTTGAATTCGGGCAGGTCGAGCCGGCCATGCAGCGTGGTCACGAAGGGCACGCGCTGGCGGTCGAGCAGGCCGAGCGGGAAATAGTCGATATGCGAATGGATCACATCGAACTCATGCGCCCGCTGGCCGACGATCTCGACCATCTTCATGTAATGGGCGACCCAGTCCTTGACCGAGGGATCCAGGCGCAGCGCCTGGTCGCGCATCGCCGCCAGCCGGGCGGTGGTGATCGAATCGCCGCTGGCGAAGAGCGTCACCTCATGACCCATCGCCACCAGCTCCTCGGTGAGGGAGGAGACAACGCGCTCGGTGCCACCATAGAGCTTGGGCGGCACGGCTTCAAACAGCGGCGATATTTGAGCGATACGCATGAACGCGATCCCTTTTGTCAGGCCGATCACAGCTTGTAGTTAAAACACGGCGACCTTGACTTGAACGGCCTCGGCCACGCCCATATTTCATCCTCAAGGTACAAATCCATTATGGCGAAAAGTGGGCTGGTTTTGTCGGCTTCGGTGACGCTTCCCTCGGGTTTCCGGTTCCTGCTGCGCCATGCCGCGGCGCATAAGCCGGGGCATGCGCTGGTCTTCGGCGCGGTGCTGGCGGCGGTGCTCTGCGGCGTCGCCACGCAATACGGGCTGAAGCTGCTGATCGACCTGGTGGCGCCGGGGCCAGAGCGCGCCGAGCTCAGCGCCGTCTGGACCGCCTTCTTCGGCCTCTGCGCGCTGATCGCCGCCGACAACCTGCTGTGGCGCCTGGGCGGCTGGTCGGCCACCCGCAGCTTCACCCAGGTCGCCGGCGACATCCGCTGCGGCCTGTTCGCGCATCTGGCCGGCCACAGCCCGGGCTATTTCGCCGACCGCATGCCGGGCGCGCTGGCGGCGCGGCTGTCGGCCACCGCCCAGGCCGGCTTCGCGCTGGAGAACACCCTGGCCTGGAGCGTGGTGCCCCCGGTCGCCGCGGTGCTCGGCGCCATCGCCATCGCCGCGGTGGTGTCGCTGCCGCTGGCCGCGGCGCTGGCGGTCGCGGCCCTGGCCATCGGCATCTACATGCACCGCCTGGCGCGCCGCGGCGGGCCGCTGCACCGCGAGCATGCCAGCCGCGCCGCCGCCGTCGATGGCGAGCTGGTCGACGTGGTCGGCAATATCGGCGTCATGCGCGCCTTCGGCGCCACGCTGCGCGAGCGGGCGCGCATCGGCGGCTATGTCGAGGCCGAGATCGCCACCCACCGCGCCAGCCTGTTCTACATGGAGTGGCTGCGCACCATCCATGCGCTGCTGACCGTCGGCCTGACCGCGCTGGTGCTGGCGGCGGGGCTGGCGCTGTGGCAGCGCGGCCAGGCCTCGGTGGGCGACGTGGCGCTGCTGGCCTCGCTGTCGCTGACCATCCTGAACGGCACCCGCGACATCGCGGTCGCCCTCGTCGAGCTGACCCAGCAGCTGGCCCGGCTGGAGGAAGCCATCGGCACCCTGCTGCTGCCGCATGCGCTGGAGGACGCCCCGGGCGCCACGCCGCTGCGCCCCGGCCCCGGCGCCGTCGAATTCCAGGCGGTGCGCTTCGCCTATCCCGGCCGCGACATCGTGCTGGACGGGCTGGACCTGACCATCCCGCCCGGCCAGCGGGTCGGCCTCGTCGGCTATTCCGGCGCCGGCAAGACCACGGTGCTGGCCATGCTGCAGCGGTTCTGGGACCCCGAATCGGGCCGCGTGCTGATCGACGGCCAGGATATTTCTGGCCTCACCCAGGACAGCCTGCCCGACGCCATGGCCGTGGTGCCGCAGGACACCGCGCTGTTTCATCGAAGCGTCATGGACAATATCCGCTACGGCCGGCCCGACGCGACCGAGGCGGAGGTGCTGCGCGCGGCCGGGATGGCCCAGTGCCGCGGCTTCATCGAGGCCCTGCCGGAGGGCTTCGCCACCATCGTCGGCAACCGCGGCGTCAAGCTGTCGGGCGGCCAAAGACAACGACTTGCCATCGCCCGCGCCCTGCTGAAGGACGCCCCCATCCTGCTGCTGGACGAGGCCACCAGCGCGCTGGACAGCGAGAGCGAGCGGCTGATCCAGACGGCCCTCGACACGCTGATGCGCGGCCGGACCGTCATCGCCGTCGCCCACCGTCTTTCGACCCTCCAAAATTTCGACAGAATCATCGTCATGAATCGGGGTCGGATCGTGGAGGACGGGCCTCCGAGCGAGCTGGCCCAGCGCCACGGTCCGTATCGAGACCTGCTGCTGCAGCAGCATTCCGGCGTCTTGCCGGAGCTGCCCGAGGTGGCCTGAAGGGATAGCCGCGCATGTCGCGACTGGTCGTGGTTTCCAACCGTGTCGCCCCGATCACCGAGGGCGAGCCCACCGCCGGCGGCCTGGCCGCGGGGGTGATGGACGCGCTGCGCCACACCGGCGGGTTGTGGTTCGGCTGGTCCGGCCAGACCGTGCCCGACGTGGTGCCGGCCGAAAGCCTGCTGCCCGGCCATCCCCCGGTCATCGCCCATTCCGGCCCGGTCACCCTCTACACCACCGACCTGACCCAGCGGGACTACAACGAATACTATCGCGGCTTCGCCAACGGCACGCTCTGGCCGATCCTGCACTACCAGACGGCGCTGGCCCGCTTCGACTGGGCCGAGTTCGAAGGCTATCGCCGCGTCAACAAGCACTTCGCCCACCACCTGGCGTCCCTGGTCGGGCCGCAGGACGTGATCTGGGCGCATGACTACCACCTGCTGTGCCTGGCCGAGGAGCTGCGCGCCAAGGGCGTGCGCAACCGCATCGGCCTGTTCCTGCACACCCCCTGGCCCGCCCCCGCCGTGCTGATGACGGTGCCGGCCCATGCCGAGCTGGTGCGTTCGCTGTGCCAGTTCGACCTGATCGGCTTCCAGACCGAGGGCGACCGCCTGGCCTTCGCCGACTATGTCCGCCGCGAGCTCGGCGGCGAGGAATTCCCCGGCGGCCTGGTCAGCGCGCATGGCCGGCTGATCCGCACCGGCGTCTACCCGATCGGCGTGCATGTCGAGCAGCTGCGCGCCGAGGCCGTCGCCGGCGCCGACCACCCGCAGATGGCCGCCCTCAACCGCGCCGTCGACGACCGCGCCCTGATCATGAGCGTCGAGCGCCTGGACTACTCGAAAGGCCTGCGCCAGCGCTTCGCCGCCTATGAGCGCTTCCTGGGCAGCCACCCCGGCTGGCATCGCCGGGTGGAATACCTGCAGATCGCGCCGCCGTCCCGCTCCGACGTCGAGGCCTACCAGGCCATCCGCCGCGAGCTGGAAGGCGAGGCCGGCCGCATCAACGGCCGCTTCGCCGAGCTCGACTGGACCCCGCTGCGCTACCTGAACCGCAGCTTCCCCCGCAAGGCGCTGATGCCCTTGTATGCCGCCGCCCAGGTCGGCCTGGTCACGCCGCTGCGCGACGGCATGAACCTGGTCGCCAAGGAATACGTGGCCGCCCAGGACCCCGAGGACCCCGGCGTTCTGGTGCTGTCGCAATTCGCCGGCGCCGCCCGCGAGCTGGACGCCGCCCTGCTGGTCAACCCGCACGACGAGGCCGGCGTCGCCGCCGCCCTGGACCGCGCCCTGTCCATGTCGCGCGACGAACGCCAGGAACGCCACGCGGCGATGATGCAGGTGATGCGCTTCAACAGCCTCGAACGCTGGCGCGACCGCTTCGAGGCGGATCTGCGGTCATTGGCGATCGTTGAACAGGCAGCTTGAAGCGAAGAGACAGGGGTAGGTCGGGGGAATGAATTCCCCCGAGCCCCCTTGTAACTTGGCGCCATCGCGCTCGGTCGTTGCTAGAGTGTCCGGAGCGGTGGCGGAGCGTAGCCCGGAACCCCTTGGGGCGATCGAGCCCGTAAAGAAGCGAGGGTCACGCTCCGTCGTTCCATCGAA
>NZ_CACSJM010000097.1 GCF_902706185.1 Roseomonas sp. 18066 | reverse complement strand
GGGGCGTGGTTCAGGACCAGGCCGGCGAAGGCGGCCAGCGGGCGGGCGGGACCTGCCAGCAGCAGGGCGCCGAGCAGCGGCAGGGCCAGCAGGATTGCGAAAATCCGCCCCCGGCGGCGTGGGGCGCGGCGGCCTTCCGCGGGGGTCGCATCGGGGTGCGACTCGCGGTGCGACTCGGGGGTGGCGGCGGTGTCGCTGCGCGCCTCATAGGCGTCCCAGACTTCGTTCCAGCTATCGGCGGCGTGACCGGACTGTCGCATGTTTTTATCCAGACCCTTGGCTTGTCTCACGGGATGAGAATTACCCCGCGAAGGGTAAGCATCGGGTTAATCTGGCACACGCGTTCGTGAGCGAAAGAAGCAGGCGCTCAAGGATTTTCGCGCGGATGTGCAGCACACCCGCGTGAGGTCACGGGCGTGGAAACTTCTGGTTTACAGGCAGATGCGGGGCGAAAAGGCCAAGCCCAGGCCCCCGGCGCCGCCTTTCGGCAGCCCGGAAAACCCCGCGAAAATTTTTCGGAATTCGACGCCCGAAGGCGTCAGCTATGGACGGCGATGCCCCGCTCGAGCGCGCCGAGGGCGGCGGCGAAGGCCTCCGTCATGGCCGCCGCCAGCACCTCCGGCCCGCGCGGGCCGGGGGGAATCGGCGCCGTGCCGGTCACCGCCAGCTGGGTCAGCAGGCTCGGACCCCCCTCCCCCTCGCGCAGCAGCACGGCCGACAGCCCGGCGCGCGCCTGGCCGGCGCCCAGATCGGCCAGCAGCGCGGTCAGCTCGGTCTCCAGCACCAGGTCGGCCCGCGCCCGCGTCCCCGGCGAGACCACGGCGCCGAACAACCCGCCGGAGGAGAGCCAGCGGCGCAGCGCCTCCTCGGCGAGCTCCGCCGGGGGGGCGCTCCATTCGGCGTAGTAGTCGATGGCCTCGGTGCCGTCGGGGCGGAGACTCCGCAAGCCGCGGCTGTCCTGGCCGGGGGCCGCGCGCATCAGCCGCACCAGCAGCACGCGGCGGCGGCCGCTGCGGGCGGGCATCGGGGCGGCCGGGTCGCGGGCAGGGGTCAGCGGGAAGCGCCGCACCTCGACATAGGGGCGCTCGGGCAGGACGCTGCAGGCGGCGAGCGCCGGCAGGGCCAGCAGGGCGAGACGACGGTTCATGCTTGCCTCCTCAGCGGTGGTTGGGCGCCGGCGGCGGGGCGCCGAAGATCGCCTGGCCGGGCGCGCGGCGCAGCGCCTCGGTGGTGTCGCGCAGATTGCCCGCCACCGCCCGCAGGTCGCGCAGCAGGGGGGCCAGGTCGGCATTGGCGTCCTGGGTCGTGTTGCGGGCCGTCCGCAAGGTCTGCTCCAGCGCGGTGATGGCCTGGGGCAGGCGGGAGAGGCTGCGGCGCAGCTCCTCCGCCGCGCCGCCGACATTGGCCATGGCGCTGCGGGCCTCGGGGCCGCCGACCAGGCCGCGCAGGTCGGTGACCGTGGCGCGCAGGTCGGTGACCAGCCCGGGCAGGTCGGTGCCCTCGGCGGTGCGGCGCAGGCTGGCGATGGTCGCCGAGGCCTCGGCCAGGATCTTGGCGGCATCGCCGTTCTGCAGCTGGCCCTTCACCATGGCGACGATCTCGGTGATGTCGCCCATCAGCTCCTCCAGCGGCGCGTTCTGGATGCGCGACAGGATGGCCTCGGCGGCGTTCTGCACCTGCGCCACGGTCGACGGCATGGCCGGGATCACCGGATAGGTGGACTGCCAGGGCAGATCCTCCCGCGCCGGGAAGCGGGTCGGGCTGACGAAGTCGAGCTCGATATAGGCGACGCCGGTGATGCCCTGGCTGGACAGCCGCGCCCGCAACCCCCGCCGCACCGAGGCCTCGGCCCGTTCCGGCGTGTCGATCGTCGCCTTCTGCGGGTCCAGCGCCAGCCGGACCAGGACGAGTTGAAAAGCCTCCATCGCCTGGTTGCGGCTCGAGGGCGGGTATTCGGCATTGACCAGCCCGATCTGGCTGACCTGGCCGATCTGCACGCCGCGGTAGCGGACGGGCGCGCCGACCTCGAGGCCGATGACGCTCTCCTGCAGATAGGTCTCGAAGACCAGGGTGGAGCGGGTCAGCCTTCCGCCGGTCAGGAACAGCACGAAGCCGAGGGCGAGCGCCAGGCCCACCAGGATCAGGGCGCCGACGCGGACATAGAGGCTGGTGGAGCTGGTCATGCGGCGGGCGCCTCCCGGCGGAAGAAGGCGCGCACCGTGGGATGCGTCGCGTGGTCGCGCAATGCGCGCGGGTCGCCCTCGGCGATCATGCCGCGGGCCGCCTTGTCGAGCATGATGCAGCGGTCGCCGATCGCCAGGATCGACTGCAGCTCATGCGTCACCACCACGAAGGTGGTGCCGAGGTCGCGGGCCAGCTCCTTGATCAGCTGGTCGAGGCCGGCGGAGGTGATGGGGTCGAGGCCGGCGGAAGGCTCGTCGAGGAACAGCAGCGGCGGGTCGAGGGCCATGGCGCGGGCGATGCCGGCGCGCTTGGCCATGCCGCCGGAGATTTCCGCCGGCAGCCGGTTGGCGGCGTCCGACAGCCCGACCAGGCCGAGCTTGACGCGCGCCACCTGCTCGCGCGCGGCGGGCGGCAGAGCGGTATGCGCCTCCAGCGGCAGCATGACGTTCTCCAGCAGGGTCATCGAGCCGAAGAGCGCGCCCGACTGCCACATGACGCCCAGCCGGGTCAGCAGCTCCCGCCGTGCCGCCCCCGCGGTCTCCATCAGCGGCTGGCCGAGGATGCCGATCTTTCCCGCGGTCGGGCGGTAGAGGCCGATCAGCAGCTTGAGCAGGGTGGATTTCCCGCAGCCCGAGCCGCCCAGGATGACGAAGACCTCGCCACGGGCGACGCTGAAAGAAACGTCCCTGAACAGGGCGTTGGCGCCGAAGGCCATGGCGACACCTTCGGAGGTGACCACGGGGTCGGCGACGGTGCGGCGCTGGATGTCCTGGAAATCGGCCATGCTCACCAGCCCAGCCGGTAGAACAGGATGGCGAAGAGGCCGTCCAGCACCACGGTCGCGACGATGCCACCGACCACGGCCTGGGTGGCGGCGTCGCCCACCGCGCGCGGCCCTCGCCCGGCCTGCAGCCCGGCGCGGCAGCCGATGCCGGCGATGACCATGCCGAAGATCACCGACTTGCCCAGCCCCCCCACCAGCGAGCCCAGCGTCAGCCATTGCGACAGCTGGTTCAGCACCAAGGGCGGCGGATAGCCGAGCGCGCTCATCACGCCGCCCATGCCGACCAGGCCGGCCAGGTTCATCATCAGCGCCAGCACCGGCATGACCAGCATCGCCGCCAGCAGCCGCGGCAGCACCAGCATGACCATCGGGTCGATGCCCATGATGCGCAGCGCATCCACCTCCTCGTTCACCGTCATGGTGCCGAGCTCGGCGGCATAGGCCGACCCCGTGCGCCCGGCCAGGATGATGGCGGCGATCAGCGGCCCGAGCTCGCGGATCAGGGAAATGCCGACGAGGGACGGGATGTAGATCTCCGCCCCGTATTGCCGCATCGGGATCGAGGACTGAAATGCGAGAATGACGCCGATCAGCGTGCCCAGCAGCAGGGTCAGCGGGAAGGCGCGGAAGCCGGCCTCGTCCAGGTGGCGCAGCAGGTCGGCCCAGCGGAGGCGCCCCGGGCGCGGCAGGGTGGCCGCCGTCATCACTGCCGCCTCGCCCAGGAAGCCGGCGGCGTTACGGGCCTCCTTGAGGCGCCCGACGCCCCAGGCGCCGAGGCAGGCGATGAAGGGCAGGCTGGGCGGGGCCTTCGGCGGCCGCGGCGCGGCCAGGGCCTTGCGGGCGCGGTCCAGCACGGCGGCGACGGGGGGGCTGGCGCCCTGGATATCGGTCTCGGCGCAGGCGCTCGCGCATTCCAGCACCAGCGCGGCGCCGGTGCTGTCCAGCGCGGTCAGCCCGGCCAGGTCGAGCCGGCGCGCCCCCGCCGCCGCGCGCAGCACCGGCTGCCACAGCCGGCCGGCCGCGCGGGTGGTCAGGGCGCCGCGCAGGCGCAGGGTGTCGCCCTCGCGGTCGAAGCCCGCCGGGGCCGCTGCCTGATCTGCCGTGTCGCTCATGCAGGAGATGAAATAAGCCAGCGGCCCGGCGGCGTTAACCCCCAGTCAGCCACGCGTCATGAAACCTTGGGCATCAAAGCCCCGGAACTGTCACGCTTGGTTGCATGGAGCGCCGCCGCCGCCGCCGAAAGGCCGCTATCCCAGGCGCCGGCGAGGGTCGCGGCATAGCGTGGGTGGCAGGCCTCGCCGGCGAAGCCCAGCCGGCCGTCCTGCAGCGGCGTGCCCAGCACCCGCCGGGCGCCGGCGCGGCCCGGCCGGGCATGCGAATAGGAACCGCGGGCGAAGGGATCGGCGCCCCAGTCATGCATCGCCGCCACATCGGCGCGGATCGCCCGGTCGGCGCGGCCGCCATAGGCGCGGCGGAGTTCTGCCAGCGCATGGTCGAGCAGCGGCGCCACCCCCTGCCCCGACAGCGCCCAGGCCGCGTCACCGCCCAGGAACCCCATGACGTGGTCCTGGCCAAAGGGCCAGGCGACAAAGCTCATGGCGGGGTCGGCGGGGTCGGCCACCTGGCGCTCCAGCCCGCCGAAATCGGGCAGGTCGAGCCGGTCGGGCCCGGCGGCCTTCAGCCCGATCTTGGACAGCAGCCCCAGCGGCAGGTCATGCGCCGCCTGCAGCGTCGCCGCCGGCAGGGGCGGGTCGAAGCGGATCGCCCCGGCGGCCAGCAGGCTGGTCGGGATGGTCACCACCACGGCCCTGGCCTCGACCCTGCCGAAATTGCCCTCGACGGCGATGCGCGCCCCGCCCCAGTCGATGCGCTCGACGACGGCGCCGAAGCGGAGCGGCAGATCGGCGGCCAGGCCCTGCAGCAGCGGGCCGAGCCCCCCCGGCAGCAGCAGGTTCGGCCCCGAAAGCTGGGTGTCCAAAAAGTCGTCCAGGTCCATGGCGTCGAGCGGGGCGGCGCAGATCACCTCGCCTTCCCAATGCGCGACCGTCGCGTCCCAGGGCCCGCCGCGCGGCGCCCCCGCCCCGGCCGAGCGGCCCGGGCCGCGCTGCCGCGCCAGGATCGCGTGGAAGCGGCCATAGGCGGCGTCGTAGTCGGCGACCTCCTCCGGTGTCGCCAGCCGGTCGCCGATGCAGCAGCGATGGCTGCGCACCGTGTCGTGGTCGAAGGGGGCGGCGCCGGCGGCCAGCGGGGTCAGCGGATTGGCGCCGGCCTCGTGCAGCCAGGTGGCGCCCAGGTCGAAGGGCGCGCCCAGCGTCGTCCTGTCGGTGCGCGCCCGGCCGCCGGCGCGGTCGCGCGCCTCCAGCACCAGCAGGCTGCGGCCGGCGGCCCGCACCGCCCGGGCGGCGGCGATGCCGGCGGCGCCGGCGCCGACCACCAGGACATCGACCTGGGTCATGGGCCGAAGCGGCGCCGGGCCAGGGCGTCGGCGACCTCGCCGGGGACGACGCGCTTGCCGACCGGGGCCAGCGAGGCCGCCGCCAGCTTCAGATGCGCCCAGGCGAAGGGCAGGCCGATGATGGTGATGGCGCAGCCCGCCGCCAGCACCAGATGCGCGACGCAGAGCCAGATGCCGGCCAGGAAGAACCAGATGATATTGGCCAGCATCCCGAGCGGCCCGGTGCCCAGCGACCCCCGCCCGGTCAGCTCGTCGCGAGAGACCAGCGTCTGGCCAAATGGAAGAAAACTGTAGCCGGCGAGCATCAGGCAGGCGCGGGCCCAGGGCAGGCCGATGATGGTCAGCGCCATCAGCACCGAGGCGAAGAGCCACATCAGCGCCGGCACGAAGCCGAAGCCGGGGAAGTTCCACAGCAGGTTCAGCAGGAAGGCCAAGGTGGTTCCCTCAGGGGTGGTGCACGTCGTGGACCTGGATGCCGCTGCCGGGCGGCGGCATGGCCAGCCAATGGCCCCGCTCCAGCGTGGCGCGGGTATCGGCCAGGCCGCTGGCCCAATGCTCGCGCATGGTGGCGGCGGAGAATTCATAGTCCTTCGCCTGGCCTTCATAGGCCTGCTGGCGATAGATCAATTGCAGGATCACAACCTCCGGCAGCCGCTCCAGCCGATGCTTGAGCTCACGCTGGCCGGGATCGAGCCGGTCTTCCGGCACCTGCTCCAGCGCGCGCTTCAGCTCGACCTCCAGGCCGCGGATGCGGCGGTGGAAATCGGTCACCGCGCGGGTCCGGCTGCTGTAGCGGATGTCCTTCTCCCGGGCCATCACCGCCGGCATCGAGCGCGGCACGGCGCCGCGGGCGCTGAACAGGTCGACCTGGAAGGCCAGCGTGTTGCGGCTTTCCAGGTTCTCCAGCAGGTGCTGCAGCGGCGTGTTGGAGACCAGCCCGCCATCCCAGTAGTGGTCGGTGCCGACCGGCACCATCGGCAGCGCCGGCGGCAGCGCGCCCGAGGCCATGACATGCGCCGCCGTCAGCCGCATCCGGCCGCTGTCGAAATAGGCGAAGTTGCCGCTGCGCACATTCACCGCGCCGACGGCGAAGCGCATCCGCCGGTCGTTCAGCAGGTCGAAATCGACCAGCTCCTCCAGCGTCGCCTTCAGCGGCGAGGAATCGTAGAGGCTGGTCGCGGTCTTGGCCCCCGGCGCCGAGAACCAGGGATTGGGCACCTGCGGCGCGAAGAAGCCGGGCTGGCCCTGCAGCATGGTCAGCGCCGCCGAGGCCTCGTGCCGCCATTGCCGGAACAGGTCGCCGTCGGGCAGCGGGCCCCAGAATTGCCGCTCCACCCGGTTGTCGGTGACCTTCTCCCAGAAGGCGCGCAGCGCGGCGATGCGGCGCTCCGGCGGGTTGCCGGCGATCAGCGCGCCGTTGATGGCGCCGATCGAGACGCCGGCGATCCAGTCCAGCGCGACGCCGGCCTCGTGCAGCGCCTCGTAGACGCCGGCCTGGTAGGCGCCGAGCGCGCCGCCCCCCTGCAGCACCAGCGCCACCCGCCGGCAGCCCTCCGGCCGCCAGGCATCGTCGGCCGGCTCGGGACGCTCGGGCTGCTGGATATCCATGCGTGACGCTCCTGGACGGCGGGGACCGCCCAGAAGGATGGTGCCGCGGCGGCCCTGCTGCAACGCCGCGGCAGGCCTGTCAGAGCTTGAGGCCCAGCTTCTGGATCATGGCCTTCTCTTCCTCGTTGGTGCGCTGGGCGAAGGCGGCATAGTCGTCGGGGTTCATGTAGAGCACCGGCATGTCGTAGCGGTCGAGCACCGCCACATGCTGCGGGTCGTTCACCGCCTCGCGGAAGGCAGCGTCCAGCACCCGCACCACGCCCGGATCCATGCCCTTCGGCCCGGCCAACCCATAGGGCGAGGTGGAGACCAGGTCGATGCCGAGATCCTTCAGCGTCGGCGTGTCGGGGAAGCGCTTGGCCCGCGTCGGGCCCCAGGTGACCAGCAGCCGCAGCCGGCCGTCGCGCACCATCTCCGACCAGCCGGAGCTGTCGGCCAGCGCGTCGATCTGGCCACCCAGCAGCGCGGTCGCATTCTCCGCATAGCCGCGGAAGGGGACATGCACCCATTCGATGCCCTGCTGCCCGGCGATCTGCTCCATGGTGATGTGCAGCGAGGTGCCCACCCCCGGGGAGCCATAGGTGATCTTTCCGCGGTTCTTCTTCGCGTCCGCCAGGAACTCCTGGAAGGTCTTCCAGGGCGCGTCGGCGCGCACCACCACGCCGAACAGATACCCCGTCAGGTGGCTGATCCAGGTGAAGTCCTTCATCGGGTCGAAGGGCGGCTTGGCGGCCATATGCGGGTAGCGGAAGACGCTGATCGGCATCTGCGAGATGGTGTAGCCATCCGACCGCTCGTTCAGCAGCGCCTGCGGCCCGAGGATGCCGCCCGCCCCGGCGCGGTTCTCGATCACCACCGGCTGGCCCAGCTTGCGCGAGGCGACCTCGCCGAAGGCGCGCATCTGCACGTCGGTGGTGCCGCCGGCCCCCCAGGGCACCAGCATGCGGATCGGCCGGGCGGGGAAATTGCCCTGGGCCAGAGCGGGGCGGGCCAAGCCGGCGGTGGCCAGTCCGGCGGTGGCCAGCGCGGCCCCCATCGCCAGCGCACCGCGGCGCGTCGTCTTTCCTGTCATTCGTCCTCCAACAGCCGGCTCTTGTGGCCGGACCTGGGGGCAGCATAGCCCAGCCGGGCGGGCCGGCGGCAAGCCTCGCGGCGCCCCAGGCTGGCGCGACGGGCTGGCGCGCCCCAGGCTGGCGCGACAGGCTGGCGCATGATGGCGCGGCGCGGCATTGTCCGCCGCCCAGCCCGCGGGAGCTTTCGCCACGATGCCGCCTGACCTGCCGCCGACCGAAGACCGCAAGACCGGGCTGCGCTGGTCGCTGCGCGCCGCGACCGGCCCGCTGCATGCCGAGGCCGATGCGCTGGGCAGCGCGCATGCGCTGGGCACGCGCGACGGCCATGCCGCCTTCCTGCGCGCCCATGCCCGGGCGCTGCCGGGGCTGGAGGCGGCGGTGGGCGCGGCGCTGGCGCAGGAGGCCTGGCTGGGCTGGGACGCCCGCCGCCGGTTGCCGGCCTTGCTGGCCGACCTCGCCGTGCTGGGCACGGCCGCGCCGGACCCCCTGCCCGTCGTTTGGCCGGCAGGCGATCGCCGCGCCGTGGCGCTGGGCGCGGCCTATGTGCTGGAGGGGTCGCGGCTGGGCAATGCCATGCTGCGCCGCGGCCTGCCGGAGGGCGCGCCCGCCGCGTACCTCGCGCATCAGCCGGCGGGTGGCGCCGGCTGGCCGGGCTTCCTGGCCGGGCTGGAAGCCGCCCTGCCCGACCCGGCCGGCTGGCCGGCGGCCGAGGCCGGCGCCCGCCTGGCCTTCTCGACGTTCCTGGCGGCGCTGCGGACCGAGGCCTGACGCCTCAGGCGGCGAGGACGATCTCGCCCTTGCGGCTGGCCAGCACCGCCGCCTCCTCCGGCGAGATGGCGGCGCCGAACAGATAGCCCTGGCCGATATGGCAGCCCAGGCTGCGCAGCAGCTCGGCCTGCTCGGCCTCCTCGACGCCCTCGGCGGTGATCTCGATGCCCAGGCCCTGGCCGAGGCCGAGGATCGACTTGACGATCTTCAGCTGCTTCTCCTCCGCCACCATGCGGCGGATGAAGGAGCGGTCGATCTTGATCATGTCGAAGCTGAAGCGGGCCAGCTGCGACAGGCTGGCATAGCCGGTGCCGAAATCATCCAGCGCGACGCGCACGCCGGCGGCGCGCAGCATGTCCAGCGTGTCCTGCGCCACCGCGGCTTCCCGGATCAGCGCGCCCTCGGTGATCTCCACCTCCAGCCGCTCCGGCGCCAGGCCCGCCTCGTGGATGATGGCGATGATCCGCTCGGCCAGCCGCGGGTCGGAGAGCTGCAGCGGCGACAGGTTGAAGGCGAGGCGCAGCGGCGCCGGCCACAGCGCGGCGTCGCGGCAGGCGCGCTTCAGCAGCTGCTCGCTGAGGCGGTCGATCATGCCCAGCCGCTCGGCGGTGGCGATGAAGATGTCGGGCGGCACCATCTTGCCGTCCTCGGCGCGCCAGCGGGCCAGCGCCTCGAAGCCGGCCAGGTGGCCGGTCTTCAGGTCGACCTGCGGCTGGTAGCGCGGCGCGATCACCTCGTTCTGCACCGCCTCGCGCAGCGCCTGCTCGATCCAGGCGCGGTTGGCCTGGCGCTCGCTCATCGAAGGCTCGAAGACGCGCAGCGCGTTGCGGCTTTCCTGCTTGGCCGCCTGCATGGCGGTCTCGGCGCAGGCCAGCACCGCGCGCAGCGTCTCGCCATGCTGCGGCAGGGCGGCGAGCCCGATGCTGACGCCGACCTCGACCCGCTGGCCCTGCAGCCGCGCCGGGCGGGTCAGGGTGCGCATGGCGCGCACCGCATGCTGCTGCATCACCGGCAGGGCGACGCCCTCGAAGACCACGACGAACTCGTCGCCGCCGGGATGGCCGAGCCAGGCGCTGGGAAACAGCTGGCGCAGCCGCAGCGCGACCTCCGCCAGCAGCGCGTCGCCCAGCGCATGGCCATGCAGCTCGTTGATGGCGCGGAAGCCGTCCAGGTCGATATACAGCGCGCCGCCGACGATCGGGCTGGGGCGTTCCAGCCGCTGCTCCAGCCCGCGGCGGTTGGGCAGGCGGGTCAGCGGGTCGTGCACCGCCAGCCAGCTGGCATCGCCCTCGGCGCGCAGCCGCTCCCGCCGCTCGCGCAGCACGTCGAGCAGGCGGCGGATCGCATAGACGAAGCTGCACCAGCCGGTGACCACCAGGATGACGAAGATCTCGTCCAGCTGCAGCTGCTCATGCTGGTGCGAATAGGCATGGGCGGCGTCGAAGACCTCGTAATGGATGGCCAGCGACGACAGCACCACCGCGATGACCAGCAGCACCAGGGCATCGGCCACGGCGCGGTGCCGCAGGATGCCCACCGGCTTCTCGCCCTTCGCCCTGTCCCGTTGCGGCATATCCTCGGCCCCTGCGTCCTGCCCGCCTGCCGCGGCGGCACACCCTCGGGCGGGATTTCCACCGGCGGGCGCCCGCTGACGGATGGCCTTCTGGCCCCGGCGGCATGGCGTGACTATGGCATCCTCGCCGGGTGCGGTGAAATGGCCGTTAAGAGCCGGCCGATTCCTCAGCCGCCCAGCGCGCGCCAGCCGATGTCGCGGCGGCAGAAGCCCTCTGGCCAGCGCAGCGCATCGACCGCGGCATAGGCGGCGTCGCGCGCCGTGGCCAGCGTCGCGCCGCTGGCGGCGATGCCCAGCACCCGGCCGCCGGCGGCGACCAGGTCGCCCTGGTCGTTGCGCGCGGTGCCGGCCTGGAAGACCTGCGCGCCCGGCAGCTGCGCCGCCTGCTCCAGCCCCTCGATGACGCTGCCCTTGGCATAGGCGCCGGGATAGCCGCGCGCGGCCATGACGACGACGATGGCGGCCTCGGCCGACCAGCGCAGGGTGAAGCGGTCGAGCTCGCCGTCGCAGGCGGCCAGCAGCGCGGCCAGCAGGTCGGATTGCAGCCGCAGCATCAGCACCTGGCATTCCGGGTCGCCGAAGCGGACATTGTACTCGATCAGCTTCGGCCCGGCCTCGGTCAGCATCAGCCCGGCGAACAGGACCCCGCGGAACGGCGTGCCGCGGCGCGCCATTTCTTTCAATGTCGGGCGGATGATGCTGTCCATCACCTGCGCTTCCAGCGCCGGGGTGAAAGCGGGCGGCGGCGAATAGGCGCCCATGCCGCCGGTGTTCGGCCCGACATCGCCGTCGCCGACCCGCTTGTGGTCCTGGGCCGCCGCCATCGGCAGCGCCGTCTCGCCGTCGCACAGGGCGAAGAAGGAAATCTCCTCGCCGACCAGGCATTCCTCGATCAGGATCGAGGCGCCGGCGGCGCCATGCACGCGGTCCTCCATGATCTCGGTGACGGCCTGCTCGGCCTGCGCCACCGTCTCGGCGACGACCACGCCCTTGCCGGCGGCCAGGCCATCGGCCTTGACCACGATCGGCGCCCCCTTCTCGCGGATATAGGCGCGGGCGGAAGCCGCATCGGTGAACTGCGCCCATTCGGCGCCGGGGACGCCGGCGGCGGTGGTGACCTCGCGGGTGAAGGTCTTGCTGCCCTCCAGCGTGGCCGCCGCCGCCGAGGGGCCGAAGCAGCGCAGGCCGGCGGCGGCGCAGGCATCGGCGAGACCCAGGGTCAGCGGCGCCTCGGGGCCCACGACCACCAGGTCGACCGCCTGCTCCTTCGCGAAGGCGACGAGCGCGGAAACATCCTCGGCGCCGATGGCGACGCATTCGGCGATCTCGGCGATCCCGGCATTGCCGGGGGCGACCCAGAGCCTGGTCAGCAGGCCGGAGCCGGTCAGGGCCCAGGCCAGGGCATGCTCGCGGCCGCCGCCACCCACCAGAAGAACCTTCATGCCCCAACATCCCTCGCTGCGCGCGGCCCGCTAGCATGGGAAGGGTGGAGGGCGGAAGGGCTCGAACCTCCGTCCAGCCGGAGAAGAGCCGGCCGCTCTACCGCTGAGCTACGCCATCCATTCGGGTCGGCCTGCCGGAGAATACGCCGCGCTTCCTCAGCAGCAAGGCGAGACCGGGTGCTGCCACCTCGACGCCATGCACAAGTTCGGGGGTGGCGGTGAAGGGCACCGCCCCGGGCGGCAGCCGGGCGGCGACCCAGCCGGAGGCCTCCGGGTCGATCCCGGCATCGCGGCAGGCCGCCTCCACCAGGCTGCGGGGACAGAAGGCCTCGCCGCGCAGCACCGCCCAGGGCCGCGGCAGGACGCGCCAGACGGCGGTGTCCGGCTGCAGCGCGCCGCCCTCCGCCCGGTGCCAGGCAGCGACATCGCCGGCCATCAGCCGCATCACCTTGCCGGGGCAGCATGCCTCCACCAGCCCGAGCTGGCCGCCGGCCTCGAGCAGCGCGAAGAAGCCGGCGCGGGCGCTGTTCCAGGCCTGGGCCAGCAGGTTCCAGGTGGAGGAATCATCGCCGCGCCCCACCACCATGTCGTTCAGGTCGAAGCGGCTGCGGCGCCAGGTGGCTTCCAGATCCTCCGCCAGCCCGGCCAGCGCGGCGGTCCATTCGGCCAGCAGCGCGCCACGCTGGGGGGCGGTCAGCCGGGCCAGCACCGCCGGGGTCGGGTGGATGCGGGCGACCAGCGCCCAGTCGGTGGCCGGGTCGGCCTCGGCCAGGCGCAGCAGGGCGGCGGCGGGCGCGTCGAAGGGCTTCACCTGCGAGTCGCTGGTGAAGAGGCTGCGCAGCCCGCGGCGGGCGGCGTCATAGGCGATGAAGCCGGCCGCCGCCGGGCTGGCGGCGAAGCGGTCGAAAGCAATCCCCTCGACCAGGCCGAGCTTGCCCAGCAGCCGCCAGCCGCGATGCCGCCGCTCGCGGGCATAGGTGGCCAGATGCGCCTCCAGCCGGGCCAGGAAGCGGAAGCGCTTGGTATAGGCATGGCCGCCGAGCGCCAGCCCCGCCCCTGCCCGCCCGGCACGGTCCAGCCGGTCGGCCTTGAAGTCGCCTTTCAGCGGCGCCTTGGCGATGGCGGCGGAGAGGCGGGCGATATAGGCCGCGATCCGGGCCGGGTCGCGCTCGGCCGGGGCGATGCCCGCGACCTCGGGAAACAGCTCCAGCGCCTTGGCGATCTGCCGGCCAGGAGCCACGGGCTCCGCGAAATCATCCGGCAGGAAGCTGAAGCGCGGGCGGCTGGCAGCGACCTCGGCCAGCTGCGCCGCCAGCGCCGGCACGGCCTGGATGACGGACAGCCCGAGCAGACGGCCGGCCACCGTCTCCGGCATCGGCCGCCGGGTCAGGCCGGCATGCAGGGCGCGCAGCGTCTCGGCATCGGGCATGGCGGCAGGCTAGCCGGGCGCGGCCGCGGCGCCCAGGCGGCGCCGGGTCACGCCCGCGCCAGCGCCTTGGCCCGGCGGCCCCCCGGGTCTAGTCTGCGCCGCGATGGACAGCGACGCCGAAGCGCCCCCCCGCGGCAACACGCCGGAATTCTCGGTCAGCGAGATCAGCACCGCCATCAAGCGCACGCTGGAGGGGGAGTTCGCCCGCGTCCGGGTGCGCGGCGAGATCACCGAGCTCAAGGCCTATCCCTCCGGCCATATCTACCTGGCGCTGAAGGACGAGGGCGCCAAGATCCGCGCCATCATCTGGCGCTTCGCCGTGCCGCGGCTGTCGCTGAAGCCGGAGAACGGCGTCGAGGTCATCGCCACCGGCAAGGTGTCTGCCTATGGCGAGCGCTCGGACTACCAGCTGATCATCGACCGGCTGGACTATGCCGGCGAAGGCGCGCTGCTGGCCCGCATCGACGCGCTGCGCAAGAAGCTGGCCGCCGAGGGCCTGTTCGACGACGGCCGCAAGAAAGAAATTCCCCGGCTGCCGCAGGTGATCGGCGTGATCACCAGCGAGAAGGGCGCGGTGATCCAGGACATCCGCACCACCGTGGCGCGGCGCTTCCCGCGGCCGATCCTGCTCTGGCCGGTGCCGGTGCAGGGCCAGGGCGCCGCCGAGCAGATCGCCGCCGCCATCGAGGGCTTCTCCCGCCTGCCGGCGCATTTCCCGAAGCCCGACGTGCTGATCGTGGCGCGCGGCGGCGGCAGCTTGGAAGACCTGATGGCCTTCAACGACGAGGCCGTGCTGCGCGCCGTCGCCGCCTGCCCGATCCCGCTGATCTCCGCCGTCGGCCATGAGACCGACACCACCCTGATCGATTTCGTCTCCGATCGCCGGGCGCCGACCCCCACCGCGGCCGCCGAGCTGGCGGTGCCCTCGCGGAGCGAATTGCTGGCGGCGCTGGCGCAGACCGCGGCGCGGCTGCTGCAATCCGGCCAGGCGGCGACCGACCGCGCCCGGCTGCGGCTGTCGCGCGTCGAGGCGCGGATGCCCGACCTGCCCGGCCTGGTCGGCGCCGCCCGCCAGCGGCTGGACGATCGCGGCGAGCGGCTGGCCCTGGCGCCGCGCGCCTACCTCGCCGCCAGGCGGCGGCAGCTCGACACCCTGGCGCCGCGCCTGCTGCATCCGCGCGAGACCCTGGCCGCGCATCGCCACGCGCTGGGCCTGGCCGAGACGCGGGCGGCGGCCGCGCTGCGCCGGCTGCTCGACCGCCGGCAGAACGCGCTGCACCGCCTGCCCGACCCGGCCGCGCGCATCGAATCCCGGCTGCGCGAGGCGCGGCTGCATCTGGCAGGGCTGGCCGCCCGGCTGGAGGGCGCCTCCTACCAGGGGGTGCTGGCGCGCGGCTTCGCGCTGGTCCGGCATGTCGATGGCCGGCCCGTCACCACCGCCGCCGCGATCGCCGAGGGCGACCGGCTGCACCTGACGCTGCAGGATGGCAACCGCATGGTCACCGCCGACACCTTCCCCGACACCCCCGAGACCGCGGCCCCGGCCGTGAAGAAGCCGCGCAGGCCGGCCGCGCCGAAAAAGCCCGGCCAGGGGTCGCTGCTGTGAAGCGCCGCCTGTTCCTGGCCGCCGCCCCGGCCCTGCTGCTGGCCGGCTGCGAAGGCGCCGAGGCGCAGCGCAGCGAGGGCCGCAGCACCGGCCCGACCGTGCCGCGCCTGCTGACGCTGGGCGACGAGGGCCTGACGCAGGGCGGCATGGCGCTGGGCAAGGTGGCGCCGGGCAGCCGGGTGACGCTCGACCAGCGCGCCGTCTCGGTCGCGCCCGACGGGCAGTTCGTCATCGGCTTCGGCCGCGACGCCGGGCCCGGCGCGCGGCTGGTCGCCATCGCCCCCGATGGCCGCCAGGAGATCCGCGAGCTCGCCATCCAGAAGCGCGACTGGGACATCCAGCGCCTGACCGGCCTGCCGTCGGCCATGGTCAGCCCGAATGCGCAGCAGCTGGCCCGGATCAAGGCGGAGCGCGAGCGCATCGCCGTGGTGCGCCGCATCGACAGCGCCCTGCCGCATTTCGCCGAGGGCTTCGTCTGGCCGGCGCGCGGCCGCATCAGCGGCGTCTATGGCAGCCAGCGCATCCTGAACGGCGAGGCGCGGGCGCCGCATCTGGGGCTCGACATCGCGGTGCCGACGGGCACGCCCTGCCACGCCATGGGCGCCGGCCGGGTGGTGCTGGCGGAGGATCTCTACTTCACCGGCAACACCATCCTGCTCGACCACGGGCATGGGGTGGTCAGCCTCTACGCGCATCTCTCGGTGCTGGAGGTGGCGAATGGCGCCAGCGTCGGGCGCGGCCAGCGAATCGGCCAGACCGGGGCGACCGGGCGGGTGACCGGGCCGCATCTGCATCTGGGGATGAACTGGCTGTCCACGGCGCTGGACCCGCATCCGCTGCTGCCGCCGCAGGGTTAGGGCGATAGCGGGCGGATGGAAAAAGCCCATCCAGCGGAAACGCCACCGAAATTCCGCGGCACCTTCATCAAGCGGTAAGCATCCTGGCGGCATTGGGAGCGCCGTCATGACCCTTTCCCAATTCCTGCCCCGCCCCTCCGTCCCGCAGGACACCCTGCGCCGCGCCGGGCTGATCGAATCGCCGGTGGTGGCGCTGTTCGACGATGCTGACCTGGCCTCGGCTGCCCCCGGGCGGGTCGCCGCCACCGAATGGCGCCACCGCACCCCCTGCGTCGTGGTGCTGGCCCCCGACCCCGGCCTGCGCGAGCGGCTCTATGCCGCCGGCGCCATCCTGGTGGTCGGCTGAAGGCCCTAGCTCTTCCGGTAGAGCTCGCGCGGGAAGCGCCGGTGCAGCCACAGCCAGTCCTGCGGCCGGGCGCGGATCCAGGCGCCGATATGGTCGTTGACCCCCTGCATCAGGATGCGGACATCGGCCGCCTTGTCGCCGGTCTCCGGCCAGGGCAGCGGCGGCTCCACCACCACGCGGAAGCGGTTTTTCTCGATTCGCTCGACATGGACCGGGATCAGCGGGCAGCGGAAGCGTAGCGCGAGCTCCGCCGGGGCCGTCGCCGTCATCGCCTTCTGGCCCAGGAAGTCGAGCTCGATCCCCTCGTTCAGCTTCTGGTCGACCACCAGCCCCAGCGCCTGGCCGCCGGCCAGGTGCTTCAGCGCCTGGCGGGCGCCGCGGCTGCCCTTGGGGAACAGCGGCAGCTCGGCGCCGCCCTCGCGCATCTGCCGCACCACGGCATCGACCAGCGGATTGTCCGGCGCGCGGTACAGGCTGCCCATGGTCAGGCCGAAGGCCTGGGCGGCCAGCGGCAGCACCTCCCAATTGCCGATATGCGCCGAGAAGAAGACCAGCTGCCGGGCGCCGGGCGGCATGTTCTCCGCCCCCACCAGCTCCCAGCCCGGGCCTGAGGCGGTCCGCGGCAGGCCCGGCAGATGCGGCAGCTCCATCATGCTGCGGCCCAGATTGTCCCAGGCGCCCTTCAGCACCGCCTCGCGCCAGGCCGCGTCGCGCTCGGGGAAGGCCAGGGCCAGGTTGCGCCGCCCGACGCGGGAGACGCCCAGCCAGGGCCCGAGGGTCCGCGTCACCGCCCCCCCGATCGCCGAGGCCGCGGCCATCCCCAGCGCCCGGCCCAGCGCCAGCGCGGCGCGCGCGCCCCAGGCCTCCAGCCGCCAGCGCAGCTTCATGCGCGGCCCTCCCCTGGGGGGCGCAGGCCGGCATCGGTCCTCGGAAATCCCTGCATCCGTCGCACGCCCCTCTGTCGCCGGCGGCCGCCGCTATGCGCGATCGGCGGGGCTTTGACCAGCGGCGGGCTCTGGACCCTGCCGTGCCGGATGACCAGATGGAAGGCTCGCGGCGGCACCGCCGGATCGCCAGAAAAAAATCCCGTCGCCGCGGCCCGGGCGGCGGCGGCCATGCGATGATCGGCGCCGCGCCGGCCCCGCAGCCCGGGCGCAAGAATCCGCGATCAATACCCATGGATTACACGGCGGTAATGCCTATATGATCGGATGATGATGAAGACCCGGAGGAATCGTCTTATGCGCGGAAGAGCCCGCCTGCTCGCCGGCCTGGCCGCCCTTGCCCTGATCCTGGGTCCCGCTTTCGCGGAAGCCCGGCCGGGCGGCGGCTCCAGCTCCGGCAGCCGTGGCAGCCGTACCTATTCCCCGCCCCCGGTGACGCGCACCGCCCCCGAAGGCGCGCGGCCGATGGAGCGCACCACGGCGCCGCAGCAGCAGGCGGCGCGCCCCGGCATGGCGGCCCCCGCCCAGCCGGCGCGCAGCGGCATGTTCGGCGGCTTCGGCGGCGCCATGCTGGGCGGCCTGATCGGCGTGGGCCTGGGCGGCATGCTGTTCGGCAACGGGCTGTTCGGCGGCATCTCCGGCCTGGGCGGCGTGCTCGGCCTGCTGATCCAGGTGGCGCTGATCGTGCTGCTGGTCCGCTTCGCCATCCGCTTCTTCCGCAGCCGGCAGCAGCCGGCCATGGCCGGCGGCCCGAACCCGAACGCGCTGAACCGCGAGATGCAGCAGGAGCCGCGGCCGGCCACCGGCGGCAGCGCCCCGCGCACCACGCCGCTCGAGGTCACGCCGCAGGATTTCAGCGCCTTCGAGAGCATGCTCTACGACGTCAACGGCGCCTGGTCGCGCCGCGACGCGGCGACCCTGTCGCAGCTGACGACGCCGGAGATGGCGGGCTTCTTCGCCCAGGATCTGCGCGACCTCGACGCCCGCGGCTGGCGCAACGAGACCCGCGACGTGAAGCTGGAGCAGGGCGACCTGGCCGAGGGCTGGAGCGAGAACGGCACCGACTACGCCACCGTCGCCATGCGCTTCAGCCTGATCGACGTCACCCTGGACAACCAGGGCCGGGTGGTCGAGGGCAGCGCCGACCAGCGCAGCCAGGCGGTGGAGCATTGGACCTTCCGCCGCCAGGGCCGCGGTGCCTGGCAGCTGGCGGCGATCCAGCAGCCCGGCTGACCGGCCAGGCTTCAGGGACGGTGATGGGAAAGGGCGCGGCGCAGGCCGCGCCCTTTTCGTTGGCGGGGCTTTCCCGCTTGTAACCAGCCCGGCCGGCTCGCCATAAAGCGCGCCAATCCAAACGCAGCCGATCCCGGGAGATCCGACGCCATGACCCTCACCCGCCGCGGCCTGGCCGGCGCCGGCCTGCTGCTCGCCACCCCTGGCCTGCTGCGCGCGCAAGGCGCGCTGACCCCGGTGAAGTTCTGCCTCGACTGGGCTTTCCAGGGCCCCCAGGCGCCGTTCCTGCTGGCGCTGGAGCGCGGCTTCTTCCGCGACGAGGGGCTCGCCGTCACCATGGATCGCGGCTTCGGCTCCGGCGACACGCCGGTGAAGGTGGCCAGCGGCGCCTATGACTTCGGCATCGCCGACCTGTCGCCGGCCATCCGCCTGCGCCTGTCCGGCCAGGCGCCGGAGCTGGTGGCGACCATGGTGATCCAGCAGGGCAGCCCGCTGGCGGTGATGGCCCTGAAGAAAAGCGGCATCACCACGCCGAAGCAGCTGGAAGGCCGCAAGGTCGCCGGCCCCGAGGGCGATTCGGCGCGCCAGCTCTTCCCCGCCTTCGCCCGCGCCGCCGGCATCGATGCCAGCACCATCAACTGGCTGACCGTCACCCCGCAGCTGCGCGAGCCGATGCTGGTGCGCGGCGAGGCCGATGCCATCACCGGCTTCGAGGTCTCCGGCGTGTTCAGCCTGCGCAGCCTGGGCATCCAGCAGGCGGATGTGGTGTCGCTGCGCTACGCGGATTCGGGCGTGGCGCTGCTGTCGACCGCGCTGCTCTGCAAGCGCAGCCATGCCGAGGCCAATCCGAAGGTGGTGACCGGCCTGATCCGCGCCATCGCCCGCGGCCACGACGCCGCCTGGAAAGACCCCGACGCCGCCATCGCCGCCCTGGTCAAGCGCGACGCCACCACCCCGCGCGAGGTGGAGAAGGCCCGGATGATGGCCAATTTCGGCTTCATCCGCACCCCCCAGGCGCTGTCCGGCGGCTACGGCAACCTGCCCGAGCCCCAGGTCCAGGCCGCCATCGAGACCATCCGCGGCGCCTTCAATATCCCGACCGAACTGAAGGCCAGCGACATGTACCTGACCCAGTTCCTGCCGCCGGCGTCGGATCTGCAGATCCCGGCCTGAAGAGCAGACAGGTGCAGGCCAGGGGAATGAATTCCCCTTTTTCTTTCGGACTGCCGTGTCCACGTGGCGACAGGCCGTGAAACGGCCACAGGTCAGCGCGACCTGTCAGCGAGCGCCGTTTTCATCAAATGCGTCCCGCCGTTTGGCCCTGATGTCGGTTCCGTTGAAGCGCAGGTCACCAGACGGCCGTTAAAAGAAAAGAATGATGGGGGCCTGGGGGAAGAATTCATTCTTCCCCCAGCCTTCAACCCTTGATCTTCCTGACTTTCTGATCCTCGTCAAAAGGTCTATCCCTCGGCAAAACCGCGCGGAGAGATGCCATGTCCCGACCCAAGCCTGTCATGCTCGTCATCCTCGACGGCTGGGGCTGGCGCGAGGACAGCGCCGACAATGCGGTACTGCAGGCGAGGACGCCCTGCTTCGACCGTTTGTGGGCGGGCTCGCCGCACAATTTCCTGCACACCTCCGGGCATGATGTCGGGCTGCCGGACGGGCAGATGGGCAATTCCGAGGTCGGCCACCTGAACCTGGGCGCCGGGCGGGTGGTGATGCAGGACCTGCCGCGGATCGACACGGCGGTCGCCGACAACAGCATCGCCTCGCTGCCGGCGGTGACGGGGCTGATCGGCAAGCTCAAGGCCAGCGGCGGCACGCTGCATCTGATGGGGCTGTTCTCCCCGGGCGGCGTGCACAGCCACCAGCGGCATGCGCTGGCGCTCGCCAAGATTTTCGCCGGCGCCGGGGTGCCGGTGGCGCTGCATCTCTGGACCGACGGGCGCGACACGCCGCCGGAAGCCAGCCTCTCCTACCTCGCCGAATTCGAGCCCTCGCTGCCGGCCGGCGCGCGCATCGCCACCGTCACCGGGCGCTACTTCGCCATGGACCGCGACAACCGCTGGGAGCGGGTGCGCCAGGCCTATGACGCCATGGTGGAGGGCGTGGGCTTCAAGGCCGGAACCGCCTCGGCCGCCATCGCCGCCGCGCACCAGGCCGGCAAGACCGACGAGTTCATCCCGGCCAGCGTCATCGGCGGCTACACGGGCATGAAGGATGGCGACGGGCTGCTCTGCTTCAATTTCCGCGCCGACCGGGTGCGGCAGATCATCGGCGCGCTGCTGCTGCCCGGCTTCGAGGGCTTCGCCGCCCGCCGCCCGGCCTTCGCGGGCGCTGCCATGATGACCGAGTATTCGACCGTGCTGGCGCCGCACCTGGCGACGCTCTTCGCGCCGCAATCGATGCAGGACATCCTGGGCGCGGTGGTCTCCAAGGCCGGGCTGACCCAGCTGCGCATGGCGGAGACGGAGAAGTATCCGCACGTCACCTATTTCCTCAATGGCGGCGAGGAGACGCCCTATCCCGGCGAGGAGCGGATCATGGTCGCCTCGCCGAAGGTCGCCACCTATGACCTGCAGCCGGAGATGTCGGCGCCCGAGCTGGCGGACAAGGCGGTGGCGGCGATCGGGTCGCGGAGCCACGACCTGATCGTGCTGAACTTCGCCAATGCCGACATGGTCGGCCATACCGGCAGCCTGGCCGCCGCCATCCGCGCCTGCGAGACGGTCGATGCCTGCCTGTCCCGGCTGGAGGCCGCGGTGGTCGCCGAGGGCGGCGCGCTGCTGGTCACCGCCGACCATGGCAATGCCGAGCTGATGAAGGACCCGGTGACCGGCGGCCCCTATACCGCGCACACCACCAATGTCGTGCCTGTCCTGCTGGTCGGCGGCCCGGCCAGGGCGAAGCTCCACGAGGGCCGGCTGGCCGACGTGGCGCCGACGCTGCTGGCGCTGCTGGGCATCGCGCAGCCCGCGGCGATGACCGGGCGGAGCCTGATCGACTGATCCGCCCCCTGCCCCGGGGCAGCCGCCGCGCCTGGCAGGGGGCGGCGCTGCTTCTCCCCCTGCTGCTGGCGGGTCCGCTCCTGGCCCAGGGCAACCGTGACGGCAACCGTGACGGGAATCGCGCGGCGCCGACCGAAAGAAACCTGCGCGACGCCGAGGCCCGGGCGCAGGAGGCCCAGGCCGCCGCCCGTGCCGCGGCGGAGGCGACCCGCACCGCCGCCGAGGCCGAGCGGGCGCTGGCCCAGCAGCGCGCCGAGGCCGGCCGCCGCGCCGTCTCGGCGGATGGCGCCGCGGATGCGGCCGAGGCCGGCGCGGCGGAGGCGGCGAAGGTGCGCGATGCCGCCATCGTCGATCTCAGCCGCCGCGCCCAGGCGCTGGCGCCCCTGGTGCCGCTGATGCGCCGGCTGAGCCAGTATCCGTCGGAGACGCTGCTGGCGGTGCCGGGCTCGCCCGAGGATGCGCTGCGCGGCGCGCTGGTGCTGCGCAGCCTGACCCGCCACCTCTCGGCCGAGGCCGAGGCGCTGCGCCAGGCCCAGGCCATCGCCGGCGAGGCCAGCCGCCGCGCCGAGGCGGAGGCCGCGCATCTGGCCGAGGCCCGCGCCGAGGTGCGCGCCGCGGCGGCAGCGGTCGACGCCGCCCTGGCCCAGGCCCGCACCCATCGCAGCGCGCTCGCCGAGGAGGAGAAGGAGGCGGCGCGCGAGGCCGCCACCACCGCCACCCGTGCCGGCGACCTGCGCGAGATGATGGAGCGGCTGGAACGCGCCCGCGCCCGGGCCGAGGCCGAGGCGAAGGCCCGCGCCGAGCGGGAGCGCGCCGCCGCCGAGCGCACCGCCCGGCTGCAGGCCGAGCGCGAGGCCGAGGCCCTGGCCGCCCGCCAGCGCGCCGCCCGCGACGCCGCCCAGCGCGAGGCGCTGGCCCGCGAGCAGGCCGCCGTCGAGCGCCGCGAGCAGACCCGCCAGCTGGAGGCCGCCCGCCAGGCGGCGCTGCCCGCCCCCGGCCCTGGCCCTTCGGCCAGCGGCGGCCGCGCCGTGCCGGTGGCGGGCACGCTGTCGCGCGACTTCGGCGACAGCGGCGCCGGCGGCCCGGCGCGCGGCCTGACCTATGCCGCGCCCGCCGGCGCCCGGGTGGTCAGCCCCTGCCAGGGCAGCATCGCCTTCGCCGGCCCGTTCCGCTCCTACGGCAAGCTGGTCATCGTCGATTGCGGCGGGGGGGTGCATTTCGTCCTCGCCGGCCTCGACCGGCTGGATGCCGATACCGGCGCCCGCGTGCTGCCCGGCGAGCCGGTCGGCCAGTTGGGCGCGGCGGAGGAGAATGGCCGCGCCTCGCTCTATGTCGAGCTGCGGCGCAACGGCACGCCGGTGGATCCCAAGGGCTGGTTCCGCTCGCGTGGGTAAGCGCGCAGGGTTAAGACTAGGTCATGCAAGGCACCGGCATGCCGCGGCGCGGTGAATTTCTGGCAGGCTGGCGCGATCCTGGGGGCACGACCACCCGTCCGGGCCGCGCATTGCGGCACACGTGATTGTCGAAAAAGGTTTCAATTTGCCCCTTGCACAGGAAGCCGCTCTAAGGTGTCTCGCTAAGCCGTCGAATGCTCGCGGCAGAAGGATCGTTGACCGGCATGAGGGGTCACCGCATGAAGCCTAAGATGCGCATGGTCGGCGTGGTGGGGGCGGCTTTCGTCGCCGGCACCGTGCTCGGCCCGGTGGTGATGCCGCCCGTGGTGTCCGCCTTCGCCCAGGAGGCCGGCAACCGCGCCGAGACCTACCGGCTGCTGAACCTGTTCGGCGATATTTTCGAGCGCGTCCGCGCCGAGTATGTCGAGCCGGTGAACGACCGCGAGGTCATCGAATCCGCGATCAACGGCATGCTGCAGGGTCTCGACCCGCACAGCAGCTACATGAACGCCCGCTCCTTCCGCGACATGCAGGTGCAGACCCGCGGCGAGTTCGGCGGCCTCGGCATCGAGGTCAGCCAGGAGGGTGGCTACGTCAAGGTCATCAGCCCGATCGACGACACCCCGGCCGCCAAGGCGGGCGTCAAGCCGGGCGACCTGATCACCCATCTGAACGGCAATTCGGTGCAGGGCCTGACCCTGCAGGAAGCGGTCGAGCAGATGCGCGGCGAGCGCGGCAGCAGCATCAAGCTGACCATCCGCCGCCCCGGCACCGAGACGCCGATCGAGCTCAGCCTGACCCGCGACGTCATCCGCCCGCAGGTCGCCCGCTTCCGCATGGAGGGCGAGGATGTCGGCTATGTCCGCCTCTCCTCCTTCAACGAGCAGACCGAGGGCGCGCTGCGCCGCGCCGTCAGCACGCTGCGCCAGCAGGCCGGCAACAACCTGAAGGGCATCATCCTCGACCTGCGCAACAACCCGGGCGGGCTGCTCGACCAGGCCGTGCAGGTCTCGGACGACTTCCTGGAGCGCGGCGAGATCGTCTCGACGCGGGCCCGCCGCGCCGACGACGCGCAGCGCTGGAACGCCAAGCCGGGCGACATCGCCGACGGGCTGCGGGTGATCGTGCTGATCAATGGCGGCTCGGCCTCGGCCTCGGAAATCGTCGCCGGCGCCCTGCAGGACCACCGCCGCGCCGTGCTGCTGGGCACCAAGTCCTTCGGCAAGGGCTCGGTGCAGACCGTCATGCCGATCCCCGGCAATGGCGCCATCCGCCTGACCACCGCGCGCTACTACACGCCCTCGGGCCGCTCGATCCAAGCGACCGGCATCACGCCCGACATCGAGGTGCTGGCCACCCGCGAGGAAGGCAACGCCCCGCTGCGCGACCGCGAGGCCGATCTGCGCCGCGCGCTGCGCAACGACAACGGCGCCAACGGCAGCACCGAGGCGCCGCCGCTGCCGCCGCTGAACCTGCCCGCCGGCGTCCAGGACAAGGTCACCCGCCTGCCGCCCGAGGGCGCGCCGGCCTTCGACCCGACCAAGCCGGAGACCGACTTCCAGCTGCAGCAGGCCGCCGGCCTGCTGCGGGCCTGGTCGACCGCCGACCCGCAGCGCCGCGCCGCGCGCTGACGTCGGTGGACTGACAGGAAGGGCCGCGTCGGCATGGCGACCTCGAACCGCTCCGGGGAAGCCGCTTCCGGCCGCATCGGCGCGGCGCCCAGCCGGACGCTCGCCACCATCCCCAGCGTGGCGCCAGCGCCCGGCAACCGCCGGGCCTGGCGTGCCCTGGGCGGCTTCTGGCTGCTGGTGCTGGGCGGCGCCGCCTGCACCATCGCCACCCTGCACCGGCTGGGCCCGCCCGAGGCCCCCGGCCGCAGCCTGGCCGCGGTGC
>NZ_CACSJM010000096.1 GCF_902706185.1 Roseomonas sp. 18066 | reverse complement strand
CAGTTGTGTATAAGAGACAGCGCCCAGCCCGCCCGGCGGGCCGTCTAGCCTTCCGCCAACAGCCATCCCGATCCCGACCCGGCCGCCTGCGCGCAAGCGCCAGGCGGCCGCGCCGCGTCAGGCGGCCACTTCCAGGTCGGCGCTCAGGCTGCGGGTGATGCCGGCGACATCGACCGAGGCCGCCTGCATGTTGGAGGAGATCTCCTGGGTGGCATTGCCCTGCTCCTCCACCGCGCCGACCGCGGCGCCGACGAAGCTCAGCAGGGAATCGACCGAGCTGGCGATGGCCGAGAGGGCGGTGCCGACCTCGGCCGAGACCGACTGCATCGCCTCGATATTCTCGGCCACCTGCTGGGTGGCGGCGGTGGTCTGGTTGGCCAGCTGCTTCACCTCATGGGCGACCACGGCAAAGCCCCTGCCGGCATCGCCGGCGCGGGCGGATTCGATGGTGGCGTTCAGCGACAGCAGGCTGATCTGCGAGGCGATGGTGCGGATCAGCTGCACCACCCGGTCCATCGCCGCGGCCGCCCCCTGCAGCCGGCGCGTGGCCGCATCGGCGTCCGACGCCTTGCGGGTGATGTCCTGCACCACCGCCTGCGACCGGCGCATGGTCTCCGAGATCTGCGCGGCGGAGGCGCTCATCTGCTCCACCGCCGCGGCCACCGACTGGACATTGTGCAGGGTCTGGCCGGCGAAGGTGATGGCCTCGGCGCGCGACTGCATGCGGGCGGTGATGTCGGAGGCGTATTTCACCACTTTGCAGGGCTTGCCGTTGAGATCGAGGATCGGGTTGTAGGTGGCGCTGATCCAGACCACGCGGCCGCCCTTGCCGATCCGCTTGTAGACCGCCGAGTGGAAGTCGCCGCGCCGCAGCTTGCTCCAGAATTCCTCGTATTCCTGCGTGCCCGTCATGGTGGGCTCGACGAACAGGCTGTGGTGGCGGCCGATGACCTCGGCCTCGGCATAGCCCATGGCGCGCAGGAAGTTGCGGTTGGCCTGCAGCACGCGGCCGGCCATGTCGAAATGGATCACCGCCTGCGACTTGTTGATGGCGTCGATCTGGCCTTCGAAATCGGCGTTGCGCAGCTTGCTCTCGGTGATGTCGGTGGCGAACTTGATCACCTCGAACGGCGTGCCGTCCAGCCCCAGCACCGGGGTGTAGGTGGCCAGGATCCAGACCTCGCGCCCGTTCTTGGCCAGGCGTTTGTATTCGGCGCGCTGGAACTCGCCGCGCCGCAGCCCGGCCCAGAAGGTCTCGTAGTCGCCGCTGCTGGCATGCTCGGGCGTCACGCACATGCGGTGGTTCTGCCCGACCACCTCGTTCAGCGAATAACCCATCATTTGTAGGAAAATGTCGTTGGCGCGGGTGATCGTGCCGTCCATCCGGAAATGGATCACCGCCTGGGACCGGTGGATCGAGGCCACCTGGGCGCCATCGGCGATCGAGCGGCGCTTCGCCTCGGTGACGTCGGTGGCGAATTTCACCACGCCGACCGGCTTGCCGCGGCGGTTCAGCACCGGGGTGTAGCTGGCCTGGATCCAGACCTCGCGGCCGCCCTTGGCCAGGCGGCGGAACTCGGCGCTGCGGTGCTCGCCGCGGCGCAGCGCCTCCCAGAAGTCGCGATAGGCGGCCGATTGCGCTTCGCGCGGGTCGACGAACAGGCTGTGATGCTGGCCCTTGATCTCGGCCAGCGTGTAGCCCATCGCCTGCAGGAAATTGCCGTTGGCGTGGCGGATGCTGCCGTCGAGGGCGAATTCGATGATCGCCTGCGACCGGCTGGCAGCTTCCAGCAAGGCGCGATCGCGGCAGAACAGGGCGGAGAGGTTGAACATGCGGCGATCGGTCCCAAGAAGGAGGAGGGGTTCGAACCCATAGCGACACGAGTTCGTGACCAGCTTGTGGCCGTCAGCCTGACCTTTCCGGCCAGCCGCCTTGCCGCCGTGGCGCTGGCCTGTCTAGGCTCCGACAACGGGATACATTGTCGTGGGGGAGAAGACAGGATGGCGGATGTGACGGACGGTTTCGGGCGTTTCGGCAGCGGCCAGAAGGTGCGGCGGATTGAGGACAAGGCGCTGCTGGAAGGCGTCGGCCGCTTCACCGGCGACCTGGCGCCGGACGGCCAGGCGCATCTCTATTTCCTGCGCTCGCCGCATGCCCATGCGCGCATCGCCGGCATCGACGTGGCGCCGGCGCTGGCCATCCCCGGCGTGCTGGCGGTGATCACCGGCGACGACCTCGCGGCGGCCGGGGTCAAGCCGATGGCGGTCACCCTGCCCTTCAAGCGCCCGGGCGGGGCGCCGCTGGGGGCGCCGGCGCAGCCGCTGCTGGCGCGCGGCACGGTGCGCTTCGTCGGCGACGCGGTGGCGGCCGTCATCGCCGAGACGCCCTCGCTGGCGCGCGACGCGGCCGAGGCGATCGAGGTCGATTACGAGGACCTGCCCGCTGCCATCGGCCTGGCGCGCGCGGCCTCGCCGGAGGCGCCGGCGCTGTGGGAAGGCGGCAATATCGTCGCCGAGACGGCCTATGGCGACGCCGCTGCCACCGAGGCGGGCTTCGCGGCGGCGACGCATGTCGTCTCGCTCGATCTGGTGAACCAGCGCCTGGCCCCGGTCTCGATGGAGCCGCGGGTGGTGCTGGCGTCGCATGACGCAGGCACGGGGCGCATCACCGTCACCATGAGCAGCCAGATGCCCTCCGGCGCGCGGGATTCGATCCGCGACCTGCTGAACCTGCCCGAGGGCAGCGTGCGGGTGCTGGTCGGCGATGTCGGCGGCGGCTTCGGCATGAAGACCGGCGTCTATCCGGAGGATGCGGTGGTCGCCTTCGCCGCGCGCCAGCTCGGCCGCCCGGTGAAATGGGCCGCCACCCGGATGGAAGACTTTCTGGCCGCCCTGCATGGCCGGGACACCGAGAGCCATGCCGAGCTCGCCCTGGACGCGCAGGGAAAAGTGCTGGGCTTCCGGGTGCGGACGCTGGCCGATATGGGCGCCTATCCGCGCAATTCCGGCATCGCCATCCAGCTGCTGATCGGCCCCTGGGTCTCGACCAGCATCTATGACATCGGCGTGGTGGATTTCCGCTTCACCGCGGTGATGACCAACACGGCGCCGACCGGCCCCTATCGCGGCGCCGGCCGGCCGGAGGCGATCTACCTGATCGAGCGGCTGATGGATGTCGCCGCCCGCCGTATCGGCATCGACCCGGCCGAGCTGCGCCGCCGCAACATGATCCGCCCCGAGCAGATGCCCTTCAAGAATGTCATGGGCCAGACCTATGACAGCGGGGCCTTCGAGAAGATGCTCGACCAGGGGCTGAGGCTGGCCGATTGGGAGGGCTTCGAGGCCCGTGCCCGCGCCTCGGCGGCACAGGGGAAAAAACGCGGCCGCGGCATCGCCACCTTCCTGGAATGGACCGGCGGCAATGTCTTCGAGGAGCGGGTGACCATCGCCGTGCAGGGCGACGGCGCCATCGAGATCTACGCCACCACCCAGGCCATGGGCCAGGGCATCGCCACCTCTTATGCCCAGCTCGCCGTCGACGTCTTCGGCGTGCCGCTGGAAAAGATCCGCGTGGTCTTCGGCGACAGCGACCGCGGCAGCGGTTTCGGCAGCGCCGGGTCGCGCTCGCTGTTCACCGCGGGCTCCGCGGTGAAGGTCGCCGCCGACCGCACGGTCGATAAAGCAAAAGAACTGGCCTCCGAGGCGCTGGAGGTTTCGGCCGGCGACCTGGAATACCAGCAGGGCCGCATCCAGCTGGCCGGCACCGACCGCAGCATCGACCTGTTCGAGCTGGCGGCGCGCCAGCCCGAGGGCCGCATCTTCATCGACAGCACCAGCAGCGTCTCCGGCCCCACCTGGCCGAATGGCTGCCATATCTGCGAGGTCGAGGTCGATGCCGAGACCGGCCATGTCGATATTCTGTCCTATGTCTCGGTCAACGATGCCGGCCGCGTGGTGAACCCGATGATCGTCGAGGGCCAGATCGCCGGCGGCGCGCTGCAGGGCCTCGGCCAGGCGCTGTGCGAGCAGGTGATCTACGACCCCGAGACCGGCCAGCCGCTCTCGGCCAGCTTCATGGACTACGCCATGCCGCGGGCCGAGCTGGTGGCCGGCTATGTCACCGCGCTCGACCAGTCGGTGCCCTGCCGCACCAACCCGCTGGGCGTGAAGGGCGTCGGCGAGCTCGGCACCATCGGCGCGACGCCCGCCCTGGTGAATGCGGTGGCCGATGCCCTGGCCCGCACCGGCAAGAGCGAGGCGGCCGACACGCTGCAGATGCCGCTGACCCCGCCGCGGGTCTGGGCGCTGATGGGGGGCTGATGCGCCGGCTGCTGGCCCGCTGGCTCCGGCGCGGCTTCCTGGGCGGCGGCCTGCTGGTCGTCGCCCTGGTCGCCTGGCGCGTCTGGGACAGCGAGCGCGGCCCGGCGCTGGAGCCCTGGCACACCCATGTCCCGCGCGCCGAGCTGCTGGGCGGCCCCCTGGCCGCCGCCGATTGGCCAGGCTGGATGGCCGCGGAAGACCAGCTGTTCGACGAGGTGGCGCAAGCGGTGATGCGCCCCGGCGCCCCCGAGGCCAATGGCGGGCTGAACCGCTATGACCCGGCCTCGGCCGCCTGTCCCTGCCGCATGCCGCGCGACTGGAACCGTTCCTATGTTCTGGAGCCGTCAGGCCCGCCGCGTGGCGCCGCCGTCTTCCTGCATGGGCTGACGGATTCCCCCTACAGCCTGCGCCATCTGGCCGAGCGCTACCGGGCGGCCGGGTATCTGGCCATCGCCATCCGCCTGCCCGGCCATGGCACCGTCCCCGCCGCCCTGACCCAGGCCCTGTGGGAGGACTGGCTGGCCGCCGCCCATCTGGCGACAAGCGAGGCGCGGCGGCGCATCGGGCCAGGCCTGCCGCTGCATCTGGTTGGCTTCTCCAATGGCGGGGCGCTGGCGATGATGCAGGCGCTGGACGGGATCGAGGGCAGGACGGCCGAGCGCGCCGACCGGCTGGTGCTGATCTCGCCGATGATCGGCATCACCCAATATGCCCGCTTCGCCGGGCTGGCCGGGCTGCCCGCGGTGCTGCCGGCCTTCGCCAAGTCGGCCTGGCTCGGCCTGGTGCCCGAGTTCAACCCGTTCAAGTACAACTCCTTCCCCGTCCATGCCGCGCGGCAGTCCTACGAGCTGACCCAGGAATTGCAGCGCCGCATCCAGCGCCTTCAGCTTGCAGGAGAATTGGAGAAGCTGCCGCCGGTGCTGACCTTCCAGTCGGTGCTGGATTCCACCACCAGCGCCCGGGCGCTGATCGAGGCGCTCTATGCCCGCCTGCCGGCCAATGGCAGCGAGCTGGTGCTGTTCGACATCAACCGCGCCAGCCTGCTCGGCCCGCTGTTCCGCCGCTCGGCCGAGACCATGCTGGAACGCCTGCTGCCGCCCGGCCCGCGCCGTTTCCGCGCCGCCGTCATCAGCAACGCTGGCCCCGGCGACCCGGCCATGACCGAGGAGGTCACCGAGCCCGGCGCCGCGACGCCCAAGCCCACGACGCCGCTCGGGCTGGACTATCCGGCGGATGTCTATTCGCTGTCGCATGTCGCCCTGCCCTTCCCGCCGAACGACGGGCTCTACGGCGCGACCACCGATCCGGCCGAAGGGTTTCCCCTGAACCTCGGCGCCATCGCGGCGCGGGGCGAGCGGGGCGCGCTGGTGCTCGGGCTGGACGCGCTGCTGCGGCTGTCGTCGAACCCCTTCTACCCCTATCTGGAAGGACGGGTGGCGGCGCTGCTGCGCTGAGCCCATAACCGCGCCCATGCTGACCCTCCGCCAGATCGAGGTGCTGCGCGCGGTGCTGCAGGCGGGCTCGCTGGCCGGCGCCGCGCGGGGCTTGGGCATCGCCCAGCCCACCGTCACCCGCATCGTGCGGCGGATGGAGGATGTGCTGGGCCTGGCGCTGTTCGACCGCAGCGGCGGCCGGCTGCACCCGACCGCCGAGGCGCGGCGCATGCTGGGCGAGATCGACCGCGCCTATGACGCGCTGCGCCATGCGGTGGACGATGCCGCGCGCCGGGCGCGCCTCGGCGCCGCGCGCTTCGAGGTGGGCGTGTCGCCGTCGCTGGGGCGTGCCCTGGTGCCGCAGGCGCTGGCCGGGCTGCTGCGGGCGACGCCGGGGCTGGCGCTGCGGCTCGACGTGCTGTCGGTCAGCCAGGTCGGGCCGTATCTCACCGAAGGCACCGGCGAGGTCGCCGTCACCCTGTTCCCCGTCCAGCAGGCCGGCATCCACAGCCAGCGCATCGGCCAGGGGCGGCTGGTGGCGCTGGTGCCGCGCGGCTCGCCGCTGGCCGATCGGCCGCGCCTGGCGCCGGCGGATTTCGCCGGCCAGCCACTGGCCGTCTTCGACCCACACTCGGTGCATGGCCGGATGATCGAGGGCTTTCTGGGCGACGTGACGCCCGGCGCCCGGCACCTGGTGCGCTTCGCGGAATCCGCCGCCGCCCTGGCCGAGGCCGGCATCGCCGTCGCCCTGATCGACGCCTTCAGCGCCATGGCCATCCGCGGCGGCCAGGTTGCCGTAAGATCAACCACCACCGAGGCGCGCTTCGACGTCTATCTGCACCGCGTGCTGGACCGGCTGCAGGCCCGCTTCCTGCCCGATTTCGAGGCGCTGCTGGCCGAGGGCATCCTTTCCGTCGATCGCGAGCAGCCTCTGCCCTGAAGACATACCTCCTGCCGGCTTTGGCGGTTGCGCGGCGCCGCGGGCCGGCGCAATCAGCCGGAAAAAGCCGCCCCCTGGAGGAAATCCGCCCATGCTCACCCGCCGCGCCACGCTGGCCGCCAGCCTTATCCCCCTCGCCGCCCCGGCCCTGGCCCAGACCGCCTGGCCGGCGCGTCCCCCCAGCATCATCGTGCCCTTCGCCGCCGGCGGCGGCGTCGATGTCGCGACCCGCACCATCGCCGAGGCCGCCGGCGGCCCGCTGGGCCGGCGCCCGGTGATCGAGAACCGCGGTGGCGGCAGCACCATCCCGGCCACCCAGGCCGTCACCCGCGCGGCGCCCGACGGCTACACCTTGCTGGCGGTGCCGACGACGACGGTGATCAACCCGGCCTTCCGCGACGATCTTCCTTACGATTGGCGCAAGGAGCTGACCCCGGTCGCCCTGCTGGCCAAGCTGCCCTTCGTCGTGGTGACCCGCGCGGCTTCCCCGGTGAAGACCATGCCGGAACTGGCTGATCTCGTGAGAAAATCGGGCAATCCGCTGACCTTCGGCTCGGGCGGCAGCGGCACCGTCGCCCATCTGGCCGGCGAGCTCTTCGGCCTGCGCGCCAAGGTGCCCACCCAGCACGTGCCCTATCGCGGCGAGGCGCCGGCGCTGACCGACACCATCGCCGGCAACCTCGAGGTGATGTTCTGCACCCTGGCCTCGGCGGCCGGGCAGATCCAGAGCGGCGCGCTGCGGGCGCTGGCCGTCACCGTCGCCGAGCGCGTGCCCAGCCTGCCCGACGTTCCCACCGTCGCGGAACAGGGTTTCCCGAATTACGACGTCTCGGCCTGGGTCGGGCTGGCCGGGCCGAAGGACCTGCCGGCCGAGCCGGTCGCGAAGCTGAACGCCGCCTTCGCCGCGGCCTTGGAGCAGGCTTCCGTCAAGGAGCGCCTGGCGCTGCTCGGCGCCGTGCCCGCCGCAATGGGCCCCGTCGACTTCGCGGCTTTCATGGAAGCGGAGGGAAAGCTCTGGGCCCAGGTGATCGCCGACGCCAAGGTGCGGATGGATTGATGCGCGCCCTCCGGAAAACCGCCGCCGCCCCCGGGCTGGACTTCGCCGCGCTGGCGCCCCCCGTGGCCGCGCCCGGCGAAGTGCTGGTCGCCGTCGAGGCCGCCGGCATCTGCGGCACCGACCTGCATATCGCCGACTGGACCGCCGGCTATGAGAGCATGACGGCCGCCATGCCGGTGACCATCGGCCATGAATTCGCCGGCGCCATCGCGGCCCTCGGCGACGGGGTTTCCGGCTGGACGCTCGGGCAGCGGGTGACGGTGCGGCCCTCGACGGTCTGCGGCGCCTGCCCTGCCTGCCGCGGCGGCGACCCCGATGGCTGCAGCCAGCGCCGCGGCATCGGCATCGGCCGCGACGGCGCCTTCGCGTCGCAGGTCCGGGTGCCGTCGCTGAACTGCGTCGCCCTGCCCGCGGGGCTGGACGCCGAGCTGGCCGCCATGGCCGAACCGCTCAGCGTCTCGCTGCATGCCGCTGAATTGCCTGGGATCCGGCCGGGGGAACGGGTGCTGGTCCTCGGCCCTGGCCCGATCGGCCTCGGCATCGCCTTCTTCGCGTCGCTGGCGGGGGCGGCGGTCACGCTGGCCGGGGTGAAGGACGCGCCGCGGCTGGACCTGGCGCGCGCCCTCGGCGGCATCGCGACGGTCGACCTGGCCGAGGGCTCGCTGGGGGAAGAAAGCTTCGACGTGGTGATCGAGGCGGCCGGCGTCGCGGCGGCGGTGACCGAGGGCATGGCGCGGCTGCGGCGCGGCGGGCGCTTCGTGGTGGCCGGCATCCATGCCCGCCCGGCGCCGATCGACCTGACCCGGCTGGTGCGGCTGGAGCAGACCCTGTTCGGCGCCTATCGCGCCCCCATCGCCGATTGGCCGCGGGTGCTTTCTCTCCTCTCCCGCCATGCGGAGACCGCCAGAAAAATGATCACCCACCGGCTGCCGCTGGACCGGGCGCTGGAAGGCTTCGACCTGCTGCGGGCGCGGCAGGGCTGCAAGGTGATCCTGCGGCCATGAGCGATTTCCTCGCCCTCTGGAACGGTGTGCGGCCCGAGCAGGCCGCCGAATACGAGGCCTGGCACAGCACCGAGCATATGCCGGAACGCCTGGGCGCCCCCGGCTTCCTCAGCGCGCATCGCTACCGCGCCGAGCAAGGCGCTGATTTTTTTACTCTCTACACGGTCGAGAGCCTGGCCGCGCTGGAGACCCCTGCCTATGCCGAGCTGATGCAGGCGCCCACCCGCTGGTCGGCGCGGATGCGGCCCAGCCTGACCGGCTTCCGCCGCCTGCCGGCGCGCGGGGTGCTGGCGCGCCGCACCAGCCAGGGCGGCGCCATGGCCATGCTGCGCTTCGCCCGGCCGGTCGCCGAGGTGCAGCCGCTGCTGCCCCGGCTGGGCGCCTGGATCGATGCCGGCACCCTGACCGGCGCCGTGCTCGGCGGCAGCGAGGCGCCGGGCGCGCCCTATCCGGTCTTCCCCGACGCGCCGCCGCCGGGGGTGGAGACGCTGCTGCTGCTGGAGGGCACCGAGGCCGCCGCGCTCGACGCCCTGGCCACCGCCCTGGCCGACGAATGGCAGGCGCCGCCGCCCAGCCCCTGGCGGCTGCTGCAGCATCTGCTGCGCACGGCGCTGCCCGACCCCAGCCTGCCCCGCCAGCCGCCGCGCGACGATCTTTTTGCCAGTTGGTCGCGCTGAAGAAGCTGCAGGATCAGGCGTCTAGGCCAGCGTCTTCGAGGAAGGCAGCAAGCTCGGACTGACGCGGCAGCCCGGCCCGCGCCCCCGGCTTGCGGCATTTCAGCGCCGCCGCGGCCGAGGCCAGGCGGATCGCCCGGGCGGCCTCCAGCCCGCCCGCCAGGGCCCAGGCGAAGCCGCCATGGAAGGCGTCGCCCGCCCCGTTGGTGTCGACCACCGCGACCGGGAAGCCGGGCTGGTGGCGGACCGGCCCCTCGCCCTCCTGCCAGAAATAGCCGGCCGCCCCGCGCGTGACCCCGGCATGGCGCGGCCCGGCGGCCCGCACCGCCGCCAGGGCCTCTTTCAGCGGAGCGTCGCGGAACTCGGCGAGGCCGCCCTCGGAGAACATGGCGTAGTCGGTCAGCGCCAGCAGCGGGCGAAGATCCGGAATGTCGGAGACATCGGCGTCCAGGATGGTCGGCACGCCGGCCGCACGGGCGGCGGCGAAAAGCACCATCGCCCCTTCGATCCAGCGCAGGTCGGCCAGCACGGCATCGGCGCGGCTCACCTGGTCGACGGGCAGAGAACCGGGATCGGCGTCCAGCCGGTCGCCATCGTGATGCGCCAGCAGCCGCTCGCCGGCGGCGTCGATGATCACCGCCGAGGTCGCCGAGACGGCGCCGGCGACACAGCGCAGCCCGTCGGTGGCCACCCCCTCGCCCGCCAGGCTGGCGCGGATCTCGGCCCCCGCCGCGTCGTCGCCGACCCGACCCCAGAGCGACACCCGCGCCCCCAGCCGGGACGCGGCGACCGCCGCCGAGGACGCCATCCCACCGCCGTTGGCGAAGGCGGCGACCGCCTTGACCTTGCGCGGGCCGGGCGGGAAGCGCTCGATGACATAGGAGCGGTCGAGCGTCGCATGCCCCAGGCAGATGATCCGGGGCGCGGTCTTGGGCGGCAGCATGCAGCGGGTCCGGGGCAGCGTCAGGCGCCCATCGGAGCCTGGGCCGCGGCCGCCGGCAAGCCCCCCACGGCTTCCTCCAGCGCGCTCGCCAGGCTGCGCGCCAGCTTTTCCCGCAGGCCCCGCGCCAGGACCAGGCCGACGACGCGGTCATAGGCGCCGTCCCCCACCGCGATCCGGCGGATCGGCTGGCCGGCCGGCGGCTTGATGCCCCAGTCGGGCAGCAGCGAGACCCCCAGCCCCTGCGCCACCAGGATGACGATGGCCTCCTGCGCATCCAGCTCGAAGAGCTCGCGCACCGGCAGCTCCAGGTCGCGCAGCGCGCGGTTGACCAGCCTTCCGCTCCAGGCGGCGCGGTCCATGCGGATCAGGGGCGCGGCGGCCAGCAGCTCGGCCGCCGTCGTCCCGGGCATGCCAGCGGGCGCGATCAGCGTCATCGGCTCCCGCCGCACAGGGTGCCAGTCGAGGCTCTTCGGCAGGGAAAAATGCGGCTCGACGATCAGCGCGCAGTCCAGCTCGCCGGCCTCCAGCATGCGGTAGAGCAGCGCCGAGGTGCCGGGCAGCACCTTGATCTCCATGCGCGGATGCCGCTCGGCCATGCGCCGCAGCGCCGGCGGCATCAGGCTGATCAGCGCCGTCGAGATCGAGCCCACCCGCAGCTGCCCGCGCAGCTCGCCCAATTGCACCCGGGCGCGCAGGGCCTCGACGCGGGCCAGGATCTCGGCGGCCGGTTCCAGGATCGCCTGGCCGGCCTCGGTGAGGACCAGGCTGCGGCCGCGGCGGGTCAGCAGCGGCGCGCCCAGCTCGCGCTCCAGCGCCGCCACCTGCTCGGCGACGGTGGCATGGGCCAGGCCCAGGCGGCGCGCGGCGGCGGCCAGCGATCCGGCCTCGGCGACGGCGCAGAGGGTGGCGAGGAAGCGGGTGTTCATGGCGGCGGCCATCACATCACGGAAAATCCGTCAGGTGAAGACGGCGCCCAGGGGGTTTACCCGGGATGCCAGCTTGGCCAGGATCGATCCCGGAAAACGCCCACCAGAAAACGCCGGACCAGGAGAGAAGCCCATGCTCGATCACACCGCCAAGGGGGTCTACCCCATCGCGCCGACCCCCTTCGATGCCGAGGGGCGGATCGACTACGCCTCGGTCGACAAGATGACCGACTTCTACCTGGAATGCGGCAGCACCGGCATGACCGTGCTGGGCGTCATGGGCGAGGCCCCGAAGCTGGACGGCGCCGAGGCGCTGGAGCTCGCCACCCGCTTCATCACCCGCGCCAGCAGCGTCCCCGTCATCGTCGGCGTCTCCGCCCCGGGCTTCGCCGCGATGCGGACCCTGGCGCGCGCTGCCATGGACAAGGGGGCCGCCGGCGTGATGATCGCGCCGCCCAACACGCTGCGCACCGACGACCAGATCGTCACCTATTACCGCCAGGCCAGCGAGGCCATCGGCGAGGAAATTCCCTTCGTCATCCAGGATTTCCCGCAGACTTTCTCCGTCGTCATGACGCCGGGCGTCATCCGCCGCATCGTCCAGGATAATTCTGCCTGCGTGATGCTGAAGCATGAGGACTGGCCCGGCCTGGAGAAGATTTCTACTCTCCGCGGCTTCCAGGCGGATGGCTCGATGAAGCCGATTTCCATCCTCTGCGGCAATGGCGGGCTGTTCCTCGATTTCGAGGTCGAGCGCGGCGCCGATGGCGCCATGACCGGCTATGCCTTCCCGGACATGCTCTGCGACATCGTCCGCCTGCAGGCCGAGGGCAAGCGCGACGAGGCGCATGACCTGTTCGACGGCCATCTTCCCCTGCTCCGCTACGAGCAGCAGCAGGGCCCGACGGGCCTCGCCGTGCGCAAGTATGTCATGGCCCGCCGCGGCATCATCGCCGCCGACGCGCAGCGCAAGCCGGGTGCGGCGCTGTCGGCCAAGGCGAAGGCCGAGGTCGAGTACCTGCTGTCGCGCGTCGCCCGCCACGACCCCCGCGCCGGCAAGCTGGGCTGAGCCATGCCGATCACCGTCCTGGAGCCCGAAGCCCTCTATCCGGATGATTCTTTCGAGCAGCCGATCTTCGGGGGGCGGGTGTCGCTCCACCGCGGCGGCGGCTTGGGCAGCTACGACACGCTGCCGCAGGCGCTCAGCGACGAAGCGGAAGGCCTTTTCGTCTTCCGCAACTGGCTGACCGCCGACGACCTGACGCGCTTCCCGAAGCTGAAGGTCGTGGTGCGGCTCGGCGTCGGCTATGACCGCGTCGACCGCGCCGCCTGCGCGGCGCGCGGCATCAAGGTCTGCAACGTGCCCGACTACGGCACCTCGGAGATCGCCGACCACGCCATCGCCATGACGCTGGCGCTGCGCCGCGGGCTGCTGCTGCACCACGACGTGCAGCGCAGCGACCCGCCGGCGGCCTGGAACTACCTGGACGCGCCGGTGATCCGCCGGCTGAACGTGCAGAACTTCGGCATCGTCGGGCTGGGGCGCATCGGCACCGCCGTCGCGCTGCGCGCCAAGGCCCTCGGCTTCAAGGTTTTCTTCTATGACCCAAAGCTGCCGAACGGCGTCGACCGGGCGCTGGGCATCAACCGGTGCCGCAGTTTGCAGGAACTGCTGCCGCAGTCGGACGTGCTGTCGCTGCACTGCCTGCTGACGAAGGAGACGAAGGGCCTGATCGGCGCTGGCGAGCTCGCCCAGCTGCCCAAGGATGCCGTGCTGATCAACACCGCCCGCGGTCCGGTGCTGGACCTCGACGCGGTGGAGGCCAACCTCCGCAGCGGGCATCTGGCCGGCGCCGGCCTCGACGTGCTGCCGGTCGAGCCGGTCCCGCTGCCCGAGCCGCCGCTGCTGCAGGCCTATCGGGCGCGCGAGGAATGGCTGCGCGGCAGGCTGATCGTCACGCCGCACAGCGCCTTCCACGCGCCGGAATCGCTGCTCGACATCCGGGTGAAGGGCGCCGAGACCATGCGCGACGTTCTTCTCGACGGTCTCTCGACCAACGTCATCCCGCCTGAGGCGGACTGACAGAAATCCGGGCGGGCCGCGAAAGGCCCGCCCGGTTTACGTTCAGATCGCCGGCATCGGGCCCACCATCAGCTCCGGCCGGACGGCTTCGTCGAAGGCCGGGCCGTCGATCCAGCCGCTGGCCAGCGCCGCCTCGCGCAGCGTCGAGCCCTCGACATGCGCCTTGTGCGCGATCTTCGCCGCCTTGTCGTAGCCGATCACCGGCGCCAGCGCGGTCACCAGCATCAGCGAGCGGTCCAGCAGCTCGGCGATGCGGGCGCGGTTCAGCTCGGTGCCCTCGACGGTGTAGCGGCGGAAGGTGCCGGCCGCATCGCCCAGGATCCGCGCCGAGCGCAGGAAGTTCATGATGATCACCGGCCGCATCACGTTCAGGTTCAGCTGACCCTGGCTGCCGGCGAAGGCCACCGCGGCATCCTCGCCCAGCACCTGGGTGCAGACCATGACCATGGCCTCGCACTGGGTCGGATTGACCTTGCCCGGCATGATCGAGGAGCCGGGCTCGTTCTCCGGCAGGGTCAGCTCGCCAAGGCCGCAGCGCGGACCCGAGGCCAGCCAGCGGATGTCGTTGGCGATCTTTAGCAGCGCCACGGCGACGCCGCGCAAGCCCGCCATGCCGGCGACCATCGCGTCCAGCCCGCCGAGGGCCGCGAACTTGTTCGGCGCGGTGCGGAAGGGCTGGCCCGCCAGCGTCGCAATCTCTTCAGCGATGGCCTCGGCGAAGCCCGCCGGCGCGTTGAGCCCGGTGCCGACCGCGGTGCCGCCGGCGGCGAGCTCCAGCAGCCCGTCGATGCTGCGCTCCAGATTGGCCAGCGCGTCGCGCATCTGCCGCGCCCAGCCCGACCATTCCTGGCCGACGGTCAGCGGCACGGCGTCCTGCAGATGGGTGCGGCCGATCTTGACCACATCGGCCCAGAGCCGGGCCTTGTCCTCGATGGCGCCGGTCAACGCCGCCAGGCTGGGGATGGCGCGATGCCGCAGCTCGAGGACGGCGGCGACATGCATGGCGGTCGGGAAGGTGTCGTTCGACGACTGCGCCATGTTGACGTCGTCATTCGGGTGCACCAGCCGGCCGGCGCCGATCTTGCCGCCCAGCAGCTGCGAGGCGCGGTTGGCGATGACCTCATTGGCGTTCATGTTGGTCTGGGTGCCGGAGCCGGTCTGCCAGACGAAGAGCGGGAACTCGTCGTCCAGCGCGCCGCTGATCACCTCGTCGGCGGCCGCCGCGATGGCCTCGGCCTTGGCCTGGTCCAGCCGGCCGGCGCGGGCATTCACCAGGGCGGCGGCCTTCTTCACATAGCCGAAGGCCTGCGGGATGCCGGCGGGCATGCGGTCGGCCGCGGTGCCGATCGAGAAATGCAGCAGGCTGCGCTGGGTCTGGGCGCCCCAGTAATGCGCGGCGGGCACCTCGATCTGGCCCATGGAATCGCTCTCGGCGCGGCTTCCGGTGGCATTCGTCCCGATGGGCAGCTTGTGCATGCAATCCTCCGTCCTGGATGGGCGCGGTCGGCGCCCCTGTCCCGTGGCATGTGGTGCGCGCCCGCGGCCCCACCAGGGCGTGGCACGCCTGAATATGCGACGCATTCTCATTAGTCCCGTGGCCACGCTGCGGCAACGGGGCCTGGGCCGTCGCGCGCTCGTGTCCGCAGCGTCACCGAAGTGACGCTTGCCGCCATGGTCGCGGCTGGATTAGGTTACGGCCGCGCAATCCAGCGCAGCAGGGAGGGCTCCATGGACAGCATGCTTCATCGCGAGCCACCCCCGCCGCCGACGGTGTCGACCGCCGGCCCTGCCCGACCCGGGGATACCCCCCGGAGCGCGGGCCGCCCGCTGGTTCGCTAGGTCCCCGGCGGCGTCCGCCGCCCCAAGGCCTCCCTCGCCTTCCTTCCGCATCGCTGCGCCGCGGGGTTGACGTTCACCGGAACGTCGCTGCCCGGCTTGTGGCCCCCTCGAAGAGGCCGCCCGGATCTGCCGGGCGGGACGCATCCGTGACCCCCGACAAGAAGCAGGCGGAACCCTTCCGCCTGGTGATCCCCTTCATGCTGCGCCAATGGGCGCGGCATCCCTGGCTGCTCGCCGCCATCCTGGGCGGCATGGGGCTGGCGACGCTGACCGACGTGCTGGTGCCGATCTATGCCGGGCGGCTGGTCGAGGCCATCGCCACGGCCGGCGCCAACCGGGAAGCCGCGCTGGACCAGGCGCTGGCGGCGCTCGGCCTGCTGGCGCTGCTCGGCCTGGCGCTGCTGGTGGGCCGCGTCGCCGGCATCCTGGCCGTCATCGCGCTGACCCTGCGCAGCATGCAGCATGCCGGCGCCGGCGCCTTCGCGCGCGTCCAGCGCTTCTCGGCCGACTGGCACGCCAATGGCTTCGCCGGCGCCACGGTGCGGCGGATCAGCCGCGGCATGTGGGCGATCGACCTGCTGAACGACACCATCCTGATCGCCCTGCTGCCCTCGGCGCTGGTGCTGCTGGGCGCCACCCTGATGCTGGGCTGGCGCTGGCCGGCCATGGGGCTGCTGGTGGCCGGCGGCGGGCTGTTCTACGTGGCGCTGACCCTGTTCCTGTCGCTGCGCTGGGTGGCGCCGGCCTCGCGGCTGTCGAATGGCTGGGACAGCCGGCTGGGCGGCGCCATGGCGGATGCCATCGGCGCCAACAACGTGGTCAAGGCCTTCGCCGCCGAGGCGCGGGAGGATGACCGGCTGGGCTGGCTGATCGACAAGTGGCGCCGGCGGACGCGGCGCGGCTGGCGGCGCGGCGCGGCCTCCGAGGCGCTGCAGACCGTCACCCTGCTGCTGCTGCGCATCGCCGTCATCGGCATCGTCCTGTGGCTCTGGTGGCAGGGCCAGGCCGGGCCGGGCGATGTCGCGACGGTGCTGACCATGTTCTTCATGGTGCAGGGCTATCTGCGCGATGTCGGCTACCACATCAGCAACCTGCAGCGCGGCGTCAACGAGATGGAGGAGTTTGTTCATCTCTTCCGCACGCCACAGGGAATTGCCGATGCGCCTGACGCGATACCGGCGCGGATCGACGAAGGAAAAATCGAGTTCCGGAAGGTGACCTTCCGCTATGGCGGCCATCCGGACCCGCTCTATCGCGACCTCGACCTGACCATCCGCGCCGGCGAGAGCGTCGGTCTCGTCGGCCCCTCCGGCTCCGGCAAGACGACACTGATAAAACTGATCCAGCGGCTGCATGACGTGACCGGCGGCGCGGTGCTGATCGACGGGCAGGATGTGCGCGGCGTCACCCAGGGCTCGCTGCGGTCGCGCATCGCCATCGTGCAGCAGGAGCCGGTGCTGCTGCACCGCTCGCTCGCCGAGAACATCGCTTACGCGAGGCCGGGCGCGTCGCTGGAAGACATCGGGCGGGCGGCGCGGCTGGCCAATGCCGAGGACTTCATCGACCGGCTGCCGCGCGGCTATGCCACGCTGGTCGGCGAGCGCGGCGTCAAGCTGTCGGGCGGCGAGCGGCAGCGGGTGGCCCTCGCCCGCGCCTTCCTGGCCGATGCCCCGGTGCTGATCCTGGACGAGGCCACCTCGGCGCTGGATTCGGAATCCGAGGCGGCGATCCAGCAGGCCATGGCGCGGCTGCTGGTCGGCCGCACCGCGGTGGTCATCGCCCACCGGCTGGCCACCGTCCGCGCCATGGACCGCATCCTGGTCTTCGACCAGGGCCGGGTGGTGGAGGAAGGCGACCATGCCAGCCTGCTCGACCGCCCGGCCGGGCTGTATCGCCGGCTGTTCGAGCGGCAGGCGCTGGAGCTGACCCAGGGACGCTGAGGGACCCCACCCCGGGCGCGGCATTGCCAAGCCGCGCCCGGCTGCCTAGAAGGGGGACGACATCAAGAGTTGGGCCGACGCCCGACGCCAACCTGCCCTCCCGGGCAAGGTGGCGCTCCCTGGTCTACCAGGGGGGATGTGGCCGAACCGGCAATTATTCGGGTCCTCGCCACAGCGCGTCCGTCCGGCTCACCCACCAGCCGAGGCCCTGCGCCATGCCGATCAAGATCCCCGACGACCTGCCCGCCGCCGCGACGCTCGCCGCCGAAGGGGTGATGCTGATGCGCGAGGCGGATGCGGTGCGCCAGGATATCCGCCCCTTGCGCATCGGCCTGCTGAACCTGATGCCGAACAAGGTGCGCACCGAGGCGCAGATCGCGCGGCTGCTGGGGGCGACGCCGCTGCAGGTCGAGCTGACCCTGGTGCGCATGACCAACCACGTCGCCCGCAACACCCCGAGCGACCATATCTTTTCCTTCTACAGCGACTGGGAAAGCATCCGGCGCGAGCGCTTCGACGGCTTCATCATCACAGGCGCCCCGGTCGAGACCCTGCCTTTCGAGGAGGTCACCTACTGGGACGAGCTGCGCCGCATCCTCGACTGGACGCAGAGCCATGTGCACGGGCTCTTCACCATCTGCTGGGGGGCGCAGGCGGCGGCCCAGCATTTCCACGGCATGCCGAAGCATTCGCTGACCGAGAAGGCCTTCGGCGTCTACCGGCACCGCAACCTGGCGCCGGCCTCGCCCTATCTGCGCGGCTTTTCCGACGACTTCTCCATCCCGGTCTCGCGCTGGACCGAGGTGCGCCGCGCCGACATCCCGGCCGACAGCGGCATGACCGTGCTGATGGAATCCGAGGAGACCGGGCTCTGCCTGCTGGACGATCCGCGGCATGGCGCGCTGCACATGTTCAACCACATCGAATATGATTCCAGCTCGCTGGCCGAGGAATACTTCCGCGACCTGGCGGCCGGGAAGAGCATCGCCAAGCCGCGGCATTATTTCCCGAAGGACGACCCCTCGGTGAAGCCGGAGAACCGCTGGCGCAGCCATGCGCATCTGCTCTTCGGCAACTGGATCAACCAGATCTACCAGACCACCCCCTTCGCGACCGCCTCGATCGGCGCCAAGCGCGGCTAGTTTGAGCGGGTGATTCACGCCTTTCGACGAGTCTGTCTCAGGCGATCACATGCTAGCTCGGCAGGCCATCGGGGGGCGCCGTCGCCGCCAGGGCGGCGGCCACCTGGCGCAGCTTCTCCGGGTTGCGGGTGATGTAGATGGCGGTGATGCGGCCGTCCTCGATGGCCAGCGCCGTGGTCTGCAACAGCCCGTCGCGGCCGCGGCTGACATAGCCGGGCAGGCCGTCGATGCGGCAGGCGCGCAGCAGCTCGGCCGGGCGGTCATGCGGCTTGCGCGCCAGGCCAGCAAAGAGGCGCAGCGCCTTCTCCAGCCCCAGGATCGGATTGAGGAAGGCGGTGACCTTGCCGCCGCCATCGGATTGCAGCACCACGCCCTCGGCCAGCAGCCCGCGCAGCGCCTCGAGGTCGCCGGTGGTCGAGGCCTGGAAGAAGGCGGCGGCGATGCGCTCGCCCTCGGCGGGTGCGACGGCATAGCGCGGCCGGGCCTCCTTCACATGCGCCCGCGCCCGCGCCGCCAGCTGCCGCGCCGCCGCCGGGTCGCGGCCCAGGGCGGTGGCGACCTCGGGCAAGGGCACCTCGAAGACGTCATGCAGAAGAAAGGCGGCGCGCTCCAGCGGGGAAAGCCGCTCGAGGGCCAGCATCAACGTTAGAGTAATCTCGTCGGCGCGCATTTCCTCGGGCTCCGGCTCGTAGAGCGGCTCGGGCAGCCAGCTGCCGACATAGCTCTCCCGCCGGGCGCGGGCGGAGCCGAGCTGGTCCAGGCAGAGCCGCGTCACCACCCGGGTCAGGAAGGCCGGCGCGCTGCGCACGCCGTCCTGGTCGGCCCCCTGCCAGCGGATCCAGGCCTCCTGCAGGATGTCCTCCGCCTCGGCCGAGGATCCCAGCATGCGATAGGCCAGGCGCAGCAGCCGGGGCCGCTGCTGCGTGAAGGCGTCGGCGCCGGCCTCAGGCGGCGGCATGCGCCATCTCGAGGGGGTGCTGGTAGCGCATGCTGACCGCCAGCCGGTTCCACAGGTTGATGGCGCCGACCAGCAGGGTCAGCTGCACCTGCTCGGCTTCGCTGAAGGCCTCGGCCACCGGCGCGTAGTCGGCATCCGGCGCGCCGGTCTCGGCGATCCGGGTCAGCGCCTCGGTCCAGGCCAGGGCCGCACGCTCGCGCGGGGTGTAGAGCGGCGATTCCCGCCAGGCGTTCAGCATGTAGAGGCGCAGCTCCGTCTCGCCATGGGCGCGGGCGTCGCTGGCATGCATGTGGATGCAGAAGGCGCAGCCATTGATCTGCGAGGCGCGCAGCTTCACCAGCTCTTTCAGGGCATGCTCGAGGGTGGTGGTCTTGAAGCTGGCCTCGAGCGCCATCAGCGCCTTGATGGCTTCGGGGGCGAGCTTGTAGGGGGCGGCGATGCGCGGGGTCATGGTCGGGGGCTCCGGTCCTGCACCATGCAGGCTTCGGACCCATGACGATATGGCCCCGCCGGCTGTGACACCGCCGCGCGGATTCTTTCAGCGCCGATCGCTCAGGCCGGCGCCTCCGCCGCGACGCGCTGCAGCCGGGTGCGGCCCGGGCGGCGGCCGACCATTTCCTCCACCGTGAAGACCAGGCCGCCATCCTGGAAGCGGTCGCCGGCCACCGGCAGCCGGCCGAGCCGGCCCATGACGAAGCCGGCGAGCGTCGTGTAGCGCCCGGCCTGGCCGGCCAGCTGCAGGCCCAGCTGCCGGTCCAGGCTGTGCAGGTCGATCTGCCCGTCGGCCAGCCAGGCGGTCTCGCCCTCGGCCACCAGCAGCGGCGACAGCGCGCCGCCCTGCTGGAAGCCGCCGGCGATGGCTTCCAGGATATCGGTGGGGGTGACGATGCCCTCCAGCCCGCCGAACTCGTCGACCACGACGGCCAGCTGCACCGGCGCCGCGCGCAGCTTCTCCATCAGCACCAGCACCCCCATGCGGTCGGGCACCAGCAGCGGCGGGCGGATGCTTTTCTCCACGTCGATCTTCTGGTGGTCGAGCAGGTCGCGGAGAAGATCACGGGCGAGCGCCACGCCCACCACCGCCTCGATGCCGCCCCGCGCCAGGATGAAGCGCGAATGGCCACTCGCCAGGATGCGGCGGCGCTGCTCCCCGGCGGGCAGGTCGATCTCCAGCCAGTCGACCTCGGCGCGCGGCGTCATGATCGAGCGCAGGCTGCGCTGGCCCAGCGCCATGACGCCCTGCACCATGGCGCGCTCGGCCGGGCCGAAGACGGGGGCGGGCTCTCTCGCGGCAGGCTCCGCCGGGCCGGGCTCGGCCAGGGCCGACGATTCTTCCCGGCCGCCGAGCAGGCGCAGCACCGCGGTCGCCGTGCGGTGGCGGCGGTCGCCGGCATTCGCCCGCCGGTCCTGGTTGCGGCGGGCGAGCTGGTTGCAGGCCTCGATCAGCACCGAGAAGCCGATGGCGGCGTAGAGATAACCCTTCGGGATAGGCAGCCCGAGGCCTTCCGCGATCAGGCTGAAGCCGATCATCAGCAGGAAGCCCAGGCAGAGGATCACCACCGTCGGATGCGCCGAGACGAAGCGCATCATCGGCCGCGACGCCGCCAGCATCACCGCCATGGCGATGACGACGGCGATGACCATGATCGACAGGTGCTGGACCATGCCGACCGCGGTGATCACCGAATCCAGCGAGAAGACCGCGTCCAGCACGACGATCTGCGCGACCACCTGCCAGAAGCTGGCCCAGACGCGCGGGCGGTCGGCGGCCGGCTCGGCGCCTTCCAGCCGCTCATGCAGCTCGCTGGTGGCCTTGAACAGCAGGAACAGCCCGCCGCCGACCAGGATCAGGCCGCGGCCGGTGATCTCGAAGCCCGCCAGGCTGAACAGCGGCGCGGTCAGGCCGACGATCCAGGCGATGCCGGCCAGCAGGGCCAGCCGCATCAGCAGCGCCAGCGACAGGCCGATCATGCGGGCGCGGTGGCGCTGCTCGGGCGGCAGCTTGTCGGCCAGGATGGCGATGAAGATCAGGTTGTCGATGCCGAGCACGAGCTCGAGCACGATCAGCGTCCCCAGGCCCAGCCAGGCGGTGGGGTCGGCGATCCATTCCATTTCTTTTCCAGAAGCTCCGGCAGGGGGCGGCAGCGCGCATGCCGCCGCCCCGCCGGGCGCGACTGGAAGGGTCGGCCGGTTCGGGAGCGGGAAGCCGGGCCGTTGTCACGGCCCGGCGGCGAGGATGGCGCTGCACCCCCCGCCTACGCGGCAGGGGGGGCGCGCATTCCCTCGCCTGCTGCCGGCTTACGAATTCGTGACCCCGGCATTCGCTCAGGCCGCCGGGATCCGCGCGATGACCTTGATCTCGAAATCGAAGCCGGCCAGCCAGTTCACGCCCACCGCGGTCCAGTTCGGATAGGGCTTGCGGGAGAAGATCCCGGTGCGGATCTGGCTCACCGTGTCGAACTGGACCTTCGGGTCGGTGTGGAAGGTGGTGACGTCGACGATATCGTCGAAGCCGGCGCCGGCCGCCTGCAGCACCGCCGCCAGGTTGTCGAAGGCCAGCTGCACCTGCCTGGCGAAGTCGGGCTCGGGCGAGCCATCCTCCCGGCTGCCCACCTGTCCCGACACGAACAGAAGGTCGCCGGAGCGGATGGCGGCGGAATAGCGGTTGATCTCGTAGAGGGCCTGGCGGCCGGCGGGGAAAATGGCGTCGCGCATGGGAGGGGGTTCCTTCTGGGAGGCGCGGCGCCTATTTCAGATACGCCGCGTATGCGACCCATCTGGGGACATACGCGGCGTATGTCAACATCACATACGCGACGTATGTGAACAGGAGCCTGCCCCATGGCCACGGGCCGCCGTGCCGAGAAGATGGAAGAGACCCGCGCCGCGCTGATCCGCGCCGCTCGCCGGGCCTTCGCGGAAAAGGGCTATGCCGCCGCCTCGATGGACGAGCTGACCGCCGAGGCCGGGCTGACCCGCGGCGCGCTCTACCACCAGTTCGGCGACAAGAAGGGGCTGCTGCAGGCGGTGGTCGGGCAGATCGACGCCGAGATGCTGGCCCGCACCGCGCAGCGGCGCGACGGCGCGGCGACCCCCTGGCTCGGCTTCCTGGCCGAGGGCGTCGCCTATATCGAGATGGCCCTCGAGCCGGAGATCCAGCGCATCATGCTGCTGGACGGGCCGGCGGTGCTGGGCGACCCGTCGCGCTGGCCGAACCAGACCGCCTGCCTGCGCACCTCCACCGCGACCGTCGCCGCGCTGGTCGCCGACGGCACCATGGCCCCGGTCGACCCGGAGGCGGCGGCGCGGCTGATCAACGGCGCCGCGCTGAACGCCGCGCTGTGGATCGCCGCCAGCGAGGACCCGCCCGCCACCCTGGCCCGCGCCGTCGAGGCCTTCCAGCGGATGGTCGAGGGCTTCCTGGCGGTGCGTCAGCCGGCGGTGGCATAGGCCAGGGCATAGGCCTCGGTCAGCGCCTCGTCCAGGCTGCGGCCGGCGCTGTAGGGGGCGAGGTCCGGGCCCCGGGTCACGCCCTCCATCAGCCGCGGGCAGGGCTCGGCCGGGCCGAGGATGGTGCGCACCGGCAGCCGCTCGGCATAGATCGGCAGTTCGTAATCCTCGTCATCGTCGACCACGCCCTTGGCGCGAATCTTTGCTGACGCCCGGTCGATCTCCATCGAGATCACCGCGGTCGCCTTGATCTCCTGTGTCGTGGAGGCGCGCAGCCCCGCGGTGCGGTTCGGGAAGAAGCGGTCGACCATCATCACCAGCGCCCGCTCCTTCTCCGCCGGGTCGGTCACCAGCGTCGCCAGGCCAAAAGCCATCACCGAGCGGTAATCGGCCGAATGGTTGAAGCCGCAGCGGGCCAGGACGAGGCTGTCGAGATGGGTCACCGTCAGGCAGGCGGGCTCGCCCTTCGACAGGTTGCGCAGCATCCGGCTGGCGCTGCTGCCATGCCAGTAGAGCCGCGTTCCCTCGCGCCAGAACAGCGTCGGCGTGCAATAGGGCTGGCCGTCGATGACATAGGAGACGTGGCACAGCGCCGCCGTGTCCAGCAGCCCATGCACGGTGTCATGGTCGTAGAAGCCGCGGTCGTGGCGGCGCTTGACGCGGTTCACGGCGTCGACGGGATAGCTCTCGGACATTTTTGGCGGGGACCTTCTCACGGCGCAGCCCGGGGCGGAGGGCCCTTGACGCGGCCATCAGGCGCCGGAAAAGTGGTCGGCGCGAGGACCAATCCGGAGCCTGACTTGCCGACCACTTCGTCAGAGCTGCTCGACCTGCCGCTGAAGCTGGACGGGCCGGGGACCCAGGCGCAGCGCCTGCTGGCCGCCTTGCGCGCCGCCATCCTGGGCGGGCGGCTGGCGGCCGGGCTGCGCCTGCCGTCGAGCCGGGCGCTGGCGATCCAGCTCGGGCTGCGGCGCAACGCCGTGGTCACCGCCTATGAGCTGCTGCTGGAAGAAGGCCTGGCCGAGGGCCGCCGCGGCGCCGGCACCTATGTCGCGGCGCTGCTGCCCCGCGGCCCGGCCGAGGCCACCCTGCCCCCCGTGCTCGCCCTGCCCGGCCAGGCGCCCTTCGCCCTCGGCCGCACCTTCCCCGACGCGGCGCTGCTGGCGCTGTTCTCCCGCTCGCTGCGGGTTCAGTTGAAAAACCCCTCGGCCGAGCATTTCGGCTATGGCGATCCCCGCGGCAGCCTGGCGCTGCGCCAGGCCATCGCCGCGCATCTGGCGGCCAGCCGCGGCGTGGTCTGCGACCCGGCGCGCATCCTGCTGACCAGCGGCACCCAGCAAGGCCTGCGCCTGGTGGCCGAGGCGCTGCTCGCCCCCGGCGACGCCGCCTGGATCGAGGATCCCGGCTACCCCACCGCCCGCCGTATTCTGGCGGCGGCCGGCGCCCGGCTGGTGCCGGTGCCGGTGGACGGCGCCGGCATCGACGTCGCGGCGGGCATCGCGCGCGAGCCGGCGGCGCGGCTGGCCTATGTCACGCCCTCGCACCAATTCCCGACCGGGGCGGCCATGGCCATGCCGCGGCGGCTGGCGCTGCTGGACTGGGCGCAATCGGCCGGCGCCTACGTGCTGGAGGACGATTACGACAGCGAGTTCCGCTATGCCGGCCCGCCGCTGCCGGCGCTGGCGGGCATCGATGGCGGCGGCCGCGTCATCTATTTCGGGACGTTTTCGAAAACGCTGTTCGCTGGGCTGCGCATCGGCTTCGCCGTGCTGCCGACGGCGCTGCTGGAGCGGGTCGCCGCCGCCCGCATGCTGACCGACCGCTTCCCGCCCAGCCTGACCGCCGGCGCCCTGGCCGAGGTGATCGCCACCGGCGGCTATGCCGCCCATCTGCGGCGGATGCGCCCGCGCTACCGCGCCGCCCGCGATCTGCTGGCCGCCACGCTGACCGAGGCCTCGGCGGGATGGCTGCGCCCCGCGGTGCCCGGCCAGGGGCTGCATCTGCTGGCGCCGCTGCCCGAGGGCCTGCCGCCGGGCAGCGCTGGCGCCATCCGGGCGGCGGC
>NZ_CACSJM010000095.1 GCF_902706185.1 Roseomonas sp. 18066 | reverse complement strand
CCCCCCAGGAAGCCGAGCGGGTCCCCCAGAAATTCCTGCCCGCCGCGGCGGCGGGGTCGGACGGCCAGCCCTTCGAGCTGTCGCTGATCCGCGCCATGATCGCCGCCGCCAAGGCCGACGGCCATATCGACGAGGAAGAGCGCCGGCTGATCTTCGAGCGCGTCGGCCAAATGGGGCTGGATGCCGAGGGCAAGGCCTTCGTCTTCGACGCCCTGGCCGGGAATGCCGGCGTCTCCGAGATCGCGGCCCTGGCGGCGACGCCGGAGCAGGCGGCGGAGCTCTACCTCGCCTCGCGCATCGCGGTCGATATCAGCCAGCCGGAGGAGCGCGCCTGGCTGGAGGCCCTGGCCGGCAAGCTGCGCCTGCCCGAAGGCCTGGCCGCCCATCTGGACCGCCAGGTGGAAGCCACCGCCTGAAGCTTGTTTTGATCGCGTGATTCAGGCTTTTCGGCGATTCCGCCTCAAGCCATCACGCTCACTGCTGGCGCAGCAGCCGGATGAAGCCGGCATGCCAGCGCCAGTAGCCATCCTGCAGCACCGCCAGCCGGTCGCGCAGCGCGCCATGCGCGTCGGCCAGGCGGTGGAAGGGGATGGAGGGGTAGAGGTGGTGCTCGGTGTGGTAGCTCATGTTCCACATCAGCAGCCGCACCAGCGCGTTGGTCAGCGTCGTGCGCGTGTTGGTCAGCCCGTTGGCGTCATGCGTGCACAGCGTGTGCTCGGTCAGCAGATAGAGCCGCAGCACCGGCTGGCCCAGCAGCTGCGGCCCCAGCCAGAAGACCAGCGGCGCCCACCACCCCACCAGCAGCATCGACAGAACAGCGCAGCCGGCGACGAAGACGCTCATCCAGCGCATCGACCGGATGATCTTCGGCGCGGCGCGGGTGGGAATGTAGGGATGGCCTGACAGGTCGCCGCGCCAGGCGTCGCGCAGGTTGAGCAGCCGGGTGCGCCAATAGGGCAGCGCCATCACCCGCCACAGATAGGCATCCAGGCTGGAGGGCGGCGGCATGATCAGCTCCGGATCATGTTCCGGATCCTGGGTGTGGCGGTGATGCGCCAGGTGGAACGCCGTGTAGAAATGCCAGTTCAGCAGCGAGGGGCAGGCGGCGAGCCACCCCACCACCGCGTTGGCCCGGCGGCTGGCGAAGGCGGTCAGGTGCATGGTCTCGTGGATCGGCGCGAAGAGCGCGGCCTGGGCCACCCCCAGCAGCAGCATCGCCGGCAGCAGCGTCCAGGGTCCGCTGGCCGCGACCGCCCATCCCGCGGCCAGGATCAGCGCCAGGTGCAGGCCGAGGCGGATCGCGCCGCGGGCGTCGGAGCGCTGCGACAGCGCCTTCAGCTCGGCGCCAGAGAGCAGGCGGGGCGGGGCTTGGCTCATGCCCCGAGTGTCACGAAGAATTCTCCGGCGCGTCCAGCCTGATTTTCGGGCAATCGCGGCCTGCGGGCCGGCCCCTGCCCAATCCGCGCGCAAAGATTGCGCAGAAGCAAGGCGCCCCCCGGTTTCCGCCCGCGCCGAAAGCCGTTAACGGGGAGGAATGTCCGAGACAATGCCGGCGCGGCCTGCCCTGCGGCGCCCCCTCATCCTGGCCGCCGTCTGCGCCGCCATGTTCATGATCGCCGTCGAGGCCACCATCGTCTCGACCGCCATGCCGCAGATCGCGGCGCAGCTGGGCGACCTGCATCTCTATTCCTGGGTCTTCGCCGGCTTCCTGCTGAGCCAGACCGCGACCACCATGATCTTCGGCAAGCTGGCCGACCTGTTCGGCCGCAAGCCGGTGCTGCTGGTGGGCATCGCCATCTTCCTGGCGGGCTCGGCGCTGTGCGGGCTGGCCTGGTCGATCCCGGCGCTGATCGGCTTCCGCCTGCTGCAGGGCGCCGGCGCCGGGGCGATCCAGCCGATCTGCCTGACCGTGGTCGGCGACCTCTATCCCGGCGCCGAGCGCGCCAAGGTGCAGGGGTATCTCGCCAGCGTCTGGGGTTTTTCCTCGGTCATCGGGCCGCTGGCGGGCGGGCTGATCGTGCAGGACCTGAACTGGGCCTGGATCTTCTGGATCAATATCCCGGTCGGCCTGCTCGCCGCCGGGCTGTTCGTCGCCTTCCTGCATGAGCGGGTGGCGACGGCGCAGCGCCATGTCGACATCGCCGGCGCCACCCTCTTCGCCATCGGCATCGCGGCGCTGATGGTCGCCATCACCGAGCTCGGCAACGGCGCCTTCACCCCCGCGCTGGTCGCCGCCGGCTGCTTCGCCGTCGCCGCCACCGGCTTCGTCTTCCAGCAGCGCCGGGCGCGCGACCCGATCATCTCGCTGCCGCTGTGGCGGCGCCGGCCGATCGCCACGGCCAATCTGGCGACGCTGCTCAGCGGCATGAGCATCATCGGCCTGTCCACCTTCCTGCCGATGTATGTGCAAGGCGTGATGGGGCGCTCGGCGCTGGTCGCCGGCTTCGCCCTGACCGTGATGGTGCTGGGCTGGCCGATCGGCGCCACCATCGCCAGCCGGGTGTTTCCCCGCTTCGGCCTGCGGCGGACCTTCCTGTTCGGCGCGGCGCTGCTGCCGCTCGGCGCCATTCCCTTCCTGCTGCTGACGCCGGCGAGCTCGCCGGTGCTGGCGGGCAGCGGCTCGCTGGTGATCGGCCTCGGCATGGGCTTCCTCAGCACCTCGGCCATCGTGCTGATCCAGGGCAGCGTCGGCTGGGCCGAGCGGGGCGCGGCCACGGCCTCCAACGTCTTCTCGCGCAACCTGGGCAGCACGCTGGGGGCGACGGTGCTGGGGGGCGTGCTGAACCTGGGCCTCGCCGGCAGCGCCGTCTCCTTCGAGCGGATCCGCGAGATGCTCGACCGCCCGGGCCTGGCCGCGGCCGAGCCGGCGGTGGCCGCCGCCTTGGCCGGCGCCCTGCAATGGACCTTCTGGGGGATTTTCCTGATCGCGGTCGCCGCCCTGCTGGCGGCGCTGCGGGTGCCGTCGGCCGGGAAGTGATCCCTCCCGGCCGACGGGCAGAACATCAGGCGTCGAGCGGCGCCCGGGCGTCGGCGCCGAAATAGGCGCGTTCCAGCCGGTGCGGCAGGTCGGCCTCGCGGGCGCCGGCCTCCAGCACGATGCGGCCCTGGGCCAGGGCATAGACACGGTCGGCGACCGACAGCGCCTTCTCGATCAGCTGCTCGACCAGCAGCACCGCGGTGCCGCGCGACTGCAGGGCGCGGACCACGCCCAGCACGCGGTCGACCAGCACCGGCGACAGCCCGGCCGAGGGCTCGTCCAGCATCAGCAGCCGCGGCTGCCGCACCAGCCCCTGCGCCACGGCCAGCATCTGCTGCTGCCCGCCGGACAGCGCGCCGCCCTTCTCCGCGCGCTTTTCCGCAATTTCGGGAAAGAAGGAAAAAGCCTCTTCCACGCGGCGCATCCGGTCGGCGCGCGGCAGGTCGTAGCCGGCGAGCAGAAGGTTGTCGGCCACCGAGACCTGGGTGAAGACGCGATGCCCCTCGATGACATGCACCAGGCCGAGCCGCGCCGCCTCGCGCGGGCCCAGGCCCCGCAGGTCGCGCCCGGCGAAGGAGGCGCCGCCGCCCGACCAGGGCAGCAGCCCCGACAGCGCGCGCAGCAGGCTGGTCTTGCCGGCGCCGTTGGGGCCGAGGAGGGCGATGACCTCACCCTCGGCGATGGTCAGCTCGACGCCGTGCAGCACGCCGATCTTGCCGTAGCCGGCCTCGAGCCGGTCGACGACCAGCAGGGATTCAGGCGCCGAGATAGGCACTGACCACCTCCTTGTGGCTGCGGATATCGGCCGGCGTGCCGCTGGCCAGTACGCGGCCCAGGTTGAGCACGGTGACGTGGTTGCAGATGTCGAAGATCAGGTCGGCATGGTGCTCGACCAGCAGCACGCCGGTGCCCTGGCGGGCCACCGCCTGGATCAGCGCGCCCAGCCTCCTGATCTCTTCGGCGGACAGCCCGGCGGCGGGCTCGTCGAGGAGAAGAAAGGCGGGGCGCAGCATCAGCGCGCGGGCGATCTCGACGAAGCGCAGCTCGCTGTGCTGCAGCCGGTCGGCGCGGGCCTCGGCCAGCGCCTCCAGCCCGACCGCGGCCAAAGCGAGCCGGGCCTGGGCCGCCATCGCCTTCTCCTCCGCCCGCGGCCCGGGCAGGGCCAGCAGCGTGGCCAGGAAGGTGGACGACCCCTGGATGCTGCCGCCGACCATGACATTCTGCAGCACCGTCGCCTCGCCGATGATGCGCGGCGTCTGGAAGGTCCGCGCGATGCCGAGGCCGGCGCGCTTCTGCGGCTGGCCGGAGGGCAGCGGCGCGGTGCCCAGCGCCATGCGGCCCTGCTGCGGCTCGTAATAGCCGCAGATGACGTTCAGGGTGGTGGTCTTGCCGGAGCCGTTCGGGCCGATCAGCCCATGCACCTGGCCCGGCCGCACCACCAGGTCGACGCCGTCGATGGCGCGCACGCCGCCGAAGCGGAGCTCGATGCCCGACAGGCCCAGCGGCGGCGCGTCGGGGCGCGTCGGCAGCAGCTTCTCCAGCGCCGCGGCGCGCGGCAGGATGGCGCGTTGCGCGGGCAGCGGCCGCCGCCCGGCGAAGTCGAGAAGGGACGCGATGCCGCCCGGCATGGCCAGCACGATGACCAGCAGCAGGAAGGCGTAAAGGAAGGTCGACCAGGCGGCGAGCGGCGCCGCGATCTCCGGCAGCAGGGTCAGCAGGATGGTGCCCAGCATCGGCCCCAGGATCGAGCCGCGGCCGCCGATCAGCACGGCGATGAAGAACAGCAGCGACAGCTCGAAGGTGAAGGCGTCCGGCGTGACATAGGTCTGCAGCCCGGCGAAGAGCCCGCCGGCGAAGCCGGCGCAGGCGCCGGCGAAGAGGAAGGTGCTGATCAGCAGGGCCGGCTTGGAGATGCCGCTGGCCTCGGCGGCCACCTCCGCGTCGCGCAAGGCGATCAGCCCGCGGCCGAAGCGGCTGCGCGCGATGTTCCCGGTCATCCAGGTCACCACGGCGGCCAGGCCCAGGCACAGGTAGAAGAAGGACCAGGCGGTGTCGAAGGGGGCGGGCATGGCGGGGCCGGTGATGCCGATGCCACCCCCCGTCACATCCTGCCAGGCCAGCGCCACCTGCGTCACGATGGTGGCGAAGCCCAGCGTGGTCATGGCGAAGTAGAAGGTGCGCAGCCGCAGCGCCGGCAGCCCGACCACCACGCCGAAGACCGCGCCGACGCCGGCGGCGGCGGCCAGCGCCAGGAAGGCCGGGACCTCGGGCAGGACATTGCCGCTGGCCAGCACGCTGGCGGTATAGGCGCCGAGCGTCAGCAGGGCGACATAGCCGATGGCCAGCTGGCCGGCGAAGCCGACCACCAGGTTCAGCCCGGCGACCAGGATCCAGTAGATGGCGGCGCGGGTCGCGATCATCGCCCAGTAGTCATTGCCCGAGAAGGGCAGCAGCAGGGCGAGGACCAGGATGCCGAGGAAGGGCAGCACGGCGCGCGGCAGCAGGCTGGCGCGTGGCGCCAGCGGCGGCTCGAAGGCGACGGCAGGCTTGGCGCTGTCCATCACACCCTCCGCTGCGGGGCGGCGCCGAACAGGCCTTGCGGCGCCGCCAGCAGGATGACGATGAACAGGGTGAAGACCGCGACGCTGGAGAAGATGCCGCCCACCGTGAAGTTGGCCGCCTGCTGGAACAGCCCCAGCGCCAGCCCGCCGATGACCGCGCCGCGGTTGTTCCCCAGCCCGCCCAGCGCCACCGGGATGAAGCCATAGAAATTCAGCAGCGGCCCGTTGGCGAAGAAGGCGAGCAGCAGCTGGCCGCCGGCGAAGCCCGCCAGCGCGCCGATGGCGCCGGCCAGCGCATAGCTGGCGACGCGCAGCCCGCGCTCGGGCAGGCCGAGCGCGCGGGCGGCGAAGTTGTCTTCCGCCACGGCGACGAAGGCGCGGCCGACCAGGGTCCGCTTGTAGAGGAATTCCAGGCCGAGGATGGTGACGGCGCAGGCCAGCACCGGCAGCCAGTATTTCTGGTCCCACGGCCCATGCGCCGCGCCGAATTCCAGCAGGCGCGGGAAGGGGCGCGGCTCGGTGCTCCATTCGATGGCGGTGACCTGCTGGATCATCAGGGCCAGGGCCAGGGTCGACAGCACGTAGAGATGCTGGTCCAGGCTTTTCAGCACCGGGCGGACGGCGACGAACTCGGTGACCACGCCGACCGCCGCCGCCGCCGCCAGGGTGAGGAGCAGGCCGGGCAGCACGGGCAGCTGCCATTGCAGGATGAAGAGCGAGCCGAAGACGCCGCCCAGCATGCCGAGCTGGCCGGCGGTGAAGCTCATCACCCGCGAGGTCGCGAACATGGTGTTGTAGGTGATGCCGATCAGCGCGTAGATCGCGCCGACCGCCAGGCCGGAGGCCAGGATGGATGCCAGCATGCCGGGCGCCCCGCTCAGCCGTAGCCGGGGGCGAGGGCGAAGGCGCCGTTCTTGGCGGTGTTCGCCGCCGACATCACCACCTCCTCGGTCGGGTAGCCATTGTGCTCGTCGGCGGTGAAGCTGTAGGTGCCGAAATAGCCGGCATGCTTCTGCAGCGAGTTCCAGTGGCTGATGATGGCCTCGCTGGAGGACGAGCCGGTGGCCTGCACCGCGCCGGCGATCAGGTTCACCGCGTCGACGCCGGCGGCCACCCACCACAGCAGCGTGTCGTCCAGCGCGACCTTGCCCTGCAGCCGGCTGACCAGCTCCTGGCTTTTCGCCGGCAGCGCGCCATCGGTGTTGTAGCTGCAGCTCTTGTAGCCGACGGCATAGACCTTTTCCCAATTGGCCGGGCGGCTGAGCAGCCCGCCGATCTCGCCCGAGGCCATCGAGGGGTGGCCGACGAAGGCCACGTCCCAGCCCATGTTGCCGCGGGTGTTGAACAGCCGCGCCTCCATGCCGGTCGACACGCTCCAGATGATGATCGCCTCGGTGCCGGCATTGCGGGCGCGCAGCATGTCGGGGGTCATGTCGGGCTGGGTGGCGTCGATATTGGCCTGGTAGACCACCTCGGCACCGTCCTTCTGGAAGGCGGCGACCGAGGCCTTCAGGGCGCTGACGCCATAGCCGGTGGTGTCGCCGATGACGGCCACCTTCTTCACCTTCAGCACGTTCAGGCAATAGGCGCGCACCGCGTCGTCCCACTGGCCGTTCGACGGCGCCGTGCGGAAGGCGTTGGGATAGCGGCGGGTGTCGATCAGCTGGTCGACCACGCAGGGGTGGATGTTGGGCATCTTGGCGCGCGCCATGATCGCCGTCACCGCCAGCGATTCGCCGGAATTGGTCGGGCCCCAGATGGCATGCACCTTGGCCTGGCTGATCATCTCCTGCGTGGCGTTCACCGCCTTGGTGGGGTCGCCCTGGGTGTCGCGGGTGACGATCTCCACCTTGCGGCCCTTGACGCCGCCCTCGGCGTTGAGGGCATTGGCGGCGAAGAGCACGCCGCGGTTGAAGCCGATGGCGGGCGCCGAGCTCGGCCCGGTCATGGCGGCCAGCCAGCCGATGCGGAGCGCTTCGGTCTGCGCCAGGGCAGGGCGGGCCAGGCCGGCCGCCGCCACGGTCGCCAGGCTGCCGCGCGTGAAGTCGCGACGGGTGATGCGCATGATATCCTCCCAAGGATCCGGCCCCGTCTTGCCGCGGGCGCCTGTGCCAGCATTAAGGCAGACTCGCTGCCGCACGTGTCAGTGAAATCGCCGACACGCAGGCCCGCGCGGTGTCATCGCTGCAGATGGGCGATGTAATCTTCGTCGAAGGTAAATCCCCAGCCCGGCCGATCCGGCACCAGCACGGCGCCATCCCGGAATTCCAGGCGCTCGCGATACAGCGGCGAGAACCAGGGCATGTATTCCAGGAAGCTGGCATTGCTCAGCGCGCCGAGCAGCTGCGTGCTGGTCTCCGGGAACAGATGGCTGGAGACCGGGATGTCATGCGCCTCGGCCAGGTGGCCGACGCGGATGAATTCCGAGACGCCGCCGACGCGCTGCAGGTCGGGCATCAGCACATCGGCCGAGCGCAGCTCCAGCATGCGGCGGAAGCCGTAGCGGGTGTAGTCGGTCTCGCCGCTGGCGATCGGGGTGTCCAGCGCCGCGGCGACGCGGGCCAGGCCCTCGACATCCCAGGCCGGCAACGGCTCCTCGAACCAGGTCAGCTGGTGCTCTTCCAACCCGCGGCCGAGGCGGATGGCGTCGGTCTCGCTCATGCCCTGGTTGGCGTCGGCCATCAGCCTGATCTTCGGCCCGATGGCGGCGCGGACGGCCGTCACCCGCTTGAGGTCTTCCGCCAGCCCGAGCCCCAGCCGCATCTTCATCGCGGTGAAGCCGGCGGCCAGGAAACCCTCGGCCTCGGCGACCAGCTCGGGGATCGAGCGCGACAGCCACAGCCCGCCGCTGTGATAGGCCGGCACGCGGGATTGCGCGCCGCCCAGCATGCGGTGGATCGACAGCCCCGCGGCCTTCCCCGCCGCATCCCACAGCGCGCCGTCGATGGCCGAGATGCCGACGACGCTGATCCCCTTATGGCCGAGGAAGTTGATCTCCTTCCAGGCGCGGGCCCAGAATTCGGCGATCATGCCGGCATCGTGGCCGACGATCACATCGGCCAGGGAATCGACCATGGCGCGCAGCACCGCGGTGCGCCGGTCGTTCAGCGTGAAGATCAGGTTTTCCCCAGTGATGCCCTGGTCGGTGCGGAGCGTGACCAGGATGCAGCCGAAGCCGCGGATCTCTCCCAGCGCGCTGCCGATCGGCTTGTCCAAGGGCAGCTGGACGACGCGGGTCTCGACGGCGGTGACCTTCATCACAAGGCCCTCCGCACGGGGGCGCCGTCGGCATAGCGCGCCAGCACCGCCGGGTCGGGGTCGCAGCCCAGGCCAGGGCCACGCGGGACCGAGACCCTGCCGTCCTTGACCCGCACCCAGGGGTCGAAGGGGTTTGCTTCCATCTCCAGCCAGAGCACCTCGATCATCGGCTCCTCCAGCATCGCCGCGGCGATATGCAGCGTCGCGATGAAGCCCGGACCGAAATAGGGGCTGTGCGGGACCAGCTCGACGCCCTCGGCGCGGCAGAGGCGGATCACGTCCAGCATCTCGCCGATGCCGCCGACCTTGGTGACGCTGGGCTGGGCGATGTCGATGGCATCGGCCTCGATCAGCGCCTTGAAGCCGAAGACCCCCGCGACATTCTCGCCGGCGGCCAGCGGGATGCCGTATTGCCGCAGGCGCGCCAGGCCATGGGCGTCCTCGGGCGGCCAGATCGGCTCTTCCAGCCAGCGCAGCCCGTCATCGGCGAGGGACCGCGCCATGCGCTCGGCCGGCTGCGGCGTCCAGGCGCAGTTGACGTCGAGCATGATGGCGGCACCGGGCGCCGCTTCCTGTGCGGCCAGGACGGAAGCGCGGGTGACCTCGTGCAGCTTCAGCGAGCGGTAGCCGGCGGCCGCCGCGGCGGCGCAGTTCTTCGCCACCAGCGCGTCGTCGCCGTAATGCAGCAGCGAGGCGTAGGCCGGCAGCGTCTCCGGCGCCGACCCGCCCAGCAGCCGCCACAACGGCTGGCCGCAGCGCTTGCCCAACAGGTCCCACAGCGCGATCTCGACGCCGGAGAAGGCATAGGTGAAGGGGCCGTTGCGCCCGAGCAGATGCGTCCCGTGCAGCACCTCGCGCCGCGCGCGCTGGATGTCGCCGGCATCGCGCCCCAGCATCATCGGGGCCACGATGGCATCCAGCGCCGCCCTGGTCGCCGGGATGGCGGCATGGCCGAAGGCCTCGCCCCAGCCGACCAGCCCGTCCTCGGTCTCCACCTTGACCAGCAGGATCTGCATCCGGTCCCAGAGCTGCCCGGCGAAGCGCTGATAGGGCCCGCCCATGTCGAAAGGCAGCGAGACGACCAGGCTTTCGATGGCGGTGATCTTCATCCGCGGCGTCACTCCCCGTTTCACGCTCTGCGGCGCGATGGGCCAAGGCTAGGCAGCGGCGAAGATAAGCTCAATTGTGCGCGGCTTATTTCTATATAAGATCAGCTGATGCCACTTTCTTTCCGCCAGCTCGAGGTCATCCGCGCCGTCAGCCGGCATGGCTCGGTGACGCTGGCGGCGGCGCAGCTGGGCATCTCGCAGCCGGCGGTCAGCATGCTGCTGCGGGATGGCGCGGCGCTGGCCGGCTTCTCGCTGTTCCGCCGGCGGCAGGGCCGGCTGCAGCCGACGCCGGAGACGCGATTGCTGCTGGGCGACCTCGACCGCGTCTTCGAAGGGGTCGAGCGCCTCAACCGGCTGGTCGAGGACCTGCGCGACAGCAGCGTCGGCTCGGTGCAGGTGGCGGCGACGCCGACGCTGGCCGACAACCTGCTGCCGCCCGCGCTGGCCCTGCTGCGCCGCGCCCGGCCGCGGCTGCAGCTGGTGGTGCACACCATGGACAATCCCGGGGTGATCGACGCCGTGCAGCGCGAGCGCGTGGATTTCGGCCTGGCCCTGACCCCGGTCGGCGAGCCCGAGCTGCGCCGCATCGAGCTGACCCGCGGCCCGCTGATCGCCGTCGTCGCCCGCGACCATCCGCTGGCCGGGCGCGGCGTGGTCAGCCCGCGGGATCTCGCCGACTTTCCACTGATTTCCTTCAGCCGCAGCCTGCCGCTGGGCAACCTGGTCGAGCAGGCCTTCCGCGAGGCGGGCGTGCCGCGGCGCATCGCGCTGGAGGTGACGCAGTCCTCGCTGGCGGCGGCCATGGCGCGGGCGGGCATCGGCGTCGCGGTGACCGATCCCTTCCTGCTGCTGGATGCCCGCGACCATGGGGTGGCGCGGCTGGTGCTGCGCCCGGCGCCGCTGGTCAGCGCCATGGCCCTGCTGCCGCGCCAGTCGCAGCCGGGGCGCGCCGCCCTGCTGCTGCTGGCGGCGCTGCGGCGGCTGGCGCGGTCGCTGCCGGAATTTCCGGCCTGAGCGCGTGATCGCCTGAGACGGAATCGTCGAAAGGCGTGAATCACCCGCTCACGTCATTACTCCACCACGACATTGGCGGCGCGGATCACGCGGCCCCAGCGCTCGACCTCGGCGTTCAGGAAGGTCGCCGCCTGCTCCGGGTCGCTGCCCACCACCTCGAAGCCCATGGCCTGCAGCTTCGCGGCCATACCAGGGTCGCGGACGATGGCAGCGCTTTCCACCGACAGCCGCTGCACGATGGCCGCCGGGGTGGCGGCCGGCGCCAGCAGCAGGCACCAGGTCGAGGAGACGAAGTCGGCAATGCCGGCCTCGGCGAAGGTCGGGATCCCGGGCGCGAAGCCGGCGCGCTCGCGGCTGGAAATACCGAGCGCGCGGATGCTGCCGGCGTCGATCTGCGGCTTCAGCGTCGAATAGGTGTCGAACATGGCGGCGATATTGCCGGCCAGCAGGTCCTGCAGCGCCGGCTGGGTGCCGCGATAGGGAACATGGGTCATGCGCGTGCCCGTGCGCGCCTGCAGGTCCTCCATGGTCAGATGCGCCGCGGCGCCGACGCCGCTGGAGCCGTAGTTCAGCCCGCCGGGATTCTTCTTCGCGGCCTCCAGCAATTCGGGCACCGACGTCACCGGCGACTTGCCGCTGCCCGCCAGGATCAAGGGCGCCGAGACCACATGCGAAACCGGCGCAAAATCCTTAACGGGATCGAAGGGCAGCCGCCCGGCGAAGAGCGTCGCATTGGCCGCATGCGCCCCGATCACCATGACCAGCGAAGACCCGTCGGCCGGGCTGCTGGCGACGCTGCCGGCGCCGATGATGCTGTTGGCGCCGGGCTTGTTCTCGATCACCACCGACTGGCCCAGGCGCTTGCCCAGCTGCTCGCCCAGCAGGCGGGCGGTGATGTCGGTGGTGCCGCCGGGGGCATAGGGCACGACGATGCGGATCGGCTTGCTCGGATAGGTGTCGGCGCGGACCAGGGCAGGGGTGGCGAGCAGGCCGGCGGCCAGGGGCGCCAAAGCGCGGCGCGTCGAACGGGTCATGGAAGCTTCCTCGGCAATGTCTTCGGACCCCTCTTTTCGCGCGGGGGATGGGTGGCAGCATGCCCAGGGGTGACCCAGATACCAAGCCCGTTGTCGCGCCCCGCCGGAGTGCCGCCCACCTTGTCCGATCTTTCCGCCAAAGCCCCCGCCCGTCCGGTCGCCGGGCTGATGTCGCTGCGGCTGCTGCTGCCCTTCCTGACCCCCTATCGCGCCCGGGCGCTGGGCGCCGCCGCCGCGCTGCTGACCGCGGCGGGGCTGACGCTCGGCCTCGGCCAGGGGCTGCGCCACCTGATCGATGGCGGCTTCGGCGGCGGCGGGGCGGCGGTGCTGGACCGCGCGGCGCTGGCCATCTTCGCGGTCATCACCGGCCTGGCGCTGGCCACCGCGGCGCGCTTCTACCTGGTCACCTGGCTGGGCGAGCGGGTGTCTGCGGATCTGCGCAGCGCCGTCTTCAACCATCTGCTGAAGCTCTCGCCCGGCTGGTACGAGACGGCGCGCACCGGCGACCTGCTGTCGCGGCTCACCGCCGATATCGCCTTGCTGCAATCGCTGATCGGCAGCGCCATCTCGATGGGGCTGCGGTCTGCTTTGACCGCGGTCGGCGCCTTCGCCCTGCTGGTGGCGACCAGCCCGAAGCTGGCGGCCCTCGTCGCCGTGGTGGTGCCGCTGGTGGTCGGGCCGCTGATCCTGTTCGGACGGCGGGAACGCGCGCTGTCGAAGCTGGCGCAGGAACGCGTCGCCGATCTCGGCGCCATGGCCGAGGAAAGCCTGAACGGGCTGCGCACCCTGCAGGCCTTCACCCAGGAACGCGCGACCGAGGCGCGCTTCGCCGCCGCCGCCGAGGCCTCGGTGCTGGCGGCCCGGAAGCGAATCCTCAGCCGCTCGGCGCTGATCCTGGTGGTGATCCTGCTCGGCTTCGGCGCGATCACGCTCAGCCTCTGGGTCGGCGGCCATGACGTCGTCGCCGGCCGCATGTCCGGCGGCGAGCTTTCTGCATTTGTCTTCTACGCGGTGATGCTGGCGTCGTCGGGCGCCGCGGTCAGCGAGCTCTGGGGCGAGGTGCAGCGCGCCGCCGCCGCCGCCGACCGGCTGGGCGAGATCCTGGCGGTGCAGCCCGATATCGCGGCGCCGCCGCAGCCCTTGTCGCTGCCGGCGCGCCCCGAAGGCCGGCTGGTCTTTGACAAGCTCTCCTTTCATTATCCGACGCGGCCGGGCCAGTCGGCGCTGTCCGAGATGAACCTGGTGATCGAGCCTGGCGAGACGGTGGCCTTCGTCGGCCCCTCCGGCGCCGGCAAGACCACCATCTTCCAGTTGCTGCTGCGCTTCCATGATCCGCAATCCGGCCGGATCATCTTCGATGGCGTCGATATCGCGCGGCTCGATCCACTGGCCTTGCGCGCCCGCATCGGGCTGGTGCCGCAGGACCCGGTGATCTTCAGCGCCGATGTCGCCACCAACATCGCCTTCGGCCGCCCCGAGGCGACGCTGAAAGAAATCCGCGCCGCCGCCCGGGCCGCGGCGGCCGAAGGCTTCATCGACGCCCTGCCGCAGGGGATGGCGACGCATCTGGGCGCCAAGGGCGTGACGCTGTCGGGCGGGCAGCGGCAGCGCATCGCCATCGCCCGCGCCATCCTGCGCGACCCGGCGCTGCTGCTGCTGGACGAGGCCACCAGCGCCCTCGACGCCCAGTCGGAGCAGCTGGTGCAGAACGCGCTGGCGGAACTGTCGCGCGGCCGCACCACGCTGGTGGTGGCGCATCGGCTGGCGACCGTGCGCAATGCCGACCGCATCGTCGTGCTCGACCAGGGCCGCATCGTCGCCACCGGCCGGCATGAGGCGCTGATCGCCGAGGGCGGCCTCTATGCCCGGCTGGCGGCGCTGCAATTCGCGGAAGGGTGATGGGCGCCGCCTTCCTTTCGCCCGCTTCCGCCGCAGGATAAGCGCGCGATCGGAAGGAGGCCGCGGATGCGACGGATGGCGATGCTGGGGCTGGCGGCGATGCTGCTGGCGCCGCCGGCCTGGGCCCAGGGCACGGCGATGTTCGAGGGCCTGGCCGGGCAGATGGCCATGACCAACCTGATGCTGGAGCCGATGCGCCGCGAGGCCGCCCGTCGCGACCGCGAGGCCGGCCGCGCCCCGCCGGCCGCGACGACCCGGGTGGTGACCAGCTATCGCGCCGACCCCGCCGTCTCCGCCCGGGTGATGCGGCAGTTCTCGGCCTTCGTCGCCCGGCAGAACAACACCGCCGACGTCGCGGCGATGGAGGCGCAGCTGCGCCAGGCCGACCTGCCCGGCCTGTGGCAAAAGATCTGGGGCGGCGACGGGCTGCGCGCCGGCGACCTGGTCGATGCGCAGGCCAGCTATTTCCTGATCAACTGGATTATCGCCAATGGCCAGGGCGACACCACCCGGGCGCAGACCCAGGCGGTGCGGGCGCAGCTGGCGGGCATCATCGCCGGCACTCCCAGCGCGCCGCGGCTGACCGAGGCGCAGCGCCAGGAAATGGCCGAGGTGCTGATCCTGAACGGCGCCATCCAGGCCATGGCCTATGTCGATGCGCGCAACGCCAACGACCGGGCCGCCTTGTCCCGCCTGGCCGAGGCCGCCGCCACCCGCTTCCGCAGCGAGGCGCAGCTCGATCTGCGCCGGCTGGCGGTGACCGAGGCGGGGTTCAGCGCGCGTTAAATGAAGGGATTGATATGTCCCCAACGTTCCAGAAGAAATGCAACGTTATCTTTCACATTCGGTCCTAAGTTTATATTGATGTGGTTTTGAATTATTCTTGGTTTGTTGGTGAACAAAATTTTTGGTGAATGATCATTCATGATCAGATCATCCATCTCTTCGTCGGTTTGGTGCGCGAAGAGGTGAAATCGTTTTCGTCCGGACATGTGCGCATCCAGGACCAACTGTGAATTAGAAATGATGTTCACTGCACCTTCGCCAAAATTACTAAAGAGAAAATGCAGATCAAGGCAGCCTCGATCTGGCGAATCTACAACTGTGCAGTTGCCTGGAATGTTGCGAGGGGTGAGCGAGCCAACGTCAAAGCCAAGTATTAACCCACAGACAAATTGCTGTCCGTTGGTCCTTTCGATGCGCCCCACGTCCCATTTCACCAGGGGACGATTTTCGGGCCCTTTCCCGGTGGCAGAAAACTTCATGTGACTGCGGCCGTCACTGTGGAAGCTGATGTGCCATCCAATTTTTCGGCGGTCTTCATGGAAGAGGTAGATGGCGTTGTGGCGCACATCGATCTCCCAAATTGACGAGTAAGCGCCGCTGACGGTGCGGATGCAGAATCTGAATGTCTTCGCCGTGCCCATTCGGCATCATGATGCGCCATGTGGGCTGCAGTGAAGTTCAGGTCGGCATTTCTTTCGGCAATCAGCGCCGCGTCGCCGTGGGTCCCGGCGCGCGGCCGACCGGGCGCAGGCAGGCGACCCGCGGCCGGCTGCTGCCGCGCTGGATCATCGGGCTGCGGCCGGCGCGGCGGGCCTCGGCGGTCATGAAGCGCCGCGCTTCCGCCCGGCCGCCGATCAGCAGGGTCGGCGTCAGGCCGGGGGCGCAGATGTCGCGGCCCAGATTGTTCGGCAGCGGCACCCCGCCGCCGCTGCCCCAGGCCGCCCCCATCCGCGCCAGGGTGACCCGGCGCTGATAGGCCGCGCCGCGCTCGGCCTCGCCGGAATGGTAGCGGGCGATGGCCGCCCCCCAGTCGCCGGTCCGCCCCTGCAGCTCCTTCAGGAAGCGGATGGCGTAGCGAAGATTGGCCGGCGGGTCGAAGGCTTCCTCCAGAGTGGCGAAGGCTGCCGGGTGGTGCAGCAGGTTGACCTGCATGCAGCCGACATCGATCGAGCGGATGCCGCGCGCCTGCAGCGCCGCGACCTCCGCCATGGCGGCGGCCTTGCTGGGCGGCGAATGGCCCTCGCCATTGACGTTGTACGACCAGGGCCAGGGGGTCGGGGCGCCGGTCGCCGGGTTGCGCTGGCCGCTTTCCACCAGGGCGATGGCGCCCAGCAGCCCGGGCGGGATGCCGGAGGCCGGCTCGGCCGCGGCGATCGCCCGACCGCAGCGCGGCCAGTCGCCACCCTCCACGGGCTGGGCGCCAGCGCCGGCGGGGGCGGCGGTCGACCAGGCGAGGACGAACAGGAAGGCGAGCAGGCGGGGGGGCATGCCGCCCATCTGGCCCGGCAATCGTCACCAATCCATGGCCAGGGCCGCGTTCCGCCCCGATTGTGATCGGCCGGGCTTAAATCCCGGCCATGCGGCAGCCCTGCCGCCGCCGGGGCGTTGACCGCCGGGGCCGGGCGCTGCCATGGCCCGCGGCTTCTGGATCAGGCGCTTACCCCATGGATCTCCCGGCCCCCCTTCCTGCCTCGGGCATCACCGCCGCCGTGGCCTATCGCGCCGGCCGCCGCCTGGCGGAGCTGCCGGTGGACGCGCTGGGCAGCCACCGCGGCCAGGCCGGCACCCTGCTCTGGGTCGGCCTGCGCGACCCCGACCAGGCGCTGCTCGACCGGGTGGGCGGCCAGCTCGGCCTCGACCGTGGCGTGGTGGAGGAGCTGGCGCGGCCGCATCGCCGCCCCAAGGTCATCGAGTTCGAGGGCGTCATGCTGGTGGTGGCCATCACCATCGGCATCGCCGACCACCTGCCGCAATTCGGCGAGCTGACCCTGGTGATCGGCCAGGACTTCCTGCTGACGCTGCGGCGCGGGCCGCTCTGCGCCTATGCCCCGCTGCGCGAGCGGCTGGAGGCGGCGCCGGAGCTGCTGGCGCGCGGCCCGGATTTCGTCGCGACCGAGCTGCTCGACTTCCTGGCCGACCAGTTCGTCGCCGTCGCCACCGCGCTGGAGGAGGGCGTCGAGCAGATGGAGCAGCGGCTGGTGCTGCATGGCGCGACGCAGCTCGACATCCGGCGCCTCTATCGGATGCGGCGCGACCTGCTGCGCATCCACAACGCCGTCTCGCCGCTGGCCGAGATCTGCCGCCGGCTGTCGCGGGTGGAAAGCCCGGTGATCGACGGCCAGGCGCGGCCCTATTTCGGCGAGGTGGCCGACCGGGCGCAGCGGCTGGTCGAATGGTTCTCGGCGCTGCGCGAAAGCCTGGCCTTCGCCTTCGAGGCCGGGCTGATGATCGGCCAGATGCAGCAGAACGACACCACCCGCAAGCTGGCCGCCTGGGCCGCCATCCTGGCCGTGCCGACCGCCATCGCCGGCCTCTACGGCATGAATTTCGAGAATATGCCGGAGCTGAAATGGCGCTACGGCTATCCGGCCGTGCTGGCAGTCATTGCGGGGGCGATCCTTTTTCTGTATCGGCGTTTCCGGAAGTCGGGCTGGCTGTAGCGGCCGGCCCCGCCTCTGCGAGGCAGCGCCTCCTGCCAGGCCCTTTCGGAGGCCAGGTCGCGCCATGTTTTCCCGTCTCTGCCGCTGCGGCGATGGTTCCCAGCCGCCGCGCCCCGGCCGCCGTGCCCTGGTCGCCAGCGCACTGGCCCTGGCCGCCGCCCCCCTCACCGTGACGCCGCGGGCGGCGCGCGCCAGCGGCGGCGTTCCGCACAGCCTGCTCACCCCCGACCAGGCCCTGGCCCTGCTGAAGGAGGGCAACGACGAGTTCCGCGTCGAGACGCCCTACCACGCCGCCCTCGGCCGCGAGCGACGGGTCGAGCTGGCGGGGGGGCAGGCGCCCTTCTGCGTGCTGGTCGGCTGCTCCGACAGCCGGGTGCCGCCGGAACTGCTGTTCGGCCGCGGCCTGGGCGAGCTGTTCATCGTCCGCAATGCCGGCAACACCGTCGACACCGCGGCGCTGGGCAGCATCGAATATGGCGTGGCCGTGCTGGGCTGCCCGCTGGTGGTGGTGCTGGGCCATGAGAATTGCGGCGCCGTCGCCGCCGCGCTGGAGGTGGTGCAGGCCAATGCCCGCTTCCCCGGCGTGATCGGCGAGATGGTGCAGCCGATCCTGCCGGCGGTGCTGGCGGCGCGGCAGGGCTCGGGCGCGGTGACGCTGGACGATGCCGTCGTCGCCAATGCCCGCCGCGTCGCCCGGCGGCTGAAGACCCAGAGCACGGTGATCCAGGGGCTGGTGGAGCAGGGGCGGCTGAAGGTGGTCGCCGCCCGCTACGACCTCGACGATGGCGACGTCATCTGGCTCGAGGACCTCTGAGGTGGCGCGACGCCAGCCGGGCCCCTAGCCCGGCTGAGCGGCCCGGCTGAGCGGCCTGGCTGAAGCAGAAGGATCAGCCGCCGCGCGCCACCCGCAGCAGCCCGGCGACCGCGGGCGTCGCCGGCTGCGCCAGCACCTTGTCGATGCGGTGGCCGTCCAGGTCGACCACCTCGAAGCGCCAATCGTCGCGCTCGATATGCTCGCCGGTGCGCGGCAGCCGGCCGAAGGCCTGCAGCAGATAGCCGGCCAGCGTCTGGTAGTCACGCTCGGCCGGCAGGCGGATCGACAGGTGCTCGGCCATCTCGTCGGCGGCCAGCCAGCCGGCCAGCAGCCAGGACCCGTCCTCGCGCTGCACCGCGGCGGGGTCGTCGGTGTCGGCATCCGCGCGGAAGGCGCCGGCGATGGTCTCCAGCAGGTCGGCCGGGGTCACCACGCCTTCGAAGTGGCCGTATTCGTCATGCACCAGCGCCATCGGCACGGCGGCCTCGCGCAGCACCGACAGCGCGTCCAGCGCATCGGCGGTGTCGGGGATGACCGGGGCCGGCTGCACATGCTGGCGCACGTCCAGCGCATGGCCGGCCAGCACCTGGGCCAGCAATTGCCGGGTCTGCACCACGCCCAGCATGGCGTCGGTGCTGCCCTCGCCCACCGGCAGGCGGGAATGCTGGGTGGTCATCAGCGTCTCGCGGATGCGGGTCTCGCCGGCGGCCAGGTCCAGCCAGTCGACCTCGGTGCGCGGCGTCATGACGCCGCGGACGGGACGGTCGCCCAGCCGCATGACGCCGGCGATCAGATGGCGCTCGGCGGTCTCGATGGTGCCCGAGCCCTCGGCCTCGGCGACCACCGAGCGGATCTCCTCGTCGGTCACCACGGTGGCCTGCTCCGGCCCGACGCCCAGCAGGCGGAAGACCAGCCCGACCGAGGCGTCCAGCAGCCAAGCGACCGGGGTGCCGATGCGGGCCAGCAGCCGCATGCCCGGGGCGACCAGGCAGGCCAGCGTCTCCGGGCTGCGCAGGGCGAAGCGCTTCGGCACGAGCTCGCCGATGACGATGGACAGGTAGGTGATGATGGCGATCACCAGGCCGAAGCCGAGCGGACCGGCCACGGCCTGGGAGACGCCCTGCTCCAGCAGCCAGGCGGTCAGCCGGCCGCCCAGGGCCTCGCCGGAAAAGGCGCCGGCCAGGATGCCGACCAGCGTGATGCCGATCTGCACGGTCGAGAGGAACCGGCCCGGCTCCTCCAGCAGCGCCAGGGCCGCCCTGGCGCCAGGACGACCCTCCTCGGCCAGGATCTGCAAACGCCGCGGACGCGACGACACCACCGATAGCTCCGACAAGGCAAAAATGCCGTTCAGGAGAATCAGCGCCACAACGATGACGATTTCGAGCATGATTCCGCCAGCATAGCGGCAAAGCGAGGCGCTGTGCTAGGGCAAGAAGAAAGCAAGGTCGGGGGAAAGTATTCCCCCGAATCCCCCTTCTATTCTTATCCGAAATCGCGCGGGCGAATGCCGGCGTGGAAATAAGTGATCATCGAATAGATGTCGTAGACCGGAATCCCCAGATCACGCTGCAAAGCCGCGGCGTAGGGGGGCATGTTGGTGCACTCGAGCACGATCGCGCCAACTTCCGGGTGCCGGGCGACCAGGCGCCTGCCGGCCTCCAGGATGTCCTGCTCGGCCAGGTCGACATCCATGTCGTCCTTCTCCGCCTTGATCAGGACGCGGAAGAACTCCTGGCCCCGCTCGGTGCCCTCGATCGGGATGTCGAGCGGGACATTCGCGGCTTCCAGGTGGCGCGGGGTCATGGTGGTGCCGCTGACCGTCAGCAGGCCGACCCGCTTGCCCTCGGGCAGCATCGACTGCACCCAGGGCACCTGCATCATGCTGCTGGTCGCCACCGGCACGCCGACATGCGCCGCGATCTCCTTCTGGAACAGGGAGAGAAAGCCGCAATTGGTGGTGATCGCCTCGGCGCCCTGGCTGACCAGGTCCTTGGCGGCATCCAGGAAGTCCTGCAGCAGCCCGTTGGCGCCATTCAGCACGACCTTTTCCGGGCTGGCGCCGCGCACCACGCGGTACAGCACCGGGAAGGGCCAGGTGGTGCCATTGCCCATGTCGCCGGCGATGCGCGGGAAGCGGGCCTCCAGCATCAGGATGCCGAGCGGCGCGCCATAGATCGCCTTGCCGCCGCGGGCCGTGCCGCGGCGCGGGGAATTCTGCATCGTCATCGGTCCAGTCAGCGGACGGGAGGCGCGTAATGCAGCCCGCCCTGGGTGTAGAGGGCGTTGCGGCCGCGCGGCAGGCCCATCGGCGCCACGTTGCGGTCCCAGATCTCGGCATAGCTGCCGACCTGGCGGATGATATTGGCGGCCCAGGCGGCATTCACGCCCATGTCCTTGCCGAAGTCGCCGGCGCGGCCCAGCAGGCGCTGCACGTCGGGCTGCGGGTCGTCCATCCGCTGCGCCAGGTTCTTGCTGGTGATGCCGAATTCCTCGGCCAGCGTCATGGCATACTGCGTCCAGCGCACCAGGTCGAAGAAGCGGTCGTCGCCCTTGCGCACCACGGGGCCCAGCGGCTCCTTGCTGATCAGCTCCGGCAGCACGACGAAGTCGTCGGCCCGCGCGCCGAGGCCGGCGCGGAAGGCGGCCAGCGTCGAGGTGCCGACGGTGAAGGCGTCGCAGCGCCCGGCGATCATGGCGTTGCGGATTTCCTCGACGCTCTCGATGACGACGGGGTTCAGCCGCATGCCGCTGGCGCGGAAGAAGTCGGCCAGGTTCTTCTCGGTCGTCGTGCCGGGCTGCACGCAGACGCTGGCGCCGTCGAGCTCGCGGATCGACTTCACGCCGAGCTTCTTCGACACCAGGAAGCCCTGGCCGTCATAGAACAGCACGCCGGTGAACATCAGCCCCAGCGCCGCCTCGCGCGGCTGCGTCCAGGTGGTGTTCGACGAGAGGATGTCGATCTCCCCGGACTGCAGCGCGGTCAGGCGGTTGGCATAGGTGGTGGGGACGAAGCGCACCTTGGTGGCGTCGCCCAGCGCGGCCGCGGCGATGGCGCGGCAGAAATCGGTGTAGAGGCCGGTGAACTCGCCCTTCTGGTCGAGCATGGCGAAGCCCGGCAGGTCGGCGGAGGTGCCGCAGACCAGCGCGCCGCGGGCGCGGATGGCGTCCAGCGTCGCCGAGCCCGTGGATTGCGCCGCGGCGGGGGTGGCGAAGGCGGCGAACGCCAGGCTGGCGCAGGCGGCAAGACCGGCAAGAAAACGTCGCGTCATGGATAATCCTGAACCTCTGCTGGAGCTGGACCTCGGTATCCGTGTCTGGTGCTCGCCGCTTTGCGCGGTCGAAATCTTGAAGGTCCCGCGCGGCCTCAGCGGAAGCGGCGCGGGGAGAAGGCGTCGATGGCGATCTCGGGCGGCTGGCCGGAGACCAGCTGGGCCACGATGCGGCCGGTGCGGGCGCCGGCGACCAGGCCGACATGGCCATGGCCGAAGGCGAGCACGATGTCGGGCGTGGCGCTGGCCGGGCCGAGGCAGGGCATGCCGTCGGGCATGCTGGGCCGGTGGCCGAGCCAGGTGGTGACGCGGTCGGCCGGATAGGGGTTCGGCAGGCCGGGGAAGCTCTTCTGCAGGTGGTCGCGCAGGATCTCGGCGCGTTTCCAGTTGGGCGCGGCTTCCAGCCCGGCGATCTCCACCTGGCCGGCGGCGCGCAGCCCGTCCTGCATCGGGTTGACCACCATCTTCGCCGCCGAGAGGTTGATGGAATGCCGGGGCAGGGCGGTCGCGCCATGGAACATGACGTGGTAGCCGCGCTCGGTCTCCAGCGGCACGAAGTCGCCGGCGCGGGCGGCCAGCGGCTTCGACCGCGCGCCGGCGCAGATCACCGCCGCGTCGCAGTCGAGCGTGGTGCCGTCGGCCAGCTCGACCGCCTGCAGCTTCTGCGCGTGGATCCTGAAGCCGGTCGCGGCGATGCGGCGGCGGGTGGCGCCCTGGCGCTCGGCCTGGGCGACGAGGGCCGCGACATAGCGGCCGGGGTCGAGGCAGCGGCCGGCTTCCTCGATCAGCACGCCGAAGGTGTAGGCGGGGTCGAGCTCCGGCTCGAGGGCGCGCAGCGCCTCGGCGTCCAGCTCGGTCCAGGCAATGCCGACCTGCTTCCGGATGCGCCAGCCCATGGCTTCCTTCTCGAAGGCGGCGCGGGAGGGATAGGCGTGCATCAGCCCGCGGTGCTCGATCAGGTGCGACACACCCGCCTCGGCGGCGAGGGTCGCGTGCAGCTGCGGCGACTCCTGCAGCAGCGGGCGCAGCTTCCGGGCGACGCGCAGCACGCGGTCCTCGGTCCAGCCGGCGAGCAGGTAGCGGGTCAGCCAGGGCAGGACGCGGGGGAAATAGGACCAGCGGATGGCCAGCGGCCCGAGCGGGTCGCGCAGGAAGCCGGGGACCTGCTTCCACAGGCCCGGGCTGCTGGGCGGGATGACCGACATGGTGGAGAGCCAGCCGGCATTGCCGAAGCTCGCCGCCTGGTCGGCGCCCGGCTCGCCGGGGTCGAGCAGGGTGACCTGGTGCCCGGCGCGCAGCAGCTCGAGGGCGCTGGCGGCGCCCTCGATGCCGGCGCCGATGACGGCGACGTGGCGCATCAGCGGGCCGCGATCGCCATGATCTCGACGCGGATGTCGGGCAGGGCCAGCTTCACCTCGCCGCAGCAGCGGGCGGGGGTGTGGCCCTGGACGACCCAGGCGTCGTAGACGGCGTTCATGGCGGCGAAGTCGGCCATGTCGGCCAGCCAGATGGTGATGTTCAGCAGTTTCGACTTGTCGCTGCCGCTGGCTGCCAGCATGTCGTCGATCTTGGCCAGCACCTGCTTCGTCTGGCCGGTGACATCCTGGCTGCGGTCGTCGGCGGTGTGTCCGGCGAGGTAGATGGTGTCGCCGTGGATGACCGCGCGGGAGCGGCGGGCGTTCTGATCGAGCCTGCTGATATCAGCCATCGTCTGTTCCGCTTTCTGGCAAAAATAGAAGGGGTCTGGGGGATACTTCCCCCAGCGCTTTCTTTCTTACTTACCTTCGATCCTGCGGCAATGCTGCAGCGCGGCTTCAAAGAGATTGTCCGAGGCTTCCGGCGTGCGGAAGGCGGAATGGGCCGAGAGGGTGACGTTCTCGACCTGGGTCAGCGGATGGTTGGCGGGCAGCGGCTCGATGTCGAAGACGTCGAGGCCGGCATGGGCGAGCTTGCCGGAGGCCAGCGCCGCGATCATGGCGGCTTCGTCGACCACGGCGCCGCGGGCGGTGTTGATCAGGATGGCGCCGTCCTTGACCTTGGCGAGCTTGTCGGCGCCGAGGAAGCCGCGGGTCTCGTCGTTCAGCAGCAGGTGGACGGAAAGGACGTCGCTGGTGGCGAGCACCGTGTCGAGGTCAGTGAAGGTGACGCCGTCGGCGGTCTTGGGCGAGCGGTTCCAGGCCTGGACCTTCATGCCGGCGCCGTTGCAGAGGCGGGCCATCTCGGCAGCGATGCCGCCATAGCCGATCAGGCCCACGGTCTTGCCGGTCAGCTGAACGCCGTCGGTGCGCAGCCAGTTGCCGGCGCGCATGTTGCGGTCCATGGCCGCGAAGCCCTTGGCGGCGGTCCACATCAGGGCGAAGGCGCATTCGGCGACGGCGGTGTCGCCATAGCCCTTGATGATATGCACCTCGATGCCGATCGCGGCCAGCTCCTCGGGGTTCATGTAGCTGCGGGCGCCGGTGCCGAGGAAGACGACATGCTTCAGGCCCTGGCAGGCGCGGGCGATGTCGGTGGGCAGGTGGGTGTGGTCGACGATCGCGATCCCGGCGTCGCCGAGCAGCGCCGGCAGCTGGGCCGAGGTGATGTCGGGCTGGATATTGACCTGCAGCGGCATGTCGTCCGCGCGGTGCAGGCGCTGGGCGACGGCGCCCAGGGTGGCATTGGCATCGACGAAGACGGCGCGCATTTTTTCCGTTCCTGTTCAGGCGACGTCGCGCATGGCTTGGGCGGCCAGGGCGTTGTCGGTGTAGATTTCGGCGAAGCCGGCCCGGATCATCTCGCTGATCTCTTCCAGGCGGCGGGTGATGTGGCGGGTCATCAGCCGGGCCGCGGCCTCGGCGTCGCGGGCGCGCAGGTGGCGGACGATCTGCAGGTGCTCCTGCTGCGTCGTCGGGCGGCGGCCCTTGCGCATGTCGATCCAGCGGATGAAGCGGACACGCTCGTTCAGGGAACGCAGCGAGCGCACCATCTCCTCATTGTCCGACAGCTGCGCCAGCCGCTCGTGGAACTGCTCGTCCAGCGCCAGCAGGCGCAGCGCCTGGACGTCGTCGTCGGGCTCGTCGCGGCTGCGCTCGGCGAAGGTCTCCAGGGCGGCGAGCTCAGCGTCGGTCGCGCGCTCGGCGGCCAGGCGCAGGGCGCCGACCTCCAGCATGGCGCGATACTCGTAGAGGGTGAGCACGCGCTTTGGGTCCAACGGCCGGACGGTGTAGCCGCGGTTGGCGGTCGCGATGAGGAAGCCCTCGGCGGCCAGGCGGTTCAGCGCCTCGCGCAGCGGGGTGCGGCTGACGCCCAGCGCCCGGGCGAGCTCGACCTCGTTGACCCGCTCCTCCGGCCGCAGCCGGTAGGTGACGGCCATGGCCTTGACCTGCTCATGCACCCGGTCGGCGGAACGGCCGGGGGTGGCAGCGATGGGGGC
>NZ_CACSJM010000094.1 GCF_902706185.1 Roseomonas sp. 18066 | reverse complement strand
CTGCCCACCCGCTTCGCAAGCCCCGATCGGCCAGTTTCGCGACGCTTCGCGGTTTTCCCCTGCCCCCCTGGACTTTGCGGGATCGCCCAGCTTCGCTAGAAGCATGGATGCCATGAGCCGACGTAACCAGGCCCAGGACCCCGACCCCGTCCTGATCACCACCTCCGAGGCGCTTTCAGAGCTCTGTGCGCGGCTGCGCACCGAAGCCTTCGTCACGGTCGATACAGAATTCATGCGGGAAAGGACCTATTGGCCCGAGCTCTGCGTCGTGCAGCTCGCCGGCGAGAACGAAGTCGCCGTCATCGATGCCCAGGCCGAAGGGCTCGACCTGGCGCCGCTGGGCGAATTGCTGGCGGATACCGCGGTCACGAAAGTGTTCCACGCCGCCCGGCAGGACGTGGAAATCTGCATCCTGCGCTTCGGCGCCCCGCCGAAGCCGCTGTTCGACACCCAGATCGCCGCCATGGTGGCCGGCTTCGGCGACCAGGCCAGCTATGACAGCCTGGTGCGCGGCCTGGCCAATGCCTCGATCGACAAGGCGCACCGCTTCTCCGACTGGGCGGCCCGCCCGCTGTCGGCGGCGCAGATCGCCTATGCCGCGGCCGATGTCACCCACCTGCGCCGGGTCTACACCGCGCTGGTCGACCGGCTGACCGAGGAAGGCCGCCTGTCCTGGGTGGCCGAGGAAATGGCGGAGCTGACCGACCCGGCGACCTATCGCCAGGACCCGGAGACCGCCTGGGAACGGCTGAAGCCGCGCTCCAGCAACCGCCGCTTCCTGGCCGCCGTCCGCGCCATCGCCGCCTGGCGCGAGCGCGAGGCCCAGCGCGTCAACATCCCCCGCCAGCGCCTGGTCCGTGACGAGACGCTGATGGAGATCGCGGCGACCGGGCCGACCACGGCCAACGACCTGGCCCGCGCCCGCGGCATCAGCAAGGGATTTGCCGACGGCAAGACCGGCGCGGGGCTCATCGCCGCCCTCGCCGCGGCCAAGGAGCTGCCCGACGCCGCCCTGCCCGAGGCGCCGAAGGAAAGCCGCCAGGGCCCGCCCGCCTCGCCGGCGCTGATCGCGCTGCTGAAAGTGCTGCTGGCCGCCAAGGCCGAGGAGCACCACGTCGCCCCGCGGCTGATCGCCAGCAGCGACGAGCTGGAACGCCTGGCGACGGAAAGCGAACCCCAGGTGCCGGCCCTGCACGGCTGGCGCCGCCAGGTGTTCGGCCAGGCCGCCCTGGCGCTGAAGGGCGGCCGACTCGCCCTCGGAGTCGAAGGGCGGAAAGTGAAGCTGATCGAAAGCTAAGAGACGATCAGGGAAGACAGGGGGCAGGCCAGGGGAATGAATTCCCCTGGACCCCTTCTTTTTTCTGTCAGATTGCCATGTCCACGTGGCGACAGGACGCGCCACGGCCCAGCAACAGCGCGACCTTCAAGGTCGCGCTGTTTTTGTATGAAATTGGCGTCCCGCCGTGATGCCCTGGTGTGGTTGCAGGTAAGGGGCTGGTCACGCCACGGCAGGCGATCAGAAAAAAGATGGGGGTTTGGTGGAATTCATTCCCCCAACCTTTTCCCTGTCTTCTCTGTCAGCCCGCTTCGATTTCCACGACGGCGAGAAGACCCAGCGTGGCGGCCAGCGCCTCCACCCGGCGTTGCACGCTGTCGCCGGCGAAGGTGCCGCCGCCTTCGACCAGGCGCAGCACCAGGCGGTCCTGCTGCATGACCAGGGCGGTGCTGCGCAGCAGCTCGGGCGTGCCGCCCGACAGGGTGTAGGCCAGGCGCAGCGCGGCGCCGAGCACCTCGGCCCGGCGCAAAGCGGGGGCGTCCAGCAGCACGCGCGCCGCGGCCAGCCAGGGCGCGTCGAGCTCCGGCTCGTAGCGCAGCGCCACGGCCAGGGCCAGGAAGGCGCGCTCATGGTGGTCGAGGCCGATGCCGGGCTGGCGGAGGACGCGCAGGAAGGATTGCTCGGCGCGGTAGTCCGGGTGGTCGTGGCTGCCGATATCGGACAGCCAGCAGGCCGCCTGGCGCAGCGCCAGGGCCGAGGGCTGCTCGGTCGGGAACAGCGGCGCGGTCCAGGCCGACAGGGCGTCGGGCAGCTCGTTGTCGCGGCCGTAGCGGCCGGCCATCTCGCGGCCGGCAGCCAGCAGCGGGTCCTCGCGGCGCACCTCGGGGGTCAGCAGCCGGGCGTACCAGCCCTCGCGCAGCCCGTTGGCGCTGAAGACGACGCGGCGGGCGCCGGTGGCGCGCAGCAGGCGGCGCAGCACCGCCGCGGCGAAGGGCAGGTCCTGCAGGCGCTTCGACGGCGCGCCGGGCAGCCGCTCCAGCGTGCGGCGGGTCGCGGCCATCACCACGCCGCAGAGGTCGCGGGCTTCCTCCCGGCGCAGCACGTAGTGGTGGACGATCGACAGCGGATAGGCGGTCTGGGCGATGTGGATCTTGGCCAGCGCCCGCCAGGCGCCGCCGACCAGGTACAGGTCGCGGTCCTTGCCATGGGCCAGCCAGGGCAGCTTGCCCAGCTCCGCCTCGGCGATGCCGCGGGCGCGGCCGATATCGTTGTTGGCGCGGTCGGCCAGGCGGATGGCGCCGATCTGCAGCGAGGCGGAGGCGCCGGCGCGGCCCTGGGTCAGCTCGACCAGCTCCAGCGAGCCGCCGCCGAGGTCGCCCAGGATGCCGTCGGCCTGGGGGAAGCCCAGCAGAACGCCGTCGGCGGAGAAGGCGGCTTCCTCGTCGCCGTCGAGGATGCGGATGGGGACGCCCGGCATGCGCTCGGCGAGCGCCGCGGCGAAGGCCGGGCCGTTGCTGGCGTCGCGCACCGCAGCGGTGGCCAGCACCTCCAGCGGCGCGGCGTTCATGGCGCGGGCGACGGCGTGGTAGCGCTCGAGCACCATCAGCGCCTGCGGCACCGCCTCCTCGTTCAGCCGGCCGGTGGTCTGCAGGCCGCGGCCGAGGCCCAGCACCGCCTTCTCGTTGAAGATGGCCAGCGGGTTGCGGCCGCGCCCTTCATAGATGACCAGGCGGACCGAGTTGGAGCCGAGGTCGACGATGCCGGCGCGGGGCGCGGGCCCCTGCTCGGCCTGGGCATCGGCGACGACGGGGCTGTCAGGACGGTCCAAGCAGGGGATTCCTCGGCAGGCATGGCGGATCGAAGGCCGACATAGCACCGGTCGTGCCGAGTTCCGACCCCGGCGCTGCAGCGCAGCGAGGCTGGCGCGGCGCCGCACCTGACGGCCGCTTCACGATGATATCCCGGCGGAAGTTGAGGATCGATGGCGGCGGGGAGCGGAAATCTCCCCGCCGCCACGGCTTCAATCCTGGGTGACCCGGTCCTGGCGGCGGCGGGCGGCGCGGGCCTGGACGTGTTGCAGGGCGCTGCCGCGGCCCGAGAGCGACGGGTTTGTCATGAAATATTCATGCGCCGAGACCGGATGCGCGCCCGGGGCCAGGCGGCGCCAGGCGCCGTCGGGCTGCAGCTGCCAGGACTGGGCGGTGTCCTTCAGGTTCACCGCCATGATCTGGTCGAGGATCTGGGCATGCACGGTGGGGTTCTCCACCGGCAGCATGGTCTCGACGCGCCAGTCCATGTTGCGCGCCATCCAGTCGGCGCTGCTGATGAAGACCCGGGCGCGGCGCGACGGCAGGCGGTGGCCGTTGCCGAAGACCAGCACGCGGGAATGTTCCAGGAAGCGGCCGACGATCGACTTCACCCGGATGTTGCTGGACAGGCCCGGCACGCCCGGGCGCAGGCGGCAGATGCCGCGGATGACGCAGTCGACCTTCACCCCGGCTTCGCTGGCGCGATAGAGGGCGTCGATCAGCTGCTCGTCGACCAGGGAGTTCATCTTCAGCCAGATGCCGGCGGCCTTGCCCTCGCGGGCATAGGCGATCTCCTGCTCGATCAGGCCGAGGATCGCCGGGCGGATGGTCAGCGGCGAGAAGGCCAGCCGCTCCATGGTCTCGGGCCGGGCATAGCCGGTCATGTAGTTGAACAGCTTCTGCGCGTCGCGGGTCAGCGCCGGGTCGGCGGTGAAGAAGCTGAGGTCGGTGTAGATGCGCGCGGTGATCGGGTGGTAGTTGCCGGTGCCGAAATGGGCGTAGCTGCGAAGCGATCCGCCCTCGCGCCGCACCACCAGCGACATCTTGGCGTGGGTCTTCAGGTCGACGAAGCCATAGACCACCTGGACGCCGGCGGCCTCCAGCTCGCGGGCCAGCGCGATGTTGCGCTCCTCGTCGAAGCGGGCCTTCAGCTCGACCATGGCGGTGACCGACTTGCCGGCCTCGGCCGCCTCGATCAGGGCGCGGGCGATCGGGCTGTCGCGGCTCGTGCGGTACAGCGTCTGCTTGATGGCGACCACGCTCGGGTCGCGCACCGCCTGGCGCAGGAACTGCACCACCACGTCGAAGGATTCGTAAGGGTGGTGGACCAGGATGTCCTTGGCGCGGATGGCGGCGAAGCAGTCGCCGCCGAAATCCAGGATCCGCTCCGGGAAGCGCGGCGTGTAGGGGGTGAACAGCAGGTCGGGGCGGTCATCGACGATCAGCTGCTTCAGGTCGGCCATGCCGAGCAGCCCGTCGGCCACGAAGATCTCGGCACGCGGCGCGTCGAGCTCCTCGACCACGAAATCGACCAGGTCGGGGGCCATGCGGGCATCGACGGTCAGCTGGATGGCGCGGCCGCGGCGGCGGCGCTTCAGCGCGCTCTCATAGGAGCGGACCAGGTCTTCCGCCTCCTCCTCGAACTCGACATCGGTGTCGCGGATCAGCCGGAACAGGCCCTGCTCGACATTGATGTAGCCGGGGAACAGCCGCGGCAGGCAGAGGGTGATCAGGTCTTCCAGCAGCACGAAGCGGATCGGGCCGGTGCCGGGGGTGATCTGCGGCGCATCCTCGGCCGGCGGCAGGCGGATGAAGCGCTCGATCTGGCTGGGCAGCGGCAGCAGGGCGCGCATGGTGCCGCCATCTTCCTCGCGCACCAGCTTCAGCACCATGCACAGCGCCAGGTTGCTGATGAAGGGGAAGGGATGCGCCGGGTCGACGGCCAGCGGCGTCAGCACCGGGAAGACGCGCTCGAGAAACCAGGTCTCCAGCCAGCTGCGGTCGGCCGCGGTCAGCTCCTCGACCGGGCTGACGGCGATGCCGGCCTCGCCCAGCTTGCGGCGCAGGTCGCGCCAGCTGGACTGCTGCTCCTCGGTCAGCGCCGCGGCGCGGGCATGGATCGCCGAGAGCTGCTGCCCCGGGGTCAGCCCGTCCGGCGAGGAGGGGGTGATGCCCGCCCGTTCCTGCCCGACCAGCCCGGCGACGCGGACCGAGTAGAACTCGTCCAGGTTGGAGGCGGAGATGGCGACGAAGCGCAGCCGCTCCAGCAGCGGGTGGTTGGCGTTGGCCGCCTCCTCCAGCACCCGCGCGTTGAAGTCCAGCCAGGACAGCTCGCGGTTGATGAAACGCTCGGGGGCGTTCGGCGCCATGGGCGCGGGGGCCGCCGTCTCGCTGGAGACGGCAGGCAGGGGGGCGGCAGCAGGGGCGTGCTGCTTGGCGTCGGCGGCGTCCATGCCGGCAGCCTACAGCAAGGGCGGCGCCGACAGCGAGGGACTGGCGACAGTTTCCATGGAAACGTCATCAAGCGGCTCGAAGCCCGGCCAGTCGGCCAGCGCCGCGCGGGCCAGGGCCCGGGTCACGGCGCCGCCGGCGGCCAGCGCCGCGCGGTCCAGCCGGGCGGCGGCGGCGGCGATGGCGCCGGCCTCGCGCGGCAGGCGGGCCAGCAGCCAGTCCTGCACCGCCTCCGGCACGCGCAGCTGGCGCTCGGCGAATTGCCGGGCCAGCAGGGTGGCCAGCAGCCGGTCGGAGGGCTCGGCGATGCCGACGGCGGCCGTCGCCCGCAGCCGGCTGGCCAGGTCCGGCAGGGTCACCGGCCAGCGGGCGGGGGCGCTGCGGCCGGCCAGCAGCAGCGGCAGGCGCTGCGCCGCGCAGGCATTGATCAGGTGGAACAGGGCGGCTTCCTCGGCGACGCAATCGGCGTCGTCCAGCACGGTCGGCGCCGGCTCCGGCACGCCGCGCAGCGCCGGGCCCTCCAGCAGGCGCCAGCCCTGCCGCGCCGCGGTCAGCCGCAGCAGATGCGACTTGCCCACGCCCTCCGGCCCGAACAGCGCCAGGCGGCCGACCGGCCAGCCATCGATGCGGGCCAGCCAGGCATGCGCCTCGGCATTGGAGGGGTCGGACAGCAGCTCGCCGCGGTAGAGCACCGGCAGGTCGAGCGGCAGCGCCAGCTGGCGGATGGGGGGGGTCAGGAGGAGCATGGTCGCGGGGCCGGCAGGCTTCAGAGTCCGGTGCGGGGGGGATCGAGGTAGAGCGGGCTCTCCAGATACCGCCGCAGCCAGTAGCGCGCCAGCACGCCCAGCGCCGCCGCCATCGGCACGGCCAGCAGCACGCCGAGGAAGCCGAAGGCCACGCCGCCGGCGAAGAGCGCGAAGATGACCCAGACGGCATGCAGCTCGACCCGGTCGCCGAGCAGGCGGGGGTAGATGATATAGCCCTCGACGATCTGGCCGGTGACGAAGATGGCCAGCACCAGCCCGACCCCGTTGAAGGTGCCGAACTGCCCCATGGCCAGCAGCAGCGCGGTGGCCAGCCCGGTCATCGAGCCGACATAGGGGATGAAGGACAGCAGGCCGGAGGCGATGCCGACCATCAGCCCGAGCTCCAGCCCCACCGCCGACAGGCCGATGGCGTAGTAGGCGGCGAGCAGGGCGCAGCACAGCAATTGCCCGCGCAGCCAGGCCGAGAGCACCCGGTCGGTGTCGCGCGCCAGGGTCCGCAGCGTGCCGGCCGAGCGGCGCGGCAGCCAGCTTTCCAGCCGCATCATGATGCGCGGCCAGTCGCGCAGCAGGTAGAAGGCCACCACCGGCGTCACCACCACCAGGGTGAAGACCGAGAACAGCGCGTAGCCGCCGCCGATCAGCCGGGTGGCAGCGGTGCCGAGGAAGGCCAGGATGGCGCCGATCTGGCTGACCGCCAGGTCGCGCAGCCGGGTGTCGAGGACGTCCGGCCCGAAGCTTTCCTCGAGCCCGGCCAGGCCCTCCTGGATGGCCGCCGCGATGCCGGTGGCATAGCTCGGCAGCCGCGCCAGCAGGGTGCCGACCTGGGCGATGATCAGCGGGTAGAGCAGCAGCAGCGCCAGCAGCGCCAGCGCCATCAGCCCGGCCACCAGCATCAGCGCGCCCAGCCCGCGCGGCAGGCCGAGCCGCGCCAGGCGCGTCGCCAGCGGGTCGAGGAAATAGGCGATGCACAGCGCCAGGACGAAGGGCGTCAGGATCGCCGAGAACAGCCACAGCAGGAACAGCGCCGCCGCCGTCAGCCCCAGCACCAGGGCCAGCGGCGGCGCCGCCTTCACAGCCAGGACCCCGGCCAGGACCCGGGCCGCAGCCCCAGCCAGGGTGCCAGGTAGGCGAGGCCGGACAGCAGCGTGGTGGCCGCGACCAGCAGCACCATGCCCTGAAAGACCATCCCGGCCACCGAGCCGGGATCCGGAAAGAAACCTTGCAGCAGGAGGGCGAGGGCAGCGAGGGCGATCTGCGCCACGGTATTGGCCTTCGAGATGCGGAGGGGCTGGATGCGCGGCGGCGCGCCGAGCAGGCTGAGCAGGGTGACGCCGCCGATGATCAGCAGGTCGCGGAACACCACCATGATGGCCAGCCAGTCGGGCAGCATCCCGGCCCAGGCCAGCGCCACATAGGTCGAGATCAGCAGCGCCTTGTCGGCCAGCGGGTCGAGGAAGGCGCCCAGCCGCGACTGGCTGCCCTGGCGCCGCGCCAGCCAGCCATCGATCGCGTCCGAGATGCCCGCCGCCAGGAAGACGATGCAGGACAGGTCCAGCCGGCCATGGATGATCAGCCAGATATTGGTCGGCACCGCGCAGAGCCGCGCCAGGGTGATCAGGTTCGGCAGGGTGAAGGCGCCGGCATTCGGATGCACGACCGCCGGATGCACGACCGCTGGATGCCCGGCGGGCGGATACAGGGCGGGCGGCGGGCCGCCGGCCGCGCCGGGCGGGCCGGCCGGCGCGGCGGGATCGGGCCTGGGCGGGTCAGACCCGGCCGGCAAGGCCGATTTGCCAAGGACCCGTGCCGGCGGCGGCGGGCGCCGCGGCAGGCGGGGCGCCGTAGCGCACCGGCGGCGCCAGCCCGGCCGGGCTGGCCACGGGCGTGGCCGCGACCGGCGCCGGTGGCTGCAGGGTGATGCCGGCCGCCGGCAGCGCCTGCATCGCCAGCTCCGGCGTGTGGCGCAGGCCGAGGCGGAGGCGCGCCCCGTCCACCGCGATGGCCAGGATATCGATCGAGGCGATCTCCGGATTGGCCAGCAGGCGGCGCCGCAGGTCGAGCCAGTCGCGCAGGCCGCCGAAGCGGGTCTGCGCCTCGATATAGCCGGCGGCCGGCAGGCTGAGGGCCGCCGGCATCACCGGCGCCGCGGCGTCGCCCGTCGAAGCACCCGTCGAGGCACCCGGCGGCACCAGGCTGCCCGAGCCCCCCGAGCCGCCGCCGAAGCCGCTGGCGGCATGGGCCGAGGCGCGGCCGGGGCCCCCGGCGCGGCCCGGGTTGAAATTCACCGTGAGCCGGCCGGAATAGCCGCTGCGGGTGCTGCGCTCCTCCTCGACGATGATCGAGGAGACCATGGAATCGATCTGGGAATCGGACAGGCCGCGCGGCAGGCCCAGGCTTTCGGCCATCCGTTCATAGGCGGTGCGCTGCGCCTGGGCGATCGCCCGGGTGCGGGCGATCACCGCGTTCTCGGCCGTCGCCGCGGCCGGCACGCCGCGCTGGGTATAGGCGTCGGCGGGCGCTTCCGCGACGCTGGAGGCCATGCCGCCGGCGGTGCTCTGGGCGAAAGACACCCCTGGCAGGGCGGCTCCGCAGAGCAGACCCCCCATGACAAAGGTTGCGGCCAGACGCCGAAAATGTTGCATTCCGCCCCCTTGGAAGCCCGGCATAGCGAATTCACTCCTTCCGGGCCTTTTGCGCATAGCCGATCGGGCCCCCTGATGACCAGTCTGACCTACCGCGACGCCGGCGTTGACATCGAAACCGGCGACGCCCTCGTGGATGCCATCAAGCCGCTGGCGCGCGCCACGGACCGCGCCGGGACCATGGGGTCGCTGGGCGGCTTCGGCGCGCTGTTCGACCTGAAGGCGGCCGGCTACACCGACCCTGTCCTCGTCTCCTCGACGGACGGCGTCGGCACCAAGCTGCGGCTTGCCATCGACAGCGACATGCATGACGCGGTGGGCATCGACCTGGTTGCCATGTGCGTCAACGACCTGGTGGTGCAGGGCGCCGAGCCGCTGTTCTTCCTCGACTATTTCGCCACCGGCAAGCTGCAGCTGGAGCAGGCCCGCGCCGTCGTCGCCGGCATCGCCGAGGGCTGCCGCCAGGCCGGCTGCGCCCTCGTCGGCGGCGAGACCGCCGAGATGCCGGGCATGTACGCCAAGGACGACTACGACCTGGCCGGCTTCTCGGTCGGTGCCGCCGAGCGCGACGGCCTGCTGCCGAAGCCCGATGTCGGCGCCGGCGACGTGGTGCTGGGCCTGGCCGCCTCGGGCGTCCATTCCAACGGCTTCTCGCTGGTCCGCCGCATCCTGGCCGCGACCAACCAGGGCGTCGCCACCCCGGCCCCCTTCGCCACCGGGGATCAGGCTGGCCAGACCATCGGCCAGGCGCTGCTGGCGCCGACCCGCATCTATGTGAAGTCGGTGCTCGCCGCCCACCGCGCCGGGCTGGTCAAGGCCGCCGCCCACATCACCGGCGGCGGCCTGCCCGGCAACCTGCCGCGCGTGCTGCCCAAGGGCACCGTCGCGGTGCTGGACGCCCAGGCCTGGACCCTGCCCCCGGTCTTCGCCTGGCTGGCGAGCGCCGGCAACGTCGTGCCGGAAGAAATGCTGCGCGTCTTCAACTGCGGCATCGGCATGTGCGTCGTGGTGAAGCCCGAGGATGTCGAGGCCGCCACCGCCCTGCTGGCCCAGCATGGCGAGACCGTCTTCAACCTCGGCCATATCGAGGCGGGCGCCGAGGGCGCGGCCGCCGAGGTGCGCATCGACAACCTGACGCCGCGCTGGCCGGCGGCATGAGCCTGCGGGCCCGCACCGCCATCCTGATCAGCGGGCGGGGCAGCAACATGGCGGCGCTGCTCGCCGCCGCCGCTGACCCGGCCTACCCGGCGGAAATCGTGCTGGTCCTGGCCAACCGCGCCGATGCGGCGGGCCTGGCCCGCGCGGCGGAGGCCGGCATCCCGACCGCGGTGGTGGAATCCCGCCCCTTCGGGAAGGACCGCGCGGCCTTCGAGGCGGCGATGTCGGCCGAGCTCGCCCGCCACGGGGTGACGCTGATCGCGCTGGCCGGCTTCATGCGCGTGCTGACCGAGGGCTTCACCGGCGCCTGGGAAGGGCGGATGCTCAACATCCACCCCTCGCTGCTGCCGGCCTTCCCCGGGCTCGACACCCATGCCCGGGCGCTGGCCGCGGGCGTGCGGCTGCATGGCTGCAGCGTCCACCTGGTGACGCCCGGCGTCGACGAAGGCCCGATCCTGGCCCAGGCCGCGGTGCCGGTGCTGGCCGGCGACGACGAGGCGACGCTGGCCGCCCGCGTCCTGGCCGAGGAGCACCGCCTGTACCCGGCGGCGCTGGCCTGGATGGCCGCCGGGCAGGTCAGCCTGCGCGACGGCCGCGCGGTGGTGGCCGCGGCGCCGGCGCCGACCGCCACGGCGCTGCGCAACCCCGGCTGCTGACCCGGCGGAGGGGCGGCGACGCCCCTCCCCTCACGGAGACGTCAGCCGCCTTGCATTGACAGCGGCGGCCACTCCGAGAACGTTCTCACTCCACGGCAGAGGCCCGGCACAGGGTCCGCCTCGGAGGGGAATGTCCATGCGTCACGACGCGAGGGGGGGCGATGCCGGATAGGCCCGCCTCCCGCATCACCATCAAGGACCTGGCGCGCGAGCTGGGCATGTCGGTGGCCACCGTCGCCCGCGCCTTCCACGAGGGCGCGGCGATCGCCGCCGAGACCCGGGCCCTGGTGCTGAAGCGCGCCGCCGCGCTGGGCTACCAGCCCAATGCCCTGGCCCGCGGCATGATCACCCGCCGCACCCGCATCGTCGGCGTCGTCGCCTCCGACCTGCACAACCCCTTCTACCCCGACGTGCTGGCCCGCCTCAGCGAGGCGCTGCAGCAGGCCGGCTGCAACATGATGCTGGTCACCGGCGGCGGTGGGACAGGTGGTGGCGAGGCGGCGGCGCTGCGGCTGCTGCTGTCCTATCGGCCGGAATGCGTGCTGATCCTGGCCACCACCCTGAGCAGCGCCGGCGCCGAGGCCTGCGCCGCCGCCGGCACGCCGCTGCTCTACCTGAACCGCTTCCCCGGCGCGGCGGCGGCGGCCATCGTCTGCGACAATGCCGAGGGCGCCGCGGCGCTGACCCGCCACCTGCTGGACCAGGGCGCCCGCCGCCCGGCCTTCATCGGCGGCCTGGCCGACAGCTCCACCCAGTCCGAGCGCCGCGCCGGCTTTCTGGCAGTCTGCGCCGAGCGGGGGATTCTTCCCCGCGAGCATCCGGCCGGGGCCTTCAGCTACGAGGCGGGGCATGCCGCGGCGCTGGCCCTGCTGCAGGGCGGGCAGCCGCCCGACGCGCTGCTCTGCGCCAGCGACATCCTGGCGATCGGCGCGCTGGAGGCGGCGCGCCACGTCTTGGGCCTGCGCGTGCCCGGCGACCTGCTGGTCGCCGGCTTCGACGACATCCCGCCGGCGGCCTGGCCCTCGCACGACCTGACCACCTGGCGCCAGCCGCTGGACGCCATGCTGGCGGCGGCGCTGGACTGGCTGGCCCCGGTGCTGGCCGGCATCGCGCCGCCGCCGCCCGGCCTGACCCGCCTGCCCGGCCGGCTGGTGGCCCGCGGCAGCACGGCGACAACGACAAGAACCGAGGAGGAACAGGCATGCCAACTGCACTGAGAAACGTGGCCGTGGTCGGCGCCGGGCTGGTCGGCTCCGGCTGGGCGGTGGTCTTCGCCCGCGGCGGCGCGACCGTCCGGCTCTACGACGCCAGCGAGGCGATCCGCGCCCAGGCGCTCGACCGGCTGGCCAGCATGCTGGCCGATATGCGCGGCGCCGGGCTGGTCGACGACGTGGCGCCGATCCTGGCCCGCATCACCCTGTGCCACAGCCTGGCGGAGGCCGTGGCCGAGGCCGACTACATCCAGGAATCGGTGCTCGAGCGGGTCGAGGTGAAGCAGGAGGCCTGCGCCCAGATCGCCGCGGCGATGCGGGCGGACGCCATCGTCGGCTCCTCCTCCTCCGGCATCCCGGCCTCGGCCTTCACCGAGGGGCTGGCGCAGCGCGCCCGCTTCCTGGTCGCCCATCCGGTCAACCCGCCGCACCTGGTCCCCCTGGTCGAGCTGGTGCCCGCCCCCTGGACCGATCCGGCCATCATCCCGGTGCTGCGCGCGGCGATGGAAGAATGGGGCCAGGCGCCGATCGAGGTGAAGGGCGAGATCGAGGGCTTCATCCTCAACCGCCTGCAGGGCGCGCTGCTGAACGAGGCCTGGGCGCTCTACGAGGCCGGGCTGGCCAGCGCCGCCGACATCGACCGCACCGTCTCCGAGGGGCTCGGGCTGCGCTGGGCCTTCATGGGGCCCTTCGAGACCATCGACCTGAACGCCCCGGGCGGCATCGCCGATTATTCGGCGCGCCTGGCCCCGCTCTACCACCGCGTGGCGGAATCGCGGCGCGACCCGCAGCCATGGTCGGCCAACGCCATCGAGCAGGCCGAGGCCGAGCGCCGCAGCGTTCTGCCGGCCGACCAGCTGCAGGCGCGCGGCGACTGGCGCAACCGCCGGCTGATGGCGCTGGTCGCGCATCTGCGCACCCAGCCCCGCTAATTCGTTTTCCGGTTTGCCGGGCCCTCGATCGGGCCCGGCGCCGTGGCGCTACCCCCGACAACCAGGAGAGAAAGCCATGCTTGGCACGATCGCCATCATCCTCTCGCTCGCCGGGCTGATGTATTTCGCCTATCGCGGCATGAACGTGCTGATCCTGGCGCCGCTGATGGCGGCGCTGGCGGTGCTGCTGGCCCAGGGCGGGCCGCTGCTGGCGACCTATACCCAGGTCTTCATGACCAGCCTCGGCCGCTATGTCGTGCTGTTCTTCCCGATCTTCATGCTGGGCGCCATCTTCGGCAAGCTGATGGCCGATAGCGGCGCCTCCACCACCATCGCCCAGACCATCATCCGCCGCCTGGGCGCCGGCCATGCCATCACCGCGGTGACGCTGGCCTGCGGCGTGCTGACCTTCGGCGGCGTCTCGCTGTTCGTCGTGGCTTTCGCGATCTTCCCGATCGCGGCGGCGCTGTTCCGCCAGGCCGATGTGCCGAAGCGGTTGATCGCGGGGGCCATCGCGCTCGGCTCCTTCACCTTCACCATGACCGCCTTCCCCGGGACGCCGGCGATCCAGAACGCCATCCCGACGCGCTATTTCGGCACCACCACCTTCGCCGCCCCCGGCCTCGGCCTGATCGCCGGCTGCATCATGCTGTTCGGCGGCCTGGCCTGGCTGCAGGCGCGCGCCCGCAGGGCCAAGGCGGCCGGCGAAGGCTATGGCGACCACCAGGAGAACCTGCCGCAATTCGAGGAAGGCGAGCGCCCGGGCTTCGCCCTCGCCTTGCTGCCGATCGGCGTCGTCATCGGCCTGAACGCGATCTTCTCGCTGATCGTCTTCCCGCGGATGGATCTCGGCTACCTGTCGCAGCAGCTCTATGGCGATGTCGCGCCGGCCACGGTGATCGGCACCTGGGCGCTGATCGTGGCGCTGCTCGGCGCCATCCTGACCGTGCTGCTGCTGCAGCGGCGCTATCTGCGCGACGCGCAGAAGACGCTGAACGAGGGCACGATGGGCTCGCTGCTGCCGATCTTCAACACGGCGAGCGAGGTCGGCTATGGCGCGGTGATCGCCTCGCTCGCCGCCTTCGTCGTGCTGCGCGACGTCGTCGTCGGCATCGCCCCCGACACGCCGACCATCTCGCTGGCCATCGCGGTCAACGCGCTGGCGGGGATCACCGGCTCGGCCTCGGGCGGGCTGTCGATCGCCCTCGACACGCTGGGGGCGACCTATCTGGAACGCGCCAATGCGCTGGGCATCAGCCCGGAGCTGCTGCACCGCATCGCCGCCATCTCCTCCGGCGGCTTCGACTCGCTGCCGCACAATGGCGCGGTGATCTCGCTGCTGACCATCACCGGGCTGACCCACCGGTCGTCCTATGGCGATATCTTCGTGGTCAACCTGGCGATCCCGGTCTGCGCGCTGATCGTGGTGATCGCGCTGGGCAGCACGCTCGGCAGCTTCTAGGCGGCGGGCAGAAAGCTGCCGCGCGGCACCAGCGCCGCCGGCAGCCGCAGCGCGCGGGCCGGCTGGCGGTCGCCTTCCAGCCGCGCCTGCAGGATCTCGATGGTGGCCTCGATCATCGCGGCCACCGGCTGGCGCAGGGTGGTCAGGGAATAGCCCGGCCAGCCTGCCATCGGGATGTCGTCGAAGCCCATCACCGCGACATCCTGCGGCACCCGCCGCCCGGCCGCGTGGCGCAGCGCATCCATGCCGCCGAGCGCCAGGATGTCGTTGGCGAAGAAGATGCCGTCGGCATTCCCGGCCTGCAGCGCCGCGCGATGCCCGGCTTCATAGGAAAAGTCGCCGGCCGCGATGCGCCTGGGCGCCCTTAACCCCCGCGCGGCGAAGGCCGACAGAAATCCGCGCTCGCGTTCCTGGCTGGTGGAGGTGTCGGGGCGGCCGGCGACGAAGACCAGCTCGCGCCGCCCGGCATCGAGCAGCGCCTCGGCGGCGAGCCGCGCGCCGGCGGCATTGTCGCAGGCGACGCTGTCCAGCGGCGTGGCGCCGGAGGCGGTGCGGTTGAACAGCACCGCCGCCCGCCCGTCGCCCAGCCAATGCGTGGCGCCGGCGGAAGACAGGCTGGCCGAGGTGAGGACCACCGCATCCACCTGGTATTGCCGCAGCCGCGGCAGGCAGGCATCGGCCTGCTGGCCCGGCGGCACGGTCAGCAGCAGCGCCTCGAAGCCGGCGGCCTGCAGCGCCAGCGTCATCTGCTCCAGCACCGCCGGGTAGAAGGGGTTCTGCAGCTCGCCCATCACCAGGCCGACGATGCGGCTGCGGCGGCGGGTGAGCGCGGCGGCGATACCGTTCGGTCGGTAGCCCAGCGCCGCCGCCGCCTCGAGGATCCGCGCCCGCATCGCCGGCGCGACCGAGGTGGCCGGGTCGAAGGCGCGGCTGACCATCGACTGGGAGACGCCGAGCTGCCGCGCCAATTGGCGCGCCGTCACGGCGCCCCCCGTCGCCATCTCAGGCGTTCTTGCCGCCATAGCGGCGGACGCGGATATCCGCCTGGGCCTGGTGCCCGGCGAAATTCTCGATGGCGCAGAGCCGCGAGCAGTATTCGCCGACCATGGCGCTGGCCTCGGGCTTCACCTCCTGCCAGGTGCAGGTCTTGATGAACTTGCCGACCCAGAGCCCGCCGGTGTAGCGGGCGGCCTTCTTGGTGGGGAGCGTATGGTTGGTGCCGATCACCTTGTCCCCATAGGCCACATTGGTCTCGGCGCCCAGGAACAGCGCGCCGTAGTTGCGCATCCGGTCGCGGAACCAGCGCGGGTCGCGGGTCATCACCTGGACATGCTCGGAGGCGATGTCGTCGGCGACCTGAAGCAGCTCCTCGTCGGTGTCGCAGAGAATGACCTGGCCATGGTCGCGCCAGGCGACCGAGGCGACGTCCGCCGTCGGCAGCGTCTTCAGCTGGCGCTGGATCTCTGCCTCGATGCCCTCGGCGATCTTCTTCGAGGTGGTCAGCAGGACGGCCGGCGAGGTCGGGCCGTGCTCGGCCTGGCCCAGCAGGTCGGTGGCGCAGATCTCCACGTCGGAGGTGTCGTCGGCGATGATCAGCGTCTCGGTGGGGCCGGCGAAAAGGTCGATGCCGACGCGGCCATAGAGCTGGCGCTTGGCTTCGGCCACGAAGGCATTGCCGGGGCCGACCAGCATGTCGACCGGCTTGATGGTCTCGGTGCCGATCGCCATGGCGGCGACCGCCTGGATGCCGCCCAGCAGATAGATCTCGTCGGCGCCGGCCAGGAACATGGCGGCGACGGTGGCCGCCGGGGCCACGCCGTTCAGCGGCGGGGTGCAGGCGATGACCCGCGGCACGCCGGCGACCTTGGCGGTGAGCACCGACATATGCGCGCTGGCCACCATCGGATAGCGGCCGCCGGGGATGTAGCAGCCGACGCTCTCGACGGGGATGTGCTTGTGGCCCAGCGTCACGCCCGGCAGGGTCTCGACCTCGACATCCTGCATCGAGGCGCGCTGCACCTCGGCGAAGCGGCGGATCTGCGCCTGGGCGAACTTGATGTCCTCGATCACCTGGGCCGGCAGGCTGTCGACCAGCTCCTGGATCTGCGCGGCGGACAGGCGGAAGCTCTCCGGCGACCACTTGTCGAACTTTTCCGACAATTCGCGGACGGCGGTGTCGCCGCGGGCCTCGACATCGGCCAGCAGCCCTTCGACGGTCTGGCGGACCTTGCGGTCGTATTCGGCGGTCTCGGCCGCCTCGGCACCCTTCTTCAGATAGCGGATCATGGCGTTTCTCCTCCTGGGTGGCGCGAGGCTGCGCCCGTCTGCATACGGATGCAAGGGCTTTTGCATCCGTATGCAATCACGGTCCGGGAAAGGCCCGCGGGTTATTCCGCGGTCCAGCCCCCATCGACCATCAGTGCGCTGCCGGTCATCAGCGCGGACGCGTCCGAGGCCAGGAAGACCACCGCCCCCATCAGGTCCTCGACCTGGCCGACGCGGCCCAGCTTGATCTTGCCCAGCACCCAGTCGCGGAAGGCCGCATCCTCGAAGAAGGGGCGGGTCAGCGGCGTCTCGATGAAGGTCGGGCACAGGGTGTTGACGCGGATGCGGTGCGGGCCGAGCTCGATCGCCATGGCCTTGGTCATGCCCTCCATCGCGTGCTTGCTGGCGCAATAGACGCTGCGCCGCGGCCCGCCGACATGACCCATCTGCGACGACAGCTGGATGATCGAGCCGCCCTGCCCCGCCGCCACCAGCCGCCGCGCCACCGCCTGGGCGATGAAGAAGGCGCCGCGGACATTCAACGCCATGACGGCGTCGTAATCCTCGGGCGCGACCTCGAGGAAAGGCGCCGGGCGGTTGGTGCCGGCATTGTTGACCAGGATGTCGAAGGGCGGGCGGGTGGCCAGCGCCCCGGCCACCGCCTGGGGGTCGCTGGCATCCAGCGGCAGGGTCTCGGCGCTGCCGCCGGCCTCGCGGATGGCGGCCGCCGCCGCCTCGATCTCGGCGGTGCCGCGGGCGGCCAGCGCCACATGCGCGCCGGCCTCGGCCAGCGCCGCGGCGGCGGCCAGGCCGATGCCGCGGCCGGCGCCGGTGACCAAGGCGCGGCGCCCCTCGAGCCGCATGGAAGGGGTCCTGGGTAGCTGCATCCGGCGTTCTCCCGTTTCGGTTGTGCCGCCAGTATGCCTGGATGCGCGGCCCCGGCTACCGGGGGCCTTTCGGGAGGCTGGCTCGCCTTGCGGTTGTGGCCCGGGCTGCGTGTCGGCGAAACCTCGCCAAAACCTTGAAATCTCAAAAATATCGCAGAAACCCGGCGTGTCTTTCCGGGTTTCGGACACCTTGTTTCTCTTTTTTTTAAACAATGTCTCCATTCTTAATACGTTTCAAAAGCGAAAAACCTTTCCTGACTTCGCGCATAGGTGGTACGAAATGCACGTCCAGATTGTGAGGAACCCAGGGATGCGCGTACTTCTGGTTGAAGACGATCTCACCACCGCGCGCGGCATTTCGATGATGCTGAAGGCATCCTCGATGATCGCCGACACCGCCGGCACGGGCGAAGAAGCGCTCGAGCTCGCCGGCCTCTACGATTACGACATCATCATCCTCGACATCATGCTGCCGGATATGGAGGGGTATGAGGTGGTGCGCCGGCTGCGCGGCAACCGGGTGGAAACCCCGGTGCTGGTGCTGTCGGGCCTGTCGCGGCCGCAGGCGAAGGTGAAGGCCTTCGGCATGGGCGCCGACGACTTCATCACCAAGCCCTTCGACCAGCAGGAGCTGATGGCGCGGCTGCAGGCCATCATCCGCCGCGCCAAGGGCTTCAGCCAGCCGACCCTGTCGGTCGGGCCGCTGACGCTGAACCTCGGCTCCCGCGATGTCCGCGTGGCCGAGCGGGAAGTCCACCTGACCGGCAAGGAATACGCCATCCTGGAGCTGCTGACGCTCCGCAAGGGCCTGGTCCTGACCAAGGAGGTGTTTCTCAACCACCTCTATGGCGGCATCGACGAGCCTGAAGCCAAGATCATCGATGTCTTCATCTGCAAGCTGCGCAAGAAGCTGGCCCAGGCCGGGGCTGGCGACCTGATCGGCACGGTCTGGGGCCGCGGCTATGTGCTGCGCGACCCGGCCAACCTGGGCGCCCGCTTCCCGGTGGCCGAGATGCCGCCGCCGGCCTCGCCGAAGCAGCCCCAGGTCGCCGCCTGAGGCCCGTCCCCCCACCCTGGCCCGCGCCAGGGTGGGGCGGTCGCCTCACAACAGGCTGCGGTTCTCCGCCAGGGCATAGGCGCCGCGCTCGCCGGTGACGGGCACCAGCCGCTCGGTCAGGCCCAGCACTGTCTCGGCGCCGCCGAGATAGAGCACCCCGTCCGGCGCCAGCTGCGCCGCCAGCGCGTTCATCACCTTGCCCTTGGTCGGCGGGTCGAAATAGATCAGCACGTTGCGGCAGAAGACCACGTCGAACCGCCCCAGCGCCTTGTGGTCGCCCAGCAGGTTGCGCTCCTCGAAGCGGGCCATGCCGCGCAGCTCCGGCGCCACCCGCCACTTGCCGCTCTCCTGCCGGAAATACTTGACCAGCATCTGCACCGGCAATCCGCGCTGCACCTCGAACTGGGTGAAGACGCCGTCGCGGGCGCGGTCCACCACCTCCCGCGACAGGTCGGTGCCGAAGATCTCGGCCTCCCTGATGCCCAGCTCGCGCAGGACCATGGCGATCGAATAGGCCTCCTGCCCGGTGGAGCAGGCGGCCGACCAGATGCGCAGCCGGTGCCCCGGCGGCCGCGCCGCCTGCAGCTTCGGCAGCAGCCGCTTCAGGTGGTCGAACGGCTTGCCGTCGCGGAAGAAGCTGCTCTCGTTGGTGGTCAGCGCCTCGGTCACCGTGCGCGCCAGCGCCTCGGCCCGGGCATCGCGCAGGCGGATGGCCAGGGCGTCCATGTTGACGATCCCCTCCTGCTTCAGGATGGGCGCCAGCCGGGTGTCCAGCATGTATTCCTTGTCCGGCGTCAGCACGATGCCGGAGCGCGCCTTCACCAGCGCCGCGATCGAGGCGAAGCTATCCGCGTTCATGCCATTCCTCCGGCGGTGAGCCCCGCCGCGCCGAATTGCGCCAAGACCTTCTCCGCCAGCTGCTCGGGCGGCAGCAGCGCCTGGGCGAGGCCCGCCTTGGCCACCGCCCCCGGCATGCCCCAGACGACGCTCGAGGCCTCGTCCTGGGCGAAGACGGTGCCGCCCGCCGCCGCCACCGCCTTGCAGCCCAGCAGCCCGTCCTGGCCCATGCCGGTCAGGATCACCGCCAGCACCCGCCCCTCGCAGGCGGCGACCACGCTGCGCAGCATCGGGTCGACCGCCGGGCGGCAGAAATTCTCCGGCGGGTCGGTGGTCAGCCGCGCCACCAGCCCGCCCGCCGCGCTGTCCACCAGCAGGTGCCGGTCGCCGGGCGCGACATAGAGCCGGCCTGGCTGCAGCGTTTCCTTGTCGACCGCCTCCGCCGCCGACGGGCCGCCCAGGCGCGACAGATGGTCGGCCAGCATGGCGGTGAAGCCCGCCGGCATGTGCTGCACCACGACGATCGGCACCGGCAGCGGCGCGGCCAAGCGGCGGACGAAGGCGGCCAACGCCTGCGGCCCACCGGTGGAGGAGCCGATGGCCAGGATGCGCGGCCGCCGCGCCGGCCCGGCGGGGCGCGGCGCCAGGGCCAGGGCCGGCGCCAGCAGCGGGGCCGGCGGCGCCGCGCCGGGCGGTGGCCCGCCGGCGCCCGGCAGCCCACGCGCCGGCGCCAAGGGCGCCACCACCACCGGGGGCGTCGCCAGGGGCGTGACTGGCAGCGCGGGCAGCATGGCCACCGATGCCGCCAGCGGCAGGGCCACCGGCGCCGCCGACAGCGGCAGGGCGGCCGGCGCCGCCGGGCGTGCCAGGGCCGGGCGCGGCGGCAGCGCGGGCAGCGCGGGCAGCGCGGGCAGCGGCCTTGGCGCCGCGCGCATCCGCGCCCAGCCCTTCACCTTGGCCAGCAGGTCGGCGCGGAAAGCGGCGTCGTTCATCCCGCCACCAGCCGCGCTGGGCTTGGGCACGTAATCCACCGCGCCGACACGCAGCGCGGCCATGGCGCTGCTGGCGCCGTGCTCGGTCATGGCGCTGGCCACGATCACCGCCAGCCCCGGCTGCAGCTTCAGCAGCAGCGGCAGGGCGGTGATGCCGTCCATCACCGGCATCTCCAGGTCCAGCAGCAGCACCTGCGGCCGCGCGGCCGAGGGCATGGCCTGGATCGCCTCCAGCGCCTGCTGGCCGTCGCCGGCGCGGCCGATCACCTGGATCGCCGGGTCGCTTTCCAGCAGCCGGGCATAGGCGGCGCGGACGGTGGCGCTGTCGTCGCACAGCATGACGCGCACCAGCGGCCCGGCCGGCGACAGCGCGGCGGCGACGGGCGCGCCGATGGGCGAGGCGCCCGGCGGGGGACCCAGCGTCGTCGCCCCCGCCGCGCCGGTGGCCCCGGCCGCGGCGGGGGCGGCCCGGCCCGGCAGCGGCAGGGTCACGGCTCGGCTTCCTCGGCGACCAGGCCCAGCTGCACCAGCTTGCCGGTCAGGATCGCGTCGTCGAAAGGCTTCATGATGTATTCCTGCGCCCCGGCGCCGAGCGCGGTGACGATGCGGTCGAACTCGCTCTCGGTGGTGCAGAGCATGATCACCGGCTCCTCCGCGCCGAATTCGGCGCGCGCCGCCTTGAGGAATTCCAGCCCGTCCATCACCGGCATGTTCCAGTCCAGCAGCACCAGCTTCGGCAGGCTGGCGCGGCAGGCCTCCAGCGCCTGCTGCCCGTCCTCCGCCTCGCTGACCTGGAAGGCATGGCGCTCCAGGATGCGGCGCGCCGCCTTGCGCACCACGCGGCTGTCATCGACCACCAGGCAGGTCTGCGCGGCCTCCATCACCATCCCTCCTTCACCCGATCGCCAGGATGCGATCGACATCGAGCACGATCAGCAGCCGGTCGTCCTGGCGGTGCACCCCGCGCGAGACCTCGCGCCAGACCGGGTCCAGGGTCGGCGGATTGCCGGCGAAGCCGTCGCCGGGCAGCGGCACCACCTCCCCCACCGCGTCGGACAGCAGGCTGTAGAGCTCGCCCGCCTGCTCGACGACGACGCTCATCGGCGGGCCGGCCTTGGCGCTGCGCTCCGGCAGGCCCAGGCGCCGGCGCAGGTCGATGGCGGTGACGATGCGGCCGCGCAGGTTGAGGCTGCCCGCCACCTCGCGCGGCGCCAGCGGCACCCGGGTGATCGATTGCGAGGCCAGGATGTCGCGCACCGCCAGCACCGGCACGCCGCAGAGCTGGCCCGCCACCGTCAGCGTCAGGAACATTTCCGCGGCGCTGTCGCCCAGCCCCACGGCGCGCGCCGCCATGGCCGCCGCCGCGCTCCCCGCATTGCCGCTGCCGGCGCCCGATCCCGGCCGCGCCGCGCCACCTGGCTGCATGTCGCTCTGCACTGGCTTCTCCTTCTTCTCGTCAGGCGTCTCTGCCGCGGCCCCGCGGTCCGGGGCTCAGGCCATGGCCGGCGCCGGCAGATGCTGCTGCAGCGCCGCCAGCAGCGCGTCGCGGTCGGATTTTCCGACATAGTCGGTGAAGCCGGCGGCCATGGCGTGGCGCACCTGCTCCGGCTCGACCCGGCCGGACAGCGCGATCATCGGCAGCGTCTGCCACGGCCCTTCGCCGCGCACGGCCCGCGCCAGGCCGATGCCGTCCAGGTCCGGCATCTCGATGTCGGAGACGATGATGTCGAACATCGAGCCCTGCTCGCGCAGCTGCAGCGCCTGGTTGCCGGTGTCGACGGCCACCACCTCGTAGCCGCAGGCGGTCAGGCCGGGCACCAGCAGGTGGCGGAAGAAGGCGCTGTCCTCCACCAGCAGCAGGCGGCGCGCGGCGCGCGTCATGCTGGGCGGGCGGAACCAGTCGTCGCCGGCCTGGCGCAGCCACCAGGCGCAATCCATCACGTCGGTCACCTTGCCGCCGATCACCGCGCTGCCCAGGAAGCCCGGCATCTCGCCCGGCCCCTCGATCAGCAGATGCGCCTCGACCACGTCGAGGATGCTGTCGACCATCAGCCCCATGGCGCGGTCGCGGTCGTTGAAGACCAGCACCGCCTGGCGCCGCCCGGGCTCCGGCGGCATCCAGCTGCCCGACATCGGCACCAGCGGCATCAGCTTGCCGCGATACTGCACCAGGGTCTTGCCGCCGGAATGCTCGATGCTCTCGACCGGCAGGTCCTCCAGCCGCGCCACCAGGCCGAGCGGCACCGCCTTCGGCGTGTCGTCGCCGGCGCGGAACAGCAGCAGCGCCGTGCGCTCGGTCGAGCGCTGGCCGCGCAGGCCTTCCGGCCCGCGCGCCGCATCCTCGCTCGGCCCGTCGGCGCCGACGCCGGTGGCCCGCGCGATGCCGTTGGGGTCGAGGATCATGATGACGCTGCCATCGCCAAGGATGGTGTTGCCGCTGAACATCGTCACATGGCGCAGGATCGGCGCCACCGGCTTGACCACGATCTCCTCGGTGTCGAAGACCTTGTCGACGATGATGCCGAAGACATTGGCGCCGACCTGGGTGACGACGACGAAGCCCTGCTCGCTGGCCTTCTCCTCGGCCGCCGCCTCCAGCTGCAGCAGATGCGACAGCGAGACCAGCGGCAGCAGCCGCTCGCGCAGCCGCATCACCGGCGTGGCATGGATCCGCTCGATCTGCGCGCCCTCGCCGCTGCCGCCGGCGCGCACCAGCTCGACCACGCCGATCTGCGGGATGGCGAAGCGCTCGCCGCCGGCTTCCACGATCAGCGCCGAGACGATGGCCAGGGTCAGCGGGATCTTGATGAAGAAGGTCGTGCCCTTGCCCTCGATCGAGCGCAGGTCGATGGTGCCGCCGATCTTCTCGACATTGGTCTTCACCACATCCATGCCGACGCCGCGGCCGGAGACCGAGGTGACGGCGGCGGCGGTGGAGAAGCCGGCGCGGAAGATGAAGTGCTGCACCTCCCGCTCGCTCATGCCGGCGAGCTCGGCCTCGGTGGTCAGCCCCTGGCTCAGCACCTTGGCCTTGATCTTCTCGACCGACAGGCCGCGGCCGTCATCGCCGATCTCGATGATGATGTGGCCGCCCTCGTGATAGGCGTTCAGCAGCACCCGGCCGGTCTCCGGCTTGCCCGCGGCGCGGCGCTGCTCCGGATTCTCCAGCCCATGGTCGCCGCTGTTGCGCACCATATGCGTCAGCGGGTCCTTGATCAGCTCCAGCACCTGGCGGTCCAGCTCGGTCTCGGCGCCCTTCATCACCAGCTCGATCTTCTTGCCCAGCTCGTTGGCCAGGTCGCGGACGATGCGCGGCAGCTTCTGCCAGGCGTTGCCGATCGGCTGCATGCGGGTCTTCATCACCCCCTCCTGCAGCTCCGAGGTGATGTGCGACAGCCGCTGCAGCGGCACGGTCAGCGCCGCGTCGCTGCGGGCGCGCACCAGCTGCAGCAGCTGGTTGCGGGTCAGCACCAGCTCGCTGACCAGGGTCATCAGGTCTTCCAGCACGTCGACCGCGACGCGGATGGTCTGCGGCGGCGCGGCCGGGGCGCCGGCGGCGGCCGCCGGGGCCGCGGTGCCGCCCCCCGCCGCGGGCGGCGCAGCGCTGGCCGCGGCCACCGGGGCGGGCTCGGCCTCCTCCTTCGCCGCCGCGGCGGCGGGCGGCGGCGCGGCGGCGGGCGGCTCGTTCAGCAGCGCGTCGAAGGCGGCCTCGGCCGCGGCGGCGGAGGCCTCGGGCGAGCTGTCCGGCGCCGCGGCGACCGGCGCGGCGACCGAGGCCGATTCGCCGCGCCAGGCCGCGTCCAGCCGGGCGATCAGCGCGGTGTCGTCGCCGCCCGGCTCGCTGCCGGTCGCCTCCAGCCCGGCGACGATGCTCTTCAGGCAGTCCAGCGCCGAGAGGATCAGCGTGATCCCCTCCGGCGTCACCCGCAGCGTGCCCTCGCGGTAGCGGCCCAGCACGTTCTCGGCCGCATGCGCCACCTTCTCCAGCCGCGACAGGCCGAGGAAGCCGCAGGTGCCCTTGATGGTGTGGACGTTGCGGAAGATCTCCGACAGCGTCGGCCGGTCGTCCGGCGCCTTCTCCAGCTTCAGCAGCGCCACGTCGAGCGCCGCCAGCCCTTCATTCGTCTCGGTCAGGAAGTCGGCGAGAAGGTCGTCCACGGCATTCCCCGGCAGGCTTCATCGGATGGCGTCATCCGCAACCTGGGGGCGCTGTGCCGAAGAAAGCGTAAAGCGCGGTGGCCTGCCGGCGCGGCTCAGCCTGCGCCCGGCACCAGCAGCAGCGCCGCGGCCTGGTCCGCCTCGCCCGCCTGCACCTCTGCCGGCACGCCCGCCTGCATATCTGCCGGCACGCCCGCCTGCAGCCGCGCCGTCCAGCCGGCGCCCTCGGCCAGCCGCGGCAGCATCCGCGCCAGCACCTCGCGCGGGCCGCCCTGGCCCTGCCCGGCCAGGATCGGGCCCAGGCTGGCCGAGGGCGCCGGCTGGACGGCGCGGCTGCAGGCGGGCGTGCCGGCAGATATGCAGGCGGGCGTGCCGGCAGAGGTGCAGGCGGGCGAGGCG
>NZ_CACSJM010000093.1 GCF_902706185.1 Roseomonas sp. 18066 | reverse complement strand
CCCGGCCCCGGCGCCGATGGCCATGGCCATCGGCGCCGGGGCCGGGGGGGCGCGCGGGCCGCCGGTGTCGGGCGGCTGGGCGGCCTCGATCATCTGCTGGGCGGTGGCCTGGGCGCGGTTGGCCTCGGCCAGCTGCTGCAGCAGGGACCGGCCATAGGTGGCGGCGCCCGACAGGCCGACGATCATCATGCCCAGCAGCAGCAGCCCCAGGATCAGCAGGGTGATGAAGCTGCTGGTGGCCTGGGCCGGGCGGGCGAGCGTCGGATAGGCGCGGCTGGCCATGTCGCGGCGCAGGGAAAAGCCCGGCACCAGCGGGGCGCGGCGGCGGCGCCAGCGATGCGGCAGCCGCATGAAGCCGACCGTCATGGTGGTGAAGGCGATGCTCAGCCCGTTGGCCGGGGCGACCATGCTGCTCAGCCGGTCGCGCAGCATCAGCAGGAAGGCGGCATCCTCGGCCTGGCGCTCCTCATTGCCCTGCGGCGGCAGGCGCAGCATGGCGACATGGGTCAGGATGGCCTGCAGGGTGGCCGCGTTGGCGTCGCCGGGGACGACCAGCTGCGGCTTGCCGGGGTCCTCGGCGGTCAGCGCCGCCAGCGACTGGTTGTTCTGCCGCGAGACGTGGTCGAGCAGCAGATAGACCTCGTCCAGCAGCTCCTTGAAGATGAAGATGCGCGGATTGTTGGCCAACATGGCGACCGCCTCCCCCGGGAGCTGCGGCCGTGGATCATGCTGGCGCCAGAATGAAAATCACAGGTAAATACGCGGCGGTCGGCAACCCGGCGGCGAGCCGCCGCCGGGCAGGACGCCTTAGTGGTTGTGGCCGCCGGCCGGGCTGCCCGAGGGGCGGTAGCCGGCCGATTCCACGGCGAGCTCCACGGTGACCTCGCCGCCGCGGGCGAAGACCAGGGTGACGGGGACGCGCTGGCCCTGCACCAGGGCCTCCGTCAGCCCGATCAGCATCAGGTGGAAGCTGCCGGGGGTGAAGGCGACCTCGGCGCCGGGGGCGATCTCGACGCCGCCCTCGACCTGGCGCATGCGCATCACGTCGCCCTCGCGGAGATGGGTGTGAATTTCCACGGTGCGGGCGATGGCGGCGCGGGCGGCGACCAGGCGGTCCGGCGCGCTGCCGGTGTTCTTCAGCGTCATGAAGCCGGCGCCGGTGCCGCGCGGCGGGGCGGCGCGGCTCCAGGGATGGCCGATGGCGATGTCGCCGGCGGTGTAGCTATGGGCGGCGGCGCGGCGCGGCAGCAGCGGCAGGAGGACGGCGGCGGCGAGGACAGCGAGCAGCGGGCGGCGGGTGATGGCCATGGTCTGGACGTCCTGGAAGGGCCGCGGGCAGGCGCCGCGCGGCCAGGAAGAATAAGAAACGTAACAGCGGAACCGGACTCAGACGGGCAAAGGCGGGCCGCGCGCGACGAAGGGGGTGGTGCTGATCGCCAGCAGCGGCGCTGCCGGCCCGGCGCGGATCCCGGTCGCATCGGCCAGCTGCCAGCGTGGCAGCGGCAGGGCGGGCGGCTCGGGCAGGCGGGATTGCGGCAGGGCCTGGGCGACGGCGCAGAAGCCGGGCTCGTCATGCCCGGCGCCGTCATGGCCAGGCGGGGCCTGGTCGTCGCCGGAAGCCATGCCGGAAGCCATCCGCAGGCCGTCCGGCGTGCAGATCGGCATGGCGATGCCGAGCTGCGCCCAACTCTCCTCGACGCTGGCCGGCCGGGCGCCGCGCAGGCAATGCGCCGGCGCCGCGACGCTGAGCACGAGCAGCGTCAGCGCGACAACACGCAGCAGCAGGGGACGCCAGGAAAATCGCCGCATCACGGCCGATGGCCTAGACCAGGATGCGCCGGGTGGAAAGCGGGCATCCGGTCCGGCGGCGGCGCCTCAGGACCCGGCGGCGCGGGCGGAGAGGCCCTCGGCATCGACCGGCGGCCGCGCCAGGGGGTAGTCGACCTCGGCCTCGTAATGCGCCTGCTCCTTGCCCAGCCGGGAGGAGAACAGGGAGAAATGGTCGATCGGCACCGGCTCCGGGCGGAACAGGTTATGCGCCTGGACGAAGCTGATCAGCTTCTCCGGGGCGGCGCGCTCGGTCCGCGCCAGGGTCACATGCGGGGCGAAGCGGCGCCGCTCGGGCGGCAGCCGGGCCCGCTGCAGCGCCGTCTCCACCTTGGACTGCAGGTGCAGCAGCCGGTCGCTGCGCTCCACCCTGACGTGCAGCGAGGTGATCCGCCCGGCCTTCTCGAAAATGTCGAGCCCGGCCAGCGACAGGTCGAAAGGCTTGGCGCGGATGGCCGAGAGCGCCTCGTCGACCTCGTCGGCCTGCCAGCCCTCGATCTCGCCGATGAAGCGCAGGGTCAGGTGGTAGTTCTCAGGCGCGACCCAGCGGGCGCCGGGAATGCCGCCGGCGAGATCCGCCAGTTGCTCCCGCAAGGGATCGGGCAAGGCCAGGGCGACGAACAGGCGTGGCATGGTGGCTCAACCTCCCTGCACCTTGGACAACAGCTCCCGCAGGGCGGGAAGCATGCGGCGTGCCACTTCCCGGGCGCCGGCCGGGTTGGGGTGGATCCGGTCGGGCTGGTTCAGCGCCGGGTCGCCGGCGACCCCTTCCAGCAGGAAGGGATAAAAGACCATGCCCGGATTTTCCAAGGCCAGGCGGCGAAATGTCTCCGAGAAATCACGGCCGTAATCGGCGCCCAGATTGGGCGGCGCCAGCATCCCCGCCAGCAGCACCGGCAGGCCGCGTGCCTTCAGCCGCGCCAGGATATCGGCCAGATTGGCGTAGGATTCGGCAGGGGCCAGGCCGCGCAGCCCGTCATTGCCGCCCAGCGCCACCACCACCGCCTGCGGCTTGTCGGCCAGCGCCCATTCCAGCCGCGACTTGCCGCCCGCCGTGGTGTCGCCGGAGACGCCCGCCTCGATGACGGTCACCGCCAGCCCGGCGGCCTTCAGAACAGCCTCGAGCTGCGCCGGCAGCGCTTCGGGCTTGGCCAGGCCATAGCCGGCGGTGATCGAATCGCCCAGCATCAGCACCCGGATCGGTGGGTCCGCGGCAACCGCGGAGCCCTGCCAGGTGACGGCTGAGACAGAAAGAAACAATCCCAGGCCCAGAAATGCCCTTCGCACTGCGGCGTGGCGGCCATATCTGCGGGTCATGCCGGACGTACCAGACGCCATCCTCTCCCCCGCGACGACGCCCCGGAATGGGGCGGGTAGCGACCCGCGCCTGATCGTGGCGCGCGATCTGACCCTCAAGGTGGCGGCGGCGGGGGGGGAGGTCAACATCCTCCGCGGTCTCGATCTGGATGTGAAACGGGGCGAGGCGGTCGGCCTGGTCGGCCCCTCCGGCTCGGGCAAGACGTCGCTCCTCATGCTGCTGGCGGGGCTGGAGCGGGCCACCGGCGGCGCGCTCAGCGTGGCCGGCCACGACCTGGCGGCGCTCAGCGAGGATGCTCTGGCGCGGTTCCGCCGCGACCACCTGGGCATCGTCTTCCAGGCCTTCCACCTGATCCCGACCATGTCGGCGCTGGAGAATGTCGCGGTGCCGCTGGAATTCGCCGGCCGCCGCGACGCCTTCGACCGCGCCCGGCTGGCGCTGCGCCGGGTCGGCCTCGGCCACCGGCTGGACCATTACCCGGGCCAGCTGTCGGGCGGCGAGCAGCAGCGCGTGGCCCTGGCCCGCGCCGTGGTCGGCGAGCCCAGCCTGCTGCTGGCCGACGAGCCCACCGGCAACCTGGACGGCGCCACCGGGCAATCGGTGATGGACCTGCTGTTCGGCCTGCGCGACGAGCTCGGCACCACCCTGCTGCTGATCACCCATGACCCGCTGCTGGCGGCCCGCTGCAGCCGGCGGCTGCGCATGGCCGACGGGCTGCTGGTCTCGGACGAAACCGCGTGAGCGGCACGGGATACGCCAGCAGCATCCTGCTCGGCGCCCGCTTCGCCCGCCGCGAGCTGCGCGGCGGCATCAAGGGCCTGCGCATCGTCCTCGCCTGCCTGGCGCTGGGGGTGGCGGCCATCGCCGCCGTCGGCACGCTGCGGGCGGCGACCGAGGCGGGGCTGGCCGCCGATGGCGCGCGGATCCTGGGCGGCGACGTCGCGGTGCGCATCGCCTCCCTGCCGATGCCGCCGGCGACGCAGGACTGGATCCGCGCCCGCGGCGCCAGGCTGTCCTCGGTGGTCGAGATGCGCGCCATGGCCGTGGCGCCCTCCGGCGAGCGCAGCCTGGTCGAGCTCAAGGTGGTCGACGGGCAATACCCGATCTACGGCGCGCTGGAGCTCGACCCGCCGCTGCCGGCTGGACAAGCGCTCGCCGCCGGCGACGTCGCGCTGGAGCCGCTGGTGGCCGAGCGGCTGGCGCTGTCGCCCGGCGACCGGCTGCGGCTGGGCGAGGCCAGCTTCCGCCTGGCCGGGCTGATCCGCTCGGAGCCCGACAAGGTGGCGAGCCCCGCCATCCTCGGCCCCCGCGCCATGATCCCGATGGCCGACCTGGCGCGCACCGGCCTGGTGCAGCCCGGCAGCCTGATCCATTACGAGTACCGCATCGGCCTGCCGCCGGGCGTGTCGGTCCAGACCTTCATCCGCGAGCTGCGCGCCGCCAGCCAGGATGATGGCGGCTGGCGCATCCGCGCCGCCGGCGAGGCCGCCCCTGGGGTCAACCGCTTCCTCGACCGTGCCGCCTCCTTCCTGACGCTCGCCGGGCTGACCGCGCTGCTGGTCGGCGGCATCGGCGTCGCCACCGGCGTGCGCGCCTGGCTCGACCAGCGGGCCCGCACCATCGCGACCCTGCGCTGCCTGGGCGCGCCGTCGCGGGTCATTTTCCTGACCTATCTGATCCAGGTGGCGGCGCTGTCGGCGGTGGGCATCCTGCTCGGGCTGGTGGCGGGGCAGGGGCTGACCCTGCTGGGCGCCCAGGCCTTCGCCGACGCCCTGCCGGTGCCGCCGCAGCTGGGCATCTACCCCGCGCCGCTGGCCGAGGCGGCGCTTTACGGCGCGCTGACCGCGCTGGCCTTCGCGCTGTGGCCGCTGGCCCGGGCCCGCGAGATCCCGGGTGCGGCGCTGTTCCGCGACACGGTGCAGCGGGTGGCGGTGCGGCCGCGGCTGAAGCTGCTGGCGATCAACGCGCTGGCGGTGGTGGCCCTCGTCGCCCTGGTGATCGGCAGCGCCGACCAGCCGGGCTTCGCCGCCGGCTTCTGCGCCGCGGCTGGCGCGACCCTGCTGCTGTTCCGCCTGGGTGCGACGCTGCTGATGCGCCTGGCCCGCCGCATGAAGGGCACCGGCAACCCGGCCTGGCGGCTGGGCCTGGCCAATCTGCACCGCCCCGGCGCGCCGACCGCGCTGCTGCTGGTGGCGCTGGGCATCGGCCTGACCACCCTGTCGGCGGTCGCCATGATCGAGGGCAATCTGCGCCACCAGCTGAGCCAGCAGCTGCCGGGCGCCGCGCCCAACTTCTATTTCATCGACATCCAGTCCGACCAGGCGGCGCGCTTCGACGCGCTGGCCGCCAGCCTGCCCGGCGTCACCGAGGTCAAGCGCGTGCCCTCGCTGCGCGCCCGCATCACCGCGGTGATGGGCGTGCCCGTCGAGCAGATGCAGGTCACCGAGGACAGCCGCTGGGCGCTGCGCGGCGATCGCGGCCTGACCTATGCGGCGACGCCCCCCGAGGGCACCCGCATCGTCGGCGGCGAATGGTGGCCGGCCGATTACCGCGGCCCGCCGCTGCTCTCGCTCGACGCCCGGCTGGCCGAGGGCTGGGGGGTCGCCGTCGGCGACACCGTGCAGCTGAACGTGCTGGGCCGCGACCTCGACTTCCGCATCGCCAACCTGCGGCAGATCGAATGGCAGGGGCTGGGGCTGAACTTCGTCCTCGTCGCCTCGCCGGGGCTGCTGGAGGCGGCGCCGCACACCCACATCGCGACGGTCCGCGGCGACGCGGCGCGCGACTCGGCGGTGCTGCGCGCCATCACCGACGCCTTCCCCAATGTCTCCGGCATCCGGGTGCGCGACGCGCTGCAGGCGGTGACCGGGCTGCTGGAGCGGCTGGGCGTGGCGCTGTCGGCGGTCTCCGGCCTGACCCTGGTCGCCGGCGGGCTGGTGCTGGCGGGCGCCATGGCGGCCGGCCAGCGCCGCCGCATCCGCGACGCCGTGGTGCTGAAGGTGATCGGCGCCAGCCGTGGCCAGATCCGCCGCGCCTGGATGGTGGAATTCGGCCTGGTCGGGCTGACCGCGGGCCTGATCGCCGCCGCCTGCGGCACCGCGGCCAGCTGGGCGGTGGCGCGCTATGTCATGCGCACCGACTGGACCTTCCTGCCGGGGACCCTGGCCGCGACCATCCTGGGCTGCACGGGTCTGACCCTGGTGCTGGGCTATGCCGGCACCGCGCTGGCGCTGCGGGCGCGCGCCGCCCCCTTGCTGCGCAACGAGTAACCGGGCAACGAGGAGCCCAGGGAGACGACGCGGCGAAAAGAATCTGCGTGGGCACGCGGCCTGGCTTGGCTTTGCCGTTGATCCAGATTACCGATAGTCCATATACAGCTAGACCCGCGGATTCTCCGCGATGTGAGGAGTTTCGAACGCTATGGCCTCTGGTCCCGACTATCGTTACACGACGGGCGCGCCCGGCTGGGGCCGCGTGGCGACGGCCGACGCGGCCGCCGTCGATGCCGGGCTGCGGTCCTACATGCTGCGCGTCTACAACTGGATGGCCTCGGGCCTCCTGTTGACGGGCATCATCGCCTACCTGATCGCGAACACCGGCGCCGCCGACCTGTTCTACACGGTCGTGCGCACCCAGCGCGGCATCGCGACGCAGCCGACCATCCTGGGCTTCGCGGCCATGATCGCGCCGCTCGCCTTCGTGCTGGTGCTGTCCTTCGGCATCAACCGGATGAGCAAGGCCTCGGTGCAGGCGCTGTTCTGGCTGTTCTGCGCCGCCATGGGCGCCAGCATGGCGAGCATCTTCCGCGTCTATGTCGGCAGCTCGATCGCCAGCACCTTCTTCATCACGGCCAGCATGTTCGCGGCGGTCAGCCTCTACGGCTACACCACCAAGGCCGACCTGACGAAGCTGGGCGCCTTCATGATGATGGGCCTGATCGGCATCATCATCGCCGGCCTGGTGAACATGTTCATCGGCAGCGGCGTGCTGGCCCTGGTGATCAGCGTCATCGGCGTCGTGGTCTTCGTCGGCCTGACCGCCTACGACACGCAGCGCATCAAGGCGGACTACCAGGAATTCGCCTATGCCGAGGGCACCGATGAAGCCGCCAAGCGCAGCGTCTTCGATGCGCTGGGCCTGTACCTGAACTTCATCAACCTGTTCCAGCTGCTGCTGCAGTTCATCGGCGTCCGCCAGCAGGATTAATCTGTCAGTTGATGGCGGGCGATGCCCGCCATCGGCGACCGGCGGTCAAAAAGAAACCCCGGAGGGCTCGGCCCTCCGGGGTTTTTTCTATACGCTCGGCCTGTCCGGTGCCGGACTTGCAGCCGGCGAAGCCGGCTGAGCGCCCGGATGGGCGCCGCGGCCTATGCCGCGCAGCCAAGCCGCCGGATGGCGGCGCCGGCGCCTGAGGCAAGCATCACGCCTGCTTCAGATGCTCCAGCAGCTTCACCATCGCGGCGTTCTTGTCGCTGCCGTCGATCGCCGCGACCTCGGCCGCCAGGCGGTCCATGGCGAGCTCATAGATCTGCCGCTCGGAGAAGGACTGGTCCGGCTGGCCGGCGTTGCGGTGCAGGTCGCGCACCACCTCGGCGATCTGCACCGGGTCGCCGCTGTTGATCTTCTGCTCGTATTCCTGGGCGCGGCGGGACCACATCGTCCGCTTGATGCGGGCGCGGCCCTTCAGCGTCTCCAGCGCCTCGCCCATCATGTTGCTGCCGGCCAGCTTGCGCAGGCCCGAGGACGCCGCCTTGTTCAGCGGAACCCGCAGCGTCATGCGGTTCTCCTCGAAGGTGACGATGATCACCTTCAGCTCCGTGCCGGCCACCGACATGACGTCGATGCCCTGCACCTGGCCGACGCCATGCGTCGGGTAGACGACGTGGTCGCCGGCCTTGAACTCGCTGCCTTGGTTGCCGAGCGGCTTCGGCGGCGGCGCCGGGCGGGACGGGCCGGCGGCGACGCCGCTGTCGGTGGGAGGGGTCGGGGAAGGGGTATCAGCCATGCCAGGTCGACATCCGGGGAAATGACGGTGGAAGGATCGTCAGGGAAAGGATCGGCGGGAGGATCTGGATTCGGCCGCAGCCGGCTCGCATTGCGGAGGGGAAGCATCGCACGCCGGTCGGTGGCCTCATTCGCTCTCAACTCCTGCGAAGCAAATGGCCGGACGGCCCGGGCCGTGAGACCCTGGCCGGCGGCGGCACCACCGTGGCTCGCCCGGATCCAGCACCGGGCGGCGGCCTGACGACGCGCGACTCTTCAGAAAGGGTGGGGCCGCGCCGCAGCGTGGACAACCTCGCCCTGTCGCCACCCTAGCAAAAAAAACCGCGCGCGTCACCCGTCCCCGCCCCAGGGGAGGAGGCAGGGCCGGGCGCAGCCTGGCAGGGCAGGGGTCGGGGAAGCGTCAGCCGGCGCCGGGATTGGGGTCGAAATACTGCTTCTTGTCCGGCTTGCCGTTCCAGTCCTCGGCATCGGCCGGGGCATCGCCCTTGCGGGTGATGTTCGGCCATTGCTGGGAATAGGTGCGGTTGAGCTCGGCCCAGTCGACCGCCTTGTCGTCGCTGTCGGGGAAGATCGCCTCGGCCGGGCATTCCGGCTCGCACACGCCGCAATCGATGCATTCGTCCGGATGGATGACCAGCATGTTCTCGCCCACGTAGAAGCAGTCCACCGGGCAGACTTCCACGCAATCCATGTACTTGCAGCGAATGCAGTTCTCGGCGACGACGTAGGTCACGGTCAGGATCCCTCAGGCGCGACGGGCAGGTCATTTCCCGGGCAGTGAAGCGCGGCGCAGCAATGGCCCGATGCCGGGCAGCGCGCAACCTCCTTTTCCGCAGGCTTGGCCCGCGCCGTCAGGTGTCGTCCGGGGTGTCGCCTTCGATGTCGCCGGACCCGGGCGGGGCCGGCGTGGCACCCCCCTCGGAGAGGTCCTCGTACAGCGCCCGCGCCTCAGGCGCCGGGCCACGGCGCTCGGCCAGGGCCAGGATCCGCCAGACCTTCAGCGGCCCGTTACGGCCGCCCAGCGCCAGGGTGATGACGTCGCCCGGCCGCAGCCTGGCATGCGCCTTGTCGACCGGCTGGCGGTTCAGCCGCAGCCGGCGCGCCTCGATCAGCCGGGCGCAGTCCGCGCGGGTCTTGGCCACCCGCGCGCACCACAGCCATTTATCGAGTCGCTGCCAGTCCCGGTCCTCGGCTTCCGCCATGGCCGGGGCCGCCTCAGTCCTTGCCCAGCTTCAGCCGGGCGAGCACCGCGAAGGGGCTGTCCGGATCCGGGCCCTTGCCCTTGGCCCCACCACCATCGAAGGAGAAGGAGCGCGGCTCCTGCCCGCGGTCGTCGCGGCCACGGCGGTCGCCGCGCGGCGGGCCGTCGCGCCGGTCGCCACGCGGCGGACCATCGCGGCGGTCACCCCGCGGCGGGCCGCTGCGATCGCCATTGCGGTCACCACGGGGGGCGCCGCCGCTGCGGTCACCGGCAGGACGCTCGCCGGCCGGACGCTCACCAGCCGGACGCTGCTCGCCGGCGGCACGCTCGGGGCGCGGACCGCGCGGCGCGCCATCGCGGCCCCGGTTGTCGCGGCCCCGATTGTCCTGGTTCCGGTTGTCCGGGCGCGGGCCGCCCTCGGCCGCGGCCTCGGCGCCTTCGGGCAGCGGCTCGCCCGGGGTGGTGGCGGCGTCGCGCGGCGGGCGCGGGGCGCGGTCGGGGCGGCGGTCGCCCTGCGGCCGGCGGTCACCCCTGTCGCCGGGGCGGAAGCGCGGGCCGCGCTCCTCGCGCCGGGCGCTGACCATGGCGGGGCCGGGCGGGCCGAAGGCGTCTTCGGCGAGGGCCTCGGCCGGCAGCAGCCGGAAGCCCAGCGTCTGCAGCACCGCCGGCAGGATATCGGCCTTCACGCCCAGCCGGCTGGCCACATCCGGCGGCAGCATGGCGGGCGCGCGGCGGGTCAGGTGGCCGAGCTCGCCGGCGACGCGCTCGGCGACGTCGAGCCGCAGCAGCACGGGCCCGGCGGTCACCCAGCCCATGGTTTCGGCGAAGCCCTCGGGCCAGCCCTCGGGGGGCGGCACCGAGACCAGGCCGCCACCGGGGACGACGGGGACGTCGCAATCGGCCTTCAGCGCCCAGAACTGGGCGCGCAGCGCCATCGGCCGGGGCTTCAGCACCTCAGGCAGGTACAGCGCGAAGCGGCCGGCGCGGATGCCGATCGCCTTCAGCTTCTGCCGCAGCTCGGGGTTCACGTCGCCCTCGGTGCCGCCAGGCACCAGGCCCAGATATTCCCGCAGCCGGAAGGCCGGGCCGCGCAGCGTCCCATCCTCGGCCGCCTTGGCCTCGACCGTGTCGAGCGCGGCGAATTCGCGCTTGATCAGGGCCTCCAGCCAGGTCGCCAGCCGGGCGCGGATGCGCTCCTTCTGGGCGCCGTCCAGGAAATCGGAGTCGATCGGCTCCACCAGCGGCTTGTCCGGGGTAGGGCCAGGTCGCAGACGGGCGACCTCGGCACCGTTCCAGGTGATCCGATGGGAGGGCGTCAGGGCGAATGCGTCGTCGGACGCGGTTTCGATCTCAGTCACGCGCTTCGGCATCTCACTCTGCAGGGCACGGCGGGCGGCACGCAGGACAAGCTTTCGCTCCTCCCCATTACCCGCAGCGGCATCGGGTTCAAACATGAAACCCGTCACATGGCCAACCGGATGACCTTCCACCACCACTTCGCCTTGGCGGGTGACGGCGGAAAGCAGCTCTTCGGCGGTGTCGTCCAGGCGGCGGATCAGATGCGCGGCACGCCGGTCCACGAAGCGGGCCGTCAGCCTTTCGTGCAGCGCATCGCTCACCGCATCCTCGGCGGCACGGGCGTCGTTCTGGAAGCGCAGGGCGTCGCGCATCCAGTCGGCCCGCGCGGCAACATAGGTCCAGACGCGGATCGCCGATAGCCGCGCCATGAGCGTATCGAGGTCGCCCTCGGTATTTGCGCATTGGGCGATCTGCCCGGCAACCCAATCCGCGGGCAGATGGCCCTCTTTCGCCAGATGGGTGAAGACCCGGGCGCAGAAGCGCGTGTGGCTGTCATCCGACAGCTTGCGGAAGTCCGGGATCTGGCAGGCGTCCCACAGCAGCCGCAGCCGGGCGCGGCCCTGGGCCAGCTTCCTGACCTCCGGATCGCGGGCCAGGGTGGCCAGGGTGATGTGGTCGGTGGCGTCGTTGCCCTTGGACAGCCCGGCGAAAGGCGGCGCCGTGCCCAGGCTGTCCAGCAGCGCGTCGATGCTGGTCATGTCGAGGGCCGCGTTGCGCCAGGCCAGCGTCATCAGCGCCTCGAACTGGTGGCCCTCGATCTTGCCGACCATCTCGTCGGGCAGCGGCGGGCAGTCGGCGGTGACGCCGAAGGTGCCGTCGCGCATGCCGCGCCCGGCCCGGCCGGCGATCTGGGCAGCCTCCTGCGGCGTCAGGATGCGCGGCCGGTGGCCGTCGAATTTCTGCAGGTTGGCGAAGGCGACATGGTCCACATCCATGTTCAGCCCCATGCCGATGGCGTCCGTCGCCACCAGGAAGTCGACCTCGCGGTTCTGGTACAGCGCCACCTGGGCGTTGCGGGTGCGGGGCGACAGCCGCCCCATCACCACCGCGCAGCCGCCACGGCGGCGGCGGATGGCCTCCGCGATGGCATAGACCTCGCCGGCCGAGAAGGCGACGACGGCCGAGCGCGGCGGCAGCCGGGTCAGCTTGGCCGGCCCCGCATAGGACAGCTGCGACAGCCGCGGCCGGGTCTCGATCTCGGCCTGCGGCACCAGCCGCTGCAGCAGCGGGCGGATGGTCTCGGCGCCGAGGAACATGGTCTCGACCAGGCCGCGGGCATGCAGCAGCCGGTCGGTGAAGACATGGCCGCGATCGGGGTCGGCGCAGAGCTGGATCTCGTCGACGGCGACGAATTCCGCCCGCCGGTCCAGCGGCATGGCCTCCACCGTGCAGGCGAACCACTTCGCCTCGGCGGGGATGATCTTCTCCTCGCCGGTGATCAGCGCCACGTGGCGCGGGCCCTTCACCGCGACCATGCGGTCGTAATTCTCCCGCGCCAGCAGCCGCAGCGGGAAGCCGATGATGCCGGAGGCATGCGCCAGCATCCGGGTGATCGCCAGATGCGTCTTGCCGGTGTTGGTCGGGCCAAGCACGGCCTTGACCCGGGCCGGAAACATGCCCGAGGCGTCATGGGCCAAGGCGGGGGAAGGAGGGCGGAGGGCCATCGCGCCCTTAAGTGACGCCTCGGACGCCGCGTTGCAACCGGCAGCCGCCGCGGCGCAGCATCGCGGGGCGGCGCGACTCGCCCGCGCCCCCCATGGACTTTCCGCACCAGGGGCGCCGAGAATGCCGGCCCCTGCCACAGCGGTCCCCGGCCATCCACGCTTTGCCCTATCTGGCGCTCTATGGCGCCGTCTTCGCCGCCATCGGCGTCGTGCAGCCCTTCCTGCCCAGCTTCCTGGCCGCGCGCGGGCTGTCGGCCGAGCAGATCGCGCTGGCCCTGGCCCTCGGCTCCGGCGTGCGGCTGGTCGCCGGCCCCGCCGCGGGGCGCTGGGCCGACCGCCTGGCCGATCCGCGGCTGCTGCTGGGGCTGATGGCGCTGGTCGGCGCCGCCGCCGCCAGCGGCTTCCTGGTGGTGGCCGGCTTCTTGGGCTTCCTGGCGGCGCAGCTGCTGCTGAACGCCGCCAGCGCGCCGCTGGTGCCGCTGGCCGACACCCTGACCCTCGCCGCCGCCCGCGACGGCCGCTTCGACTACGGCCAGGTCCGCGCCGGCGGGTCGGTGGCCTATATCCTGGCCGCCATCCTGGCCGGGTGGCTGGCCGGGCAGTTCGGCTTCGGCGTCGTGCCCTGGCTGATCGCCGGCCTGCTGCTGGCCACCCTGCTGGCCGCCGGCCTGCTGCCGAAGCCCGCCACCACCGGCCCCCGCCGCGGCGCGGGTGGCTTCCGCGCCACGCTGCGGCTGCCGGGCTTCGCCCGCCTGCTGCTGCTGTCCGGCCTGATCCAGAGCAGCCACGCCGCCTATTACGGCTTCGGCAGCATCCACTGGGCCGCCGCCGGCCATTCGGCCTCCACCATCGGGCTGCTCTGGGCCGAGGGCGTGGTGGGCGAGGTGGCGCTGTTCTTCCTGGGCAGCCGGCTGGTCGGGCGGATCGGCCCGCGCGGCCTGGCGCTGCTGGCGGCCGGCAGCGGCGTGCTGCGCTGGTCCATCCTGTCCTGCACCGCCTGGCTGCCCGCGCTGGTGGCGACCCAGTGGCTGCACGCCTTCACCTTCGGCGCCCAGCACCTGGCGGCGATGCACCTGCTGCTGCGCCTGGTGCCCGCCAGCCAGACCGGCACCGCCCAGTCCCTGCACGCGGCGCTGGGCGTGGGCCTGATGACCGGCGCCATGACGCTGGCCTGCGGGCCGCTGTACCGGAACTTCGGGGGCGGGATGTTTTGGGTGATGGCGTTGCTCTGCGCGCTGGCGATCCCGCTGGCGCTGTCTTTGAAGATTCCAGCAGAAACACAGAGGTAGGCCAGGGGAATGAATTCCCCTGGACCCCTTCTTCTTTCTGTCAGATTGCCATGTCCACGTGGCGACGGGACGTGAAACGGCCAAACCGCAGCACGACCTTTGGGCATGCGCCATTTTATTTAAATGGCGTCCCGCCGCGCTGCCCTCATGCCGGTGCCGGCAAAGCGCAGGTCCCCCGAACGGCCGGTGATCAGAAAAAAGAAGGGGGTTCGGGGGAATTCATTCCCCCGAACTTTCACTCTGCTGCCTTCGCCTGCTCTGCCAGCACTTCGAGGGGCCAGGCGGGTGCTGCCGCGCTGACCCAGGATGAGCCGTTCCACCGGCGGGGTTCGATGCGGGCGTGGCTGTCCTGGATGACGATGCGGTTATAGGCGTTCGATTCGCCGCGCAGGCGGGTGGAGATGGCGGAGCCGGCCTGGACCACCAGCAGTTCCGGCCGGGCTTGGCCGCCGGGGCTGGTGGTGCGGCTGGTGCCGCGGTGCAGGCGGACGTAGCCGCGGTGCAGGTGCCCGGACAGGATCAGCCGCACGCCGGCGGCCTGCAGCTGTTCCAGGGCGGGGGCGGCGCGCTGGGCGAGCGGCGTGTCGGGCGCGTCTTCCGGGGCCAGGAAGGGGTGGTGGGCGACGACGATGCGGAACAGGCCGGGGGGCAGCTCGTCCAGGCGGCGCAGCAGGCGCTTCATCCGGCTGCGCTTGGCGCGGCCTTCTTCCCAGGACAGGTGCAGGCCGCCGCGGACCACGGTATTCAGCCCGATCACCGCCATCTGGTCATCGCGCCACACCGGCTCGGTCTCGCCGCCGACGAAGCGGTGCCAGCGGCCGAAGGGGTCGAGGAAGCGCTCCCACGGCCAGTAGTTGGTGATGTCATGGTTGCCGGGCACCACGATCTGCGGCGCCTTCAGCTGCGCCATGAAGCGGCAGGCCGCTTTGTACTCGCGGGATCGGGCCCGCATCGTCAGGTCGCCGCTGATGACGATCAGGTCGGCCGGGTCGGCGTTCAGCGTCTCGACCAGGGCATCGGCCACGGCGAGGTCGACCCGTCCGAAATGCAGGTCCGAGATATGGTCGATGCGGCGGGGCAGGGTCATGCCAGCGGCTCCTCCAGGGCGGGCGCGCCAGCGGCCGGCGGCCATGGCCAGCAGCAGGCGCAGCAGCCACCAGACGCCGAAATCCCGCGCCACATGCAGGCTGAGCTGGCCGCCATCGAGGCGCGGGCGGTGGAACATCCGCCCCGGCGCGTCGGCGTATTCGTTGCTGACCACCGACAGGGCGCGGGTCCAGGCGCGGCGGGTGCGGCCGCCATCGAGCTGCCAGGCCAGGCGCAGCGGCGGGTGGCGCCAGAAGGCGCGCAGCGTCGCCACCGCCATGCGCCAGCGCGCGGCCAGGCGCCCGTCGCCGCGCAGCCGCTCGCGGTGCAGGCCGAGGCGGTTGGGCAGGCCGACGACGGATTGGCACAGGAAGATCTCGCCATTGACCTCGGCCAGGTCGATGGCGCGGATCTCGGCTTGGCCCAGCGCCTCGGCGGCCTGCAGCGGGTCGAGCGGCAGGCCCAGGTCGCGCGCCAGCAGGTTCATGGTGCCCAGCGGCAGCAGGCCGAGGGCGATGTCGCTGCCCTGCAGGCGGGCGGCGACGCTGCGCAGGGTGCCGTCGCCGCCGCCGACGATCAGCACCGGATTTCCCTTCGACAGGGCTGCGTCCAGGCGCTGGGGCAGGGTCTCGCCGGCCTCGGCGCCGATGACATCGAGGAAGAAGCCTGCGGCGCGCAGCGCGGCCTCGAGCCGGGCCGGCAGGTCCGGCTGGTCCAGCAGCGTGCCGGCGCGGGGGTTGAGCAGCAGGGTGGCGCGCATGGGGTGGGGGGATGCCAGGCTGTGACGGGGCAATGCCAGCGATCGGCGCAAGTTGCGCGCCGAGACACCGCGTCACGCCGATCAAAATTTCTCGTGCCGTTTTCAGTGGTTGTTTACCGCCCGGGGCCAGGATGCGCTTGCCCACCAGGAAGGAGGGACCCCCCGATCATCGAGAGCATCCCCCATGAGCTGGACCTTCGGCCGCGCCCTGACCGCCCGCAACACCCTCCGCGGCCTGCTGACCCTGCCCTGGGCGGCGCCGCTCTTCGGCAAGCTGCGGCTGCAGCGCCCCGAGAACTGAGCGCCACGCCCGAGCCTGCCTGACACGCACCCCGCCTGACACGAAAAAGGGACGCCGCGGCACCGCCGGGCGTCCCCTTTCTCATGGAAGCCAGCCTGGATCAGGCGGCCTTGGCCATGCTGCGCAGCACGTAGTGCAGGATGCCGCCATTCTTGTAGTACTCGACCTCGTCGGCGGTATCGACGCGGCACAGCACCTCGGTCCGGGTCACCGAGCCGTCGGGGCGGGTGATGACCATGTCCAGCAGCATGCGCGGCGCCAGGCCTTCCAGCCCCTCGATCGCGATGGTCTCCTCGCCGGTGATGCCCAGCGTCTCGCGGTTCTCGCCTTCCTTGAAGACCAGCGGCAGCACGCCCATGCCGACCAGGTTCGAGCGGTGGATGCGCTCGAAGCTCTCGACGATGACCGCCTTGACGCCCAGCAGGAAGGTGCCCTTGGCCGCCCAGTCGCGCGACGACCCGGTGCCGTATTCCTTGCCGCCGAAGATCACCAGCGGCACGCCCTCGGCCTTGTACTGCATGGCGACGTCGTAGATCGGCGCCACCTCGCCCGAGGGGTAGTGCTTGGAGACGCCACCCTCGATGCCCGGCACCATCTCGTTCTTGATGCGGATATTGGCGAAGGTGCCGCGCATCATGACCTCGTGGTTGCCGCGGCGCGAGCCGTAGCCATTGAAGTCCGCCGGCCGCACCTGATGCGCCATCAGGAACTCGCCGGCCGGCGACTTCGCCCGGATATTGCCGGCGGGCGAGATGTGGTCGGTGGTGATCGAATCACCCAGCCGCGCCAGGATCCGCGCGCCGGAGAAGGAGGCGATCGGCGCCGGCGTGGCCTCCATGCCCTCGAAATAGGGCGGGTTCTGCACGTAGGTGGAGCCGGAGTTCCAGCGATAGGTCTCCGAGCTCGCATCGACGCGGATCGCCTGCCACTGCGCCGGGCCCTGGAAGACGTCCGAGTAGCGCTCCTGGAACATCTCGCGGGTGACCACGGCGTGCACGGTGTCCTGCACCTCCTTGGTCGTCGGCCAGATGTCCTTCAGATAGACCGGCTGGCCGTCCGAGCCGTTGCCGATCGGCTCCCGCGTCAGGTCGCGGGTGATGGTGCCGGCCAGCGCATAGGCCACCACCAGCGGCGGCGAGGCCAGGTAGTTGGCGCGGACATTGGCGTGGACGCGGCCCTCGAAGTTGCGGTTGCCCGACAGGACCGAGGCGCCGACCAGCTTGTTGTTCTCGATGGCGTCGACGATCGGCTCCGGCAGCGGCCCAGAATTGCCGATGCAGGTGGTGCAGCCATAGCCCACGGTCTGGAAGCCCAGCGCGTCCAGATGCGGCGTCAGCCCGGCCTTGTCGAGATATTCGGTCACCACCTGCGAGCCCGGGGCCAGCGAGGTCTTCACCCAGGGCTTCGCGGTCAGCCCCTTGGCCACCGCCTTCTTCGCCACCAGCCCGGCGGCCACCAGCACATAGGGGTTGGAGGTGTTGGTGCAGGAGGTGATCGCCGCGATCACCACGTCGCCATGGCCCAGGTCGTAATTGGCGCCGGCGACGGGCACGCGCAGGTCGGCCTGGTCGCCGGGCACGCCCATGGTGCCGGCGGCCAGGTCCTTGGCGAAGGAGACGGCGGCGTTCGACAGGGCGACGCGGTCCTGCGGCCGCTTCGGCCCGGCCAGCGACGGCTCGACGGTCGACATGTCGAGCTCGAGGGTGTCGGTGAAGACCGGGTCGGGGCTGTCGGCGGTGCGGAACATGCCCTGGGCCTGGAGGTATTCGCGCACCAGGTTGATGCGGTGCTCCTCGCGGCCGGACAGGCGCAGATAGTCCAGCGTCACGTCGTCGACGGGGAAGAAGCCGCAGGTCGCGCCGTATTCGGGCGCCATGTTGGCGATGGTGGCGCGGTCGGCCAGCGCCATCTCCGCCAGGCCGGGGCCGTAGAATTCGACGAACTTGCCGACCACGCCCTTCTTGCGCAGCATCTGGGTGACCGTCAGCACCAGGTCGGTGGCGGTCATGCCCTCGCGCAGCTTGCCGGTCAGCTTGAAGCCGATGACATCGGGGATCAGCATGGCGATCGGCTGGCCCAGCATGGCCGCCTCCGCCTCGATGCCGCCGACGCCCCAGCCCAGCACGCCCAGGCCGTTCACCATGGTGGTGTGGCTGTCGGTGCCGTAGCAACTGTCGGGATAGACGAAGGTCTCGCCGGCATCGGTCGCGGTCCAGGCCACCTGCGCCAGGTATTCCAGGTTCACCTGGTGGCAGATGCCGGTGCCGGGCGGCACGACGCGGAAGTTGTTGAAGGCTTCCTGGCCCCAGCGCAGGAACTCATAGCGCTCGCCGTTGCGCTCGAACTCGATGTCGACGTTCTTCTGCAGCGAGGCGGCGCTGCCGGAGACGTCGACCATCACCGAGTGGTCGATCACCAGGTCGACGGGCACCAGCGGGTTCACCCGGCGCGGGTCGCCGCCGAGCTTGAGGATGCCGTCGCGCATCGCCGCCAGGTCGACCACCGCGGGCACGCCGGTGAAGTCCTGCATCAGGATGCGCGCGGGGCGGAACGGCACTTCCTTGCTGCTGCGGCCTTCCTGGACCCATTCGGCGATCGCCTCGGCGTCCTTCACCGTGTAGGCACGCCCGTCCTCGAAGCGGAGAACGTTCTCCAGCAGCACCCGCAGGCTGTAGGGCAGGCGGCTGAGATCGCCGATGCTCTTCGCCGCCTCGGGGAGGCTGAAATAGTGATAAGTCTTTCCGTCCACTGTCAGCGCTTTGCGCGCCTTGAGGCTATCCTGCCCGATCATACGCATGGTCCGGGGTCCCTCACTTTTTGCTGCGAACTCTGCCGTTTATACATAGGGCGTCCCCCCGGTCTATCGGAGGGGAGAGGACAGGGTGCCCGTGCTGGAAGCCAAAAACATAGCCGTCCTGCGAGGAGAGCAAGTCGTCTTCGTCGAGCTGAGTTTCACCGTCTCGCCGGGTGAGGCAATTCTGCTGATGGGCGCCAATGGCGCGGGCAAGTCCACGCTGCTCCGTCTGCTCGCCGGGCTGATCCCGCTGGCCGAGGGGGCTTTGACATGGGATGGCCAGCCGATCTTGACCGATCCTGCGGTCCATGCCGGGCGGCTGCGCTACCTGGCCCATGCCGATGCGCTGAAGCCGAGCCTGAGCGTGGAAGAAAACCTGCGCTTCTGGGCCCGGCGCTGGGGCGGCGACATCGCCGAAGCCCTTGATGCCGTCGACCTTTTGCCGCTGGCGGAGCTGCCCGCCCGGCTGCTGTCGGCCGGCCAGAAGCGCCGCCTGGCGCTGGCCCGGCTGGCGCTGGCGCCGGCGCCGCTCTGGCTGCTGGACGAGCCTTCGGTCGGGCTGGATGCCGCCTCGATCGCCCGTTTCGGTGGGCTGCTGGCTGCGCATCGGGCCCGCGGCGGCATGGTGCTGGCGGCGACCCATGTGCCGCTGCCGCTGCCCGGCGCGCGCGCGCTGCGCCTGGGACGCCCGGCATGATCGCGCTGCTGCGGCGGGAGCTGCTGCTGGCCGCCCGCCACCCGGCCGATACCCTGGCTGCATGCCTGTTCTTCCTGCTGGTCACGGCGCTCTTCCCCTTCGGCGTCGGCCCGGCGCCGGAGACGCTGGCGCGACTCGCCCCCGGGGCGCTGCTGGCCGCCGCCCTGCTGGCCGCCCTGCTGCCGCTCGACCGGCTGTTCGGCGCCGAGGCGGAGGATGGCTCGCTCGACCAGCTGCTGCTCTCCGGCCTGTCGGGCACGCAGATCGCGGCGGTGAAGGCGCTGGCGCATTGGCTGACCACCGGGGCGCCGCTGCTGCTGGCGACGCCGGTGGCGGCGGCGATGCTGAACCTGCCGGAGGCGGCCTGGGGGGTGGCGATGCTGGCCCTGGGGCTGGCGACGCTCATTCTCTCGTTGCTCGGCACGGCGGGGGCGGCGCTCACCCTGGGCGCGCGGCGGGGCGGGGTGCTGCTGCCGCTGTTGGTGCTGCCCCTGGCAATTCCGGCGATGATCTTCGGCGCGGCGGCGATTGAGGCGGCGGCCAGCGGGGTGAGCTGGCGGCCGTTCATCCTGTTGCTGGCGGCTTTCGCGGCGGCGGCGGCACCTTTGGCGCCGTTGGCGGCAGGGGCGGCTTTGAGAGCAGACTGAAAGAGAAGAAAATTAAGAGAAGATTCCGGGGTGATAGTATCACCCCGGACCCCGCCATCAGTTGGCGCCAAGAGGCCACAGGCGGGACGCTGCTTCGGTGCGTGACGCAAAATGAATGTGGGGGCCTGGGGGCATTCAATGCCCCCAGATTCTTCTCTTAAATTTCTTCTCTAAATATAATTCTCACTCAGCGCTCCGCCGCGGCCTTCCCAGCAATTCCCGCACCGCGCTCGGCACGTCATGCCGCCCCGCCAGCAGCTCGCAGACCGCCGCGGTGATCGGCATGTCCACGCCCGCGGATTGCGCGCGGGCCAGCAAGGCGGGGGCGGTGGCGACGCCTTCGGTCACGCTGTTCCGCGCCGCCAGGATATCCGCCAGCGTCTGCCCCTGGCCCAGGGCGAAGCCGAGGGAAAAATTCCGGCTGCCCGGCCCGGTGCAGGTCAGCAGCAGGTCGCCCAGGCCGGACAGCCCGGCGACGGTATCGGCGCGGCCGCCCAGCGCCTCGGCCAGCCGGCCGATTTCCGACAGCCCGCGGGTGACCAGGGCGGCGCGGGCGTTTTCCCCGAGGCCGGCCCCCATCACCGCCCCGGCGGCGATGGCGATGACATTCTTGGCGGCCCCCCCGACCTGGGCCCCCACCGGGTCATCCTGGCCGTAGAGGCGGAAGCCCGGCGTGCCCAGCCGCGCGATGGCGGCCTCGCGCAGGGCGGCGTCGGTGCTGGCCACCACCGCCGCGGCCGGCAGGCCGGCGGCGACCTCGGCGGCGAAGTTGGGGCCGGACAGGATGCCGGTCACCAGCGCGGGGCGGATCCGCGCCAGGCTTTCCAGCGGGAACAGCAGCCCATTGGTCGTCACGCCCTTGGCGGCGACCAGGCTGGGCGGCAGCGGCGGGAAGGGCGCCAGCGTCGCGGCCAGGTGCTGGGCAGGGACCACCAGCAGGGCCAGCGTCGCGCCGTCCAGCGCCTCGGCCGGGTCGGCGGTGATCGCCAGGCCCTCGGGCAGGGCGATGCCGGGCAGGTGGGCCGCGTTCTCCCGGCGGCGCGCCATTTCGGCGGTGCGGGTCGGGTCGCGCGCCCAGAGGCTGACCGCCCCGCCGGCCCGGGCGGCCTGGATCGCCAGCGCCGTGCCCCAGGCGCCGGCGCCGATCACCGCGATACGGTCCATGCGGGTGCTATTCCTCGGCGATGCGGGTGACGGCGAAGCCCTGGCCGGGCTCGCCATCGCCGAGCTGCTGCAGCAGGGCGCGCAGGATGGCCTCGGCCTCTTCCTCGAACTTCCAGGGCGGGTTGACCACCACCAACCCGCAGCCATTCAGCCGCTGCGGGTCGGTCGGCTCGCGCAGCCAGAGCTCGAGGGCCAGGATGTCGCGCACCCCGCTCTCGGCCAGCGCGGTGTGGAAGGCGCGGACGGGCGTGCGGTGCTTGATCGGGTACCAATGCGCCTGCACGCCGCTGCGGAAGCGATGCGCGACGGCGATCAGCGCCTCGGCCATGCGGTCGAACTCGCCTTCCACCTCGAAGGGCGGGTCGACCAGGATCAGCCCGCGCTTCTCGGCGAAGGGGGTCAGCGCGGTCAGCGCCTCCCAGGCGTCGCGCTTGTGGACCGCGGTCTGCGGATCGCCGCGGAACAGGGTGCGCAGCGTGGCATGGTCTTCCTCATGCAGCTCGCAGAGGACGAGACGGTCGCGCGGGCGCAGCAGCATGCGCACCAGGCTGGGGCTGCCGGGGTAGCGCGGCGGGAAGCCGGCGCGCTTCAGCAGGGCGATCCAGTCGGCCAGCGGGCCGTCGGCGATGTCGAGCAGCCGGCCGACGCCGCGCTTCCATTCGCCGGTGCGCTCGGCCTCGCTGCCGGCCAGGTCATAGGCGCCGATGCCGGCATGGCTGTCGAGCACGCGGAACGGGCTGTCCTTGGCCGCCAGCCGGCGGATCAGCGCGACGACCAGCGCATGCTTCATGCAGTCGGCGAAGTTGCCGGCATGGAAGGCGTGGCGATAGTTCATGCCCCCATGTCCTGATGGGCGTCCGGACCGGTCAGCTCGGCCAGGGGCCAGCGGGGGCGGGGGGCGTGGTCCAGCGGCTCGGTCAGGCCGGCGCGCAGCCGCTCGATGCCGGCCCAGGCGATCATGACGGCATTGTCGGTGCAGAGCCGGATCGGCGGCGCGATCATCGGCAGCCCGGCCTTCTGCGCGACGCCGGACAAGGCAGCGCGGACGCCCTGGTTGGCGGCGACGCCCCCGGCGACCACCATGGCCGTGGCGCCGGGCAGCATGGCCAGCGCGTTGCGGGCGCGGTCGGCCAGCACGGCGGCGACGACATACTGGAAGGCGGCGGCCAGGTCGGCGCGGTCCTGCTCGGTGGCGAGCTTCGGGATCGACTGTGCGACGGCCGTCTTCAGGCCACTGAACGAGAAGTCGCAGCCGGGGCGGCCGAGCATCGGGCGGGGCAGGGGGAACTTCTTCGGATCACCCGTCTGCGCCAGCTTTTCCAGCGCCGGGCCGCCGGGCCAGGGCAGGCCCATCAGCTTGGCGGATTTGTCGAAGGCCTCGCCCACCGCATCGTCGAGCGTCGAGCCCAGGCGGCGGTAGCGGCCCAGCCCCTCGACGGCGACGCATTGGCAATGCCCGCCCGACAGCAGCAGCAGCAGATAGGGGAATTCCACCCCGCCCTCGACCAGGCCGGGGATGCGCGCGGTCAGCGCATGCCCCTCCAGGTGGTTCACGGCGACGAAGGGCAGGCCATGCGCGATGGCCATGCCCTTGCCGAAGCTGGAGCCGACGATCAGCCCGCCGATCAGCCCCGGCCCCGCGGTCGCCGCGATTCCGCCCAGCTGGTCAGACGAGACGCCGGCCCGCGCCAGCACCTCGGTGGCCAGCGCCGGCAGATGCGCCAGATGCGCGCGCGCCGCGATTTCCGGCACCACGCCGCCATAGGGGGTGTGCTCGGCCAGCTGGCTGCGCACCGCCTCGGCCAGGATGCGGCCGTCCGGCGCCAGCAGCGCCGCCGCCGTCTCGTCGCAGCTCGCCTCCAAGCCCAGCACTGGTCCCTCGATAGCCGCCGATCGCATCCGTTCTTGCCTTCCCCATGCCGGGCGGTGGTTCTATGACGCCCGCATGTCCTTTGCCCACCCCGTCCTGCCGCTTGCCCCGGCAGGCGCCTTCGCCCTGTCCTGCGCCATGGCCCCGGCAGATCTGCGGGCCGGGACAGCGCATGCCACCGAGGCCCCCGCCGCGGCAAGAGGCGTCGCCTCCGGCGGGCCGGTCAAGCCGCATGCGCGCCGGCCGCTGCCGCTGCGCGTCGGCACCCGCGGCTCGCCGCTGGCGCTGTGGCAGACCCGCACCTTCCTCGACCTGGTGCTGCATTTCTGCCCGGTGCTGCGCAATGCCAAGGCCTTCGAGGAGCATGTGATCGCGACCTCGGGCGACCGCATCCAGGACCGGCGCCTGGCCGATATCGGCGGCAAGGGCCTCTTCGCCAAGGAGATCCACGAGGCGCTGCTGGATGGCCGCATCGATTTCGCCGTCCACAGCCTGAAGGACCTGGAGACCGAGCTGCCGCCCGGCATCGTGCTGGCCTGCACCCTGGCGCGGGAAGATGCCCGCGACGCGCTCGTCCTCGGCCCCGACGCGCCGCGCAGCGAGCCCGGCGACCCCTTCGGCGCCATCCCCGCCGGCGCGCTGATCGGCACCGCCAGCCTGCGCCGCCAGGCGCAGCTGCTGCATGCCCGCCCCGACCTGAAGGTCGGCATGATCCGCGGCAATGTCGGATCGCGCCTGTCGAAGCTCGCCGCCGGCGACTGCCAGGGCACGCTGCTGGCGCTGGCCGGGCTGAAGCGCCTCGGCCTGGAGCAGCATGCCAGCGTGGTGCTGGATGCCGATGCCATGGTGCCGGCCGCCGGCCAGGGCATCGTCGGCGTCACCGTCCGCGAGGCCGATGTCGAGCTGCACGAGCTGCTCTCCGGCATCGAGGACCGCTCCGCCCGCGCCGTCTCCCGCGCCGAGCGGGCGATGCTGGCCGCCCTCGACGGGTCCTGCCGCACGCCGATCGGCGGCCATGCCCGGCTGCTGCCCACCGGCGAGCTGCACCTGACCGGGCTGATCGCGCGGCCCGATGGCAGCTTCCTGCTGAAGCGCAGCCTGCATGGCGCCGCCGGCGATGCCGAGCGCCTGGGCCGCGAGCTGGGCGAGAGCCTGCGCGCCGACAGCCCCGCCGACATCTTCTCCAGTTAGCCCGCGGACAGGGCAGGTCGGATGCGGGAAAAGCCCGGCATCCTGGTGACCCGGCCGGAGCCGGGGGGCGCCGAGACCGCCGCGGCGGTGGCGGCGCTGGGCTGGCAGCCCTGGCCGGCCCCGGCGCTGGTGCTGTCCTCCATCCTGTCCCCCGAATGGCGCGCGCCCGCCTGCCAGGCGGTGCTGCTGCCCAGCCGCGCCGCGGCCCGGGCGCTGGCCGGCCGCCTCGATCCGGGCCTGCCCGTGCTGGCGGTCGGCCGCGGCACCGCCGCCGAGGCCCGCGCCGCCGGTTTTCTGTCGATCATCGAAGGCGAGGGGGATGCGGCCTCGCTGGCGGCGCTGGCCGCCGGCCGGCTGGACCCCCGCCGCGGCGCCCTGCTGCTGGCCGCCGGCCAGGGCTACAGCCTGGCGCTGGCCGCCGCGCTGCGCGGCCGCGGCTTCGCCGTGCAGCGCCGCGCCGTCTATGCTGCGATCCCGGCGATCACCTTGCCGCCACCGACAATTCTCGCGCTCAAGGCCGGAATCGTGCGCGGCGCCCTGTTTCTCTCGCCCCGCTCGGCCCAAGTGACGCAGGCCTTGCTGCGCCGCGAGGGTCTGGGCGAAACCGTGCGCGGCATGGTGGCGTTCGCGCTGTCATCCCGTATCGCGGGGCGGCTGGCGGACATGCCATGGCAAGACATCCGTGCTACCCGGGAGCCCGATCCCGCGGCGCTGCTGGCCCTGCTCGGCCCAGCCCCGCACCAGGCTTCCGGCCAGCCCGGCCATTGACCGGAAAAGAGGGGCAGACGAGACGATGAGCGACACACCGAAGGACAGCCCCCAGGGTAGCGATGGCCGCGGCCGCAAGAACCCGACCGTGCCGCCGCGCGCCCTGAGCGGGCTGGGCAGCGGGCTGGGCGGCGCCACGCCGGAGACGCCCACGCCGTCGATC
>NZ_CACSJM010000092.1 GCF_902706185.1 Roseomonas sp. 18066 | reverse complement strand
GCAGCGGGCTGGGCGGACTGATCTGCGCCCCGGCCTGGGCGGCGGCGCCGCCCGGCGCCAAGGCGAGGGCCAGCAAGCCGACGATGGGCAGGGTCCGGACGAGGTGCTGCGGGGCGGATCGAGGCATCGGGGCTCCTTCTCGGCGTGGCGGCGCCGCCATGCTGCAGGGGAGACGCGCCGCGATCATGGCAGGCCGGTTCAAAACCGCGCGTGCGAAACGGCCGGGCGCGCGCGCCTCACAGCGCCAGGGCGCGCAGGAAGAAGCCGCCCGCCACCAGCGCCAGGGCCAGCAGCCCGGCCAGGATGGCGTCGCGCCGGCGATGCGCCAAAGGCGGCAGGCAGGCGGCCAGGCAGACCCCGGCCAGCCAGCACAGCGACACCACGACCGACAGCACGATCAGGGCGCGTTCCAGCCCGGCCTGCAGCCCGCCGGCGCGGTCGACCCAGTCCAGGTTGCTGATGAGGGCATAGCTCGCCACCAGCCCAAGGAGGGTGGCGCCAAGCATCACCAGCGTCCGCAGCGCGAAGGACCCCATGCCTCAGCCCGCAGCCGGCGCCAGGCCGAGCAGCCGGCGCGCCTCGGCCGCGTCGGCGCCGATCTGCGCGACCAGGGCGGGCAGGCCCGAGAACTTCTGTTCGGGGCGCAGGAAATGGCGCAGGCCGACCGCGACCTCCTGGCCGTAGAGGTCGCCCGAGAAATCGAAGAGATGCGCCTCGACCCGGCTCTCGCTGCCGCCGACGGTGGGGCGCAGGCCAATATTGGCGACGCCGGGCACCACCTGGCCATCGGCCAGGGTGACGTCCACGGCATAGACGCCGCGGGCCGGCTCCAGGTGGCGGCCGAGGGGGACGTTGGCGGTGGGGAAGCCGATGGTGCGGCCGCGCTTGTCGCCATGGCTGACCGGGCCGTGGATGGTCCAGGCGCGGCCCAGCGCGGTCGCCGCCCGCTCCGGATAGCCGTCCTGCAGCGCCCGGCGGATGCCAGAGGAGGAGATCGGCCCGGTCTCGTCGGCCACGGGGGGGACGATGGTCAGGCCCATGCCCAGCTTTTCCGCCTGCGCCGCCAGGAAGGCGACATCGCCGCCGCGGCGATGGCCGAAGGCGAAGTCGGCGCCGCAGGCCAGGTGCTTCGCGCCGAGGCCCCGGTGCAGGACTTCCGACACGAAGTCCTCGGCCGACATGGCGGCGAAGGCCGCGTCGAAGGGCAGCGCCACCACCAGGTCGGCGCCGGCCGCGCGCAGCGCCGCCGCCTTGCCGGCCGCCAGCGTCAGGCGGAAGGGCGGGTCGTCGGGGCGGAAATGCTCTCTAGGGTGGGGCTCGAAGGTGAGCGCCGCCAGCTTCAGCTCCGGCCGCGCGGCATGGGCGGCGCGCAGGACGGCGCGGTGGCCACGATGCACCCCGTCGAAATTGCCCAGCGCCAGGGTGGCGCCGCGCGCCAGCTCCGGCACGCCACGCCAGTCGGTGTAGAGGGTGCCGGCGTCGCTCATCGGGCGGAGGGGGCCGCCCATTTGTCGACGGCGACCGGGCTGAAGCCGGCCAGCACGTCCAGCGCCGCGGCCGGGGCGCGCTCGAAGCGGACCATGGCGCGGTGCTTCTGGTGCAGGAAGCCTTCCTCGACCATGTGGTCGAAGACCGCGCCCATGCGCTGCCAGTAGCCCTCGGTGTCGAGGAAGACCAGGCCCTTGTCGTGGATGCCCAGCTGGGTCCAGGTGAAGGCCTCGACCGCCTCCTCCAGCGTGCCGATGCCGCCCGGCAGCACGACGAAGCCGTCCGACAGGTCGGCCATCATCGCCTTGCGCTCATGCATGGTGCCGACGACGCGCAGGTCGGTGATGGCGCCGTGGCCGACCTCGCGCCGCATCAGCGTCTCGGGGATGATGCCGATCACCTCGGCGCCCTGGCGCATGGCGGCATCCGCCACGATGCCCATCAGCCCGACATGGCCGCCGCCATAGACCAGGCCCAGGCCGCGATCGGCGATGGCGCGGCCGAGCTGGCGCGCCGCCTCGGCATAGGCCGGGTTGCCGCCGGGGTTGGAGCCGCAGAACACACAGACACGCTTCATCCTGGCCAGCACCTTGTCCTGCCGGGCGGCGTCGCCCGAGGCGCCCCGCTATCCCCCCGGGCTTAGCCCCCGGCGCCGCGAGCGACAAGCATGGGCGGGGCCATGGCATGGACAGGCGCCGGCGGCGGCGCCACAAGCTTGACCCCCCTGACGATCATGACCTGCCACAGGAGCCTGCACCCATGCCCGAAACACAGATCGGCACCAGCGAGGCCTTGCTGGAGGAGCTCCGCGGCTGGGTGGAGCTGGAGACGCCCACCACCGACCCCGCCGCCATCAACCGGCTGATCGACAAGGCCGAGGCCGAGCTGCGCGCCGTCGGCGCCGTGGTCGAGCGCATCCCCGGCCGCGACGGCTTTGGCGACCAGCTGATGGCGAAGACCCCCGAGGGCTTTGCCCGCGGCAACGGCAAGCCGGTCCTGGTTTCCGGCCATCTGGACACCGTCTGGGACCACGGCACCCTCGAGAAGACCATCCCCTTCCGCGTCGAGGGAGAAAAAGCCTTCGGCCCCGGCATCTATGACATGAAGGCCGGCAGCTTCTTCGCCTTCCATGCGCTGCGCGAGATGCTGCGCCAGAAGGTGCGGCCGATGAGCCCGATCACCCTGCTGCTGACCTCGGACGAGGAGGTCGGCAGCCCGACCAGCCGCGCCCTGATCGAGCGCGAGGCCCTGGCCTCCTGCGCCGTGCTGATCCCCGAGCCCGCCGGCGGCCCCGACAAATGCGCCGTCACCGCCCGCAAGGGGGTGGGGCGCTTCGTCGTGAAGGTGCGCGGCGTCAGCGCCCATGCCGGCGGCAACTGGTCGGACGGCGCCAGCGCCGTGGTGACCCTGGCCCGGCTGATCACCCAGATCCACGCCCTGGTCGACCTGCCCGGCGGCACCACCACCAACTGCGCCCCCATCTGGGGCGGCACCCGGCCCAATGTCATCGCCAGCGAGGCCGGCTGCGAGGTCGATTTCCGCGTGGCGACGGCGACCGACGGCGCCCGCATCGAGGCGGCGGTGAAGGCCATGGCCGGCGCCCAGCCCGAGGGCACCACCGTCGAGATCACCGGCGGCATGAACCGCCCGCCGCTGGAGGAAGGCCCGGGCAACCTGGCGCTCTACGCCAAGGCGCGGGCCATCGCGGCGGAGGTCGGCTACGACCTGCCGAAGCAGCATCGCGGCGGCGGGTCGGACGGCAATTTCACCGCGGCACTCGGCATCCCGACGCTGGACGGCCTCGGCTGCTCCGGCGCCGGCGCCCATGCCATCTTCGAGCATGTGCTGTGGCCCGAGCTGGCGCCGCGCTGCGCGACGCTGTGCGGGCTGATGGAAACCCTGTCCGAAGTTTAATCCGCCAGCCCCGGCGGCCACCCGCCGCCGGGGTCTCTTTCGCCGCCCCGCCCGCCTATCCTGTCCGCCCACCTTTCACGGACAGAACAATGGCCGAGGCGAGCCACCTGGCGCCAATCCTGACGCCCATGGTCTTCCTGGCGGCCGCCGTCGTCGCCGTGCCGCTGGCCAAGCGCATCGGCCTCGGCTCGGTGCTGGGCTATATCGCCGCCGGCATCGTCATCGGCCCCTTCGGGCTGAGGCTGATCGACACGCCCGAGCGCATCGCCGGCATCGCCGAGCTCGGCATCGTGCTGCTGCTGTTCATCATCGGGCTGGAGCTCAACCTCGGCCGGCTCTGGGCGCTGCGGAAGGACATCCTGGGCCTCGGCACCGCGCAGGTGCTGGTCTGCGGCGCGCTGCTGGCGCCCTGCGTCTGGATGGCCGGCGCCGGCTGGGGGGCGGCCAGCGTCGCCGGCCTCGGCCTGGCGCTGTCCTCGACCGCGCTGGTGATGCAGCTGCTGGCCGAGCGCGGCGAGCTCGAGGCGCCCTATGGCCGCACCGCCTTCGCGGTCCTGCTGCTGCAGGACCTGGCCATCGTGCCGCTGCTGGCCCTCGTCGCCTTCCTGTCGCCGCGGATGATGGTGGCCGAGCACCCGGTCTGGATGTCGGTGGCCATCGGGGTCGGCGCCGTCGCCGCCGTGGTGCTGGCCGGCCGCTTCCTGCTCAATCCCTTCTTCGGTCTGCTGGCCCGCGCCGGCGCGCGCGAGATCATGACCGCCGCCGCCCTGCTGGTGGTGCTGGGTGCCGCCGGGCTGATGGCGGTGGCCGGGCTGTCGATGGCGATGGGCGCCTTCCTGGCCGGGGTGCTGCTGGCCGAATCGAATTACCGCCACGAGCTGGAAGCCGATATCGAGCCCTTCCGCGGGCTGCTGCTCGGGCTGTTCTTCCTGTCGGTCGGCATGAGCGTCGACCTGGCCGTGGTCTGGGCCCAGGCGCCCCTGCTGCTGGCCGGCGTCTTTCTGCTCGTCGCCCTGAAGTCGGGCGCCACCTACGGGCTGGCGCGGGTCTTCGGCCACCCGCCGGCGACCGCGCTGCGCGCCGCGCTGATCCTGGCCCAGGGCGGCGAGTTCGGCTTCGTGTTGTATTCCGCCGCCGCCGCCGCCGGCGTCATGGGCGGCGACCTGGCCAGCCTTCTCGTCGCGCTGGTGACGCTCTCCATGGCCGTCACCCCGCCTTTGCTGCGCATGGCGCCGAAAATCCTCAGCCGCTGCGGCCGGCCGATGCCGGAGGAGGATTTCTCCGACGCCCGCGGCAGCGTCATGGTGGTGGGCTTCGGCCGCATGGGCCAGCTGGTCACCCAGGTGCTGCAGCGCCACGGGGTGCAGCCGGTGCTGATCGACACCGACGTGCAGCGCATCCAGGAAGCCGCCCGCTTCGGCAGCCGCGTCCACTATGGCGACGGCACACGGCTGGACGTGCTGCGCGCCGCCGGCGGCGGCCGCGTGCGGCTGATCGTGGTCTGCACCGAGCGGCCGGAAGTGACCAACCGCGTCGTCACCCTGGTGCAGGAAGCCTTCCCCGAGACCGCCCTGGTGGTGCGCGCCTTCGACCGCCGCCACGCCCTGACGCTGATGGAGCGCGGCATCGAGAACCCGATCCGCGAGACGGTGGAATCCGCGCTGATCCTGGGCCGCGAGGCGCTGCTGGCCCTCGGCGTCCCGCGCGACGAAGCCGAGGCGGTGGAACAGGAAGTCCGCCTGCGCGACCGCGAACGCCTGGCGGCCCAGCAGATCGGCGGCCTCTTCGCGGGTCCGGAGCCATTGACGCCGCCAAGGGTGGTGAAGATGGGGGAAGTGAAGGCGGCGGAGTAAGGGAAGATCTTTGGAAGATTGGGGGAAAAATGAATTCTTCCCCCAAGCCCCCATCATTCCTTTCTATTACCGGCCGTTTGGTGACCTGCGCTTCGACGGATGCGACACCAAAGCATCACGGCGGGGCGCCCTTAGCGCGCCGTCACAGGTCGCGCTGTCGCCGGGCCGTTTCACGTCCTGTCCCCACGTGGACACGGCAGTCCGAAAGAAAAGGGGAATTCATTCCCCTGGCCTGTCCAATCTCTCTTAAGTCCTGTGCCTGAACGGAACCTTCCGCAGCGCCGGTTCCGGCTCCGCGTGCCAGCGGCACAGTTCCGCGGCGCGGTTCCATTCGGTCAGGGTCATGCGGGTCGCGACATAGCCCGGGTTGGGTTGGCGCTGTCCCGGCGCCTGGCCGAGCTCGAAGCTGCGCGCCGGTTCCATGCTGTCGGCCGCCAGCGTGAAGCTGCAGGCCTGGCGCAGCGGATGCGCGTCGTCGGCGGCGGCGAAGAGCCAGGTGGTCACCACCTCTCCCGCCAGGTACCGGCTGCGGTGGATGGTGGTGTAGGTGGTGCCGGGCAGCGGGGCCAGGGTGGCGGGCTGCGGCGGCCGGGCCTCGGGCCATTTCGCGGCCTCGGGCTCCACCGCCTGCCAGCTGGCGCCGGCGGGGCGCAGCAGCAGCGTCGCCCAGACGCCGGCCAGGGTCAGCAGGCAGGCGAAGAGCAGCAGCCGGGTGCCGCGCGGCGGGGCCATGGCGGGCGGCGGCGGCGCCAGCCCCTCCATCGGCGGGGCGGCGGCCAGCGTGCCGGTCGGCGAGACCAGGCTGTGCCGCGCCACCTGCCCGGCCATGGCCGCGCGCATCAGCGCATCGGCGGTGGCGCCCTGCTGGCCGGCGGTGCGGGCGACGGCGCGCAGCATCAGGGCCAGGTTGAAGAATTCCCAGTTCTCCTCGGGCGGGGGCTTCACTGGTGGTCTCCGCGGACCTTGATCAGATCGGTCTCCGGGTATTCGGCGGGCAGGAAGACCAGCTTCACCCGGTCGACGGGGATTTCCTTCGGCACCTCGACCACCTGGGGCGGCGGCGGCACCGCGGCGCGCGCCCGGCGCAGGTAGTAGCGGCGGCGGGCGCGCAGCAGCCGCAGCCAGGCCTGGCGCAGCGGCGCGCCGCGGGCGCCGATCGGGGGTGGCGCGGCATAATGCAGGCTGGCCAGCAGCGGCCCGGTCAGCGCGACGGCGCCAGCCAGCGCGGCGACCAGCGCGATGCGCACGCCTTCCAGCCGCGCCGGGGTGGTGTCCTGGAACAGCGTCTCGGCGATCTGGCGCACCTGGGAACGGTCGCGCGCGGCGTCCAGCGCCAGCCGGGCGGCGCTGGCCTCGCCGGCGGCCTGCAGCAGCGCCAGCCGCGAGTCGCGCAGCTGCGTGCCCAGCGCCAGCAGGGCGGCGCGCGCCGCGGCGCCGGCCGGGGCGGCGGCGGCCAGCGCCGCGTCGCGCTCCTGCCGCAGCGCGGCCAGGCCCTGCTGCAGCCGGTCGGCCTCGGCCTCGATCCGCTGCTCGGCGTCGCGCTGCTCGGCGGCCAGGGCCTCGGCCTGCAGGGCCTGGCTCTTCATCATCTCGCCGGCCCGGCAGACGGTCTGCTCCTGCTTGACGCAACGGCGGCGCTCGGCGGCGAGCTCGGCCTCCTGGCGCGGGCGCAGCGCGGCGGCGGCCTCGGCCAGGCGCTGGCGCTCGGCCAGCAGCATCGGCCGCAGCCCGGTCAGGCGCAGCTGCGCCATGGCCTGGTCCGTGGCGGCGCGGATCGCCTCGGCCAGCCGGTCATGCGCCGCCAGCAGGCCGGCCTGATGCAGCTGCGCGAATTCCAGCGGCGGCAGCCGGGCCTCGACCAGCGGCAGGGCGGCCTCGCGGCGGGCCAGATGCGCCTCCGCCTCGGCGACGGCGCGCTCGCGGGCGGCGAAGCCGGCATTCAGCCCGAAGGCGAAGTTCTCGAAGGTGACGGCGGCCACCGCCAGCACGGCCAGCCCCGCCAGCAGCACCGCGAAGGGCGAGGCCAGCCGGAAGGCCAGGGCGATCAGCGGGATTTTCGCGAGTTCCGCCGCGGCCAGGGCGGTGAAGGGCAGCAGCAGGAGAAGGGGCGCCTCGTGCAGCGCCTCGCCCTCCTGCCAGGCATGCAGGGCCAGCAGGCAGCCGGCGCCGACGGCCAGCAGCTCGACCAGCCAGGCCAGCCACAGGATGGCGCCGGAGGGCGGCGCGGCGGCGGCGGCGGCGGGAAGCCGGCGCGGGGGCAGGGGACCGATGGTCAGGACACGCATGCCGGGAGCCTTTTGCTCGAGGCCCCGATGCAATCACAGATCCGCGATCATTTCGCCTATAAATTGAAAATCCCGGGCAGCTTTTTGGTCAGCCACCCATGATCCGGTGGAACACCGGCACCGCCGCGCCGAGCAGCGCGACGCGCGCGCGCTCGACCGGGCTGTGGGCGGTGTCCATCACCTCGGGGCCGAGGATGGCGCAGGGGGCGATCTCCTGCAGCTCGGAGGCGTCGGTGCCGAAGGGGCGGGTTTCCGCCACGCGGCCGGTCGCGGCTTCGAGGCCGCGGATGAAGGGGTGGTCGGCCGGCGTCTCCGGCGGCAGGCCCTGGCGCGCCAGGCGCAGGCCGATGCCGGCGCGGGCGGCGGCGGCCTGGACCGCGGCGATGACCGGGGCCGGGTCGATGCTGCGGCTGTAGCGGAACTTGATGCGGACCGTCGCCTTCGGCACCGTCACATTCACCGCGGCGCCGTGGTTGTCGATCACCGGGTTGAAGTCGCTGAAGGGCGGGTCGTAGGCCGGGTCCTGCAGGGCGACGTCGGTCTTCAGGCGCTCGGCCAGCGCCTGCATCTCGACCAGGAAGGGGACCAGCGCCCAGTTGGCGTTGACGCCGATGCCCAGCGAGGAATGCGCCTGCACCCCCTCGGCCTCGGCGATGAAGTCGATGTTGCTGCGGTGGCCGCGGACGGGGAGCATGCCGGTGGGCTCGGCCACGATGATGCCGCGCAGCGCCGCGCGGCGGGCGAGGGCGGAGCGCTCGGCGATCAGCCTGGCGCCCTGCTTGGTGGTCTCCTCGTCGGTGGTGATCAGCAGCGTCGCGGGCAGATGCGCCGGCAGGGTCTTCGCCGCGATGATGCAGGCGGCCAGCGGCCCCTTCATGTCGGCCGCCCCCAGCCCGTGCAGCACGCCGTCGGCGTCGATGGCGCCCGAGAAGGGGTCCGTGCTCCAGCCGGTGTCGGGCACCGTGTCCATGTGGCCGGACAGCGCGACGCCGCCCGAAGGCCCGCGATGGGCCACGATCACCTGCTTCGGCACGCCGGCCGCGTCGGCGTAGTCCAGCCGCTCGAGCTCGAAGCCCTCGAGCTCGGCGGCGATCCGGTCGGCGACCGCCCGGTTGGAGACGAAGCTGCGGCTGTCCAGGCGGACCAGGTCGGCAGCGAGGCGGGCGACGGCGTCGGTGTGCGGCATGACCCAAGGGGGTATCTTGCCGGGGCGCCCCCGGCAAGCCAGGGTGGAAGGCCATGCAAGACATCGCCTATCTCGACCCCCGCTCCGGCCAGACCTGGCCGCTTTCCGAACCCCGCTGGTGCGGCCCCGAGGGCCAGCCGCTGCTGCTGACCGACATGCCCGGCATCGAGCGTGGCCAGGTCGTGGCCGCCGAGCGCAGCCTGTGGCGCTATGCCGCCGCCCTGCCGTTCCAGCCTGTCGCGCGGATCAGCCTGGGCGAGGGCTGCACGCCGCTGGTGCAGGCCGAATGGTCGGGCGCGCCGGTCCGCTTCAAATGCGAATGGTTCATGCCGAGCGGCAGCTTCAAGGACCGCGGCGCCTCGGTCATGCTGTCGCTGCTTCGCGACCAGGGGATCAAGGCGGTGCTCGAGGACTCGTCGGGCAATGGGGGTGCCGCCATCGCCACCTATGCGGCGGCCGGCGGCATGCGGGCCAAGATCATGGTGCCGGCGTCCACCAGCCCGGCCAAGACGGTGCAGTCGAGGAGCCTGGGCGCCGAGATCGAGCTGGTGCCCGGCAGCCGGCAGGATTGCGCCGATGCCGCGCTCGCCCAGTCCAACCGCATCTTCTATGCCAGCCACAACTGGCACCCCTTCTTCCTGCACGGCACCAAGACGCTGGCCTATGAGCTGTGGGAGGACCTGGGCTTCCGGGCGCCGGACAACATCATCGTCCCCTGCGGCGCCGGGTCCAACGTGCTGGGCTGCGGCATCGGCTTCGCCGAGCTGCTGCGCGCCGGGCAGATCCGCCGCCTGCCGCGCATCTTCGCCGCCCAGCCGGAGAATTGCGGCCCGATCGCCCGCGAATGGCTGGGCGAGGACGATGCCGACCCGATGCCCACCATCGCCGAGGGCACCGCCATCGCCCAGCCGCTGCGCATGGCCGAGGTGCTGCAGGTCTTGCGCGCCTCCAACGGCGGCGCCGTGCTGCTGAGCGAGAGCGAGATCATCCGCGCCACCCGCGGCCTGGCGCAGCGCGGCTTCTATGTCGAGCCGACCTGCGCCCAGGCGGCCGCCGCCTTCGGCCGGCTGCTGGAGGACGGGCAGATCCGCCGCGAGGAGACCACGGTGGTGGTGCTGACCGGCAGCGGGCTGAAGTCGACCCAGCGCCATGCCGAGCTGGCCGGGGTCGCGCTGTGACAGAGGCCGGGCCGCGCGTCGCGCTGCTGGGCTTTTCCATCGAGTGCAACCGCTTCGCGCCGGTCGCGAAGCGGGAGGATTTCCGGGTGTGGCTGGAGGGCGAGGCGCTGCTGGCCGATGCCCGCAGCGAGGCGCCGACGCAGCTGGCCGAGATGCCGGGCTTCGTCGCCGCGATGGATGCCGCCGGGCCCTGGCAGCCACGGCCGCTGATGCTGACCGCGGCCGAGCCGAATGGCCCGGTCGACCAGCCGGTTTTCGACACCATGCTGGCGGTGTGGCGCGCCGGCCTCGAGGCGCTGCGCGGCCAGGTCGAGGGCGTCTATTGCGTGCTGCATGGCGCCGGGCTGACGACGGGTCTCGACGACCCCGAGGGCGCGGTGCAGGCGCTGGTCCGCGCCGTGCTGGGGGCGGGCGTGCCGCTGGTCTGCAGCTACGACCTGCATGGCAATGTCTCGGAAGCCATGGTGCGGGATTGCGACGCCTTCGTCGGCTACCGCACCAACCCGCATCTGGACATGCGCGAGCGCGGCGCCGAATCGGCTTTCCTGCTGCGCCGGCTGCTGGCGGGCGAGCGGTTCCACCGCGCCTTCCGCCGGCTGCCGATCGTGGCGCCGACGGTCAGCCTGCTGACGGCCAAGGGGCCCTATGGCGAGGTGATCGACCAGGGCCAGGCGCGGGCGCGCTACCTTGGCCCGGGCAAGATCGCCAATGTCTCGGTGATGGGCGGCTTCGCCTATGGCGACACGCCGTTCAACGGCTTTTCCATCATCGTCACCGGCCCCGACCGCGCCGCCTGCGAGGCGCTGGCCGAGGAGCTGGCGCGGGCCGCCTGGGACCGGCGCGACCGCTTCGTCGCCAGGCTGACGCCGCTGGTCGAGGCGACGCAGCGGGCGCTGACCACCGAGGTGCCGCTGATCTTCGCCGATGTCGCCGACAATCCGGGCGGCGGCGGTGGCGGCAACACCATGTTCATCCTGCAGGCCTTCCTGAAGGCCGGGGTGGAGGGCGCGCTGCTGGGCGTCATCCATGATCCCTCCCTGGTCGAGGAGGCGCAGGGGCTGGGCGTCGGGGCTCGTTTTGTCGCCCGCTTCAACCGGGTGCCGCGCGATGAGTTCGCGCATGCCTTCGCCGCCGAGGCGGAGGTGGTGGCGCTGTCGGATGGCCGCGTCACCGGCCGGCGCGGCATTTTTGCGAAGACGGCGGTGGCGCTGGGGGCGACGGCAGCGCTGCGGCTGGGCGGAATCGTGGTGGTGGTGATCAGCCAGCGGACGCAATGCGCCGACCCGGTGTTCCTGGAACATCTGGGCCTGGATATCGGCGCCGCCCGGGTGGTGGTGGTGAAGTCGCGCGGCCATTTCCGCGGCGGTTTCGACGAGTTCTTCTCGCCGGGCCGGGTGGTGGAGGTGGATGCGCCCGGGCTGACCTCGCCGGTGCTGGACCGCTTCAAATGGACGAAGCTGCCGCGGCCGGTGCTGCCGCTGGATGCCGGGACGGCCTGGCCCTGAGCCAGTCCCCGGTATGAGGGTCGTGGCCAGGGGAAGTCATTCCCCTGGCCTGTCGCTTCAGCCAACCGGCTTCATATCGGCGCAGATCTTTTCCAGCGCGGCGATGAGGTCGCGCGGGTCGTAGGGTTTCGCCAGGACGGGCACGTTGCGGTGCCGTTCGGGCAGTCCGGCGGCGCCATAGCCGGTGGCGACGACGAAGGGGATCGAGCTCTGCACCAGCCGGTCGGCGACCGGGATGGAGGCCTGGCCCGCCAGGTTGATATCCAGCACGGCGGCTTCCGGATGCTCGCTTTCGAACAGCGCCAGGGCTTCTTCCACCGTGGCGGCCGGGCCGAGGACGGAGGCGCCGGCCTCCATCAGGGCATCCTCGACCAGCATCGCGATCAGCGCCTCATCCTCCACGACCAGGATGCGCCGGCCGTTCAGTCCGCTCATGCGGTCTCCTCTTCAACCTGCGGTCCGCTGACGGGGCGGAAGCGGATGCTCGCCCGGAAGCCATCGGCCGCGTAGTCCAGTTCAACGGCCGAGCCGGGTCCGAGCTCGGCGGGCAGGCCCCGTTCCAGCATGCGGCTGCCGAAGCCACGCCGGCTTGGCACCCCTGTCACCGGCGGGCCTTTTTCCTCCCGCCAGTCCAGCCTGACCAGCCCCTCTGCGGTGCCATGCCAGGTTACCACCACCCGCCCTTCCGCGCAGGAAAGAGCCCCGTGCTTTGTGGCATTGGTCGCGAGTTCGTGCATCGCCAGCGCCAGTCCCAGCGCCTGCCGCGGCGCCAGCCAGACCGAGGGCCCGGTCAGCGACAGCCGCGCCACCCCGTCCGGCCCCTCCTCGACCTGCCAGGGCGCCAGCGCCGCCCGGGCGATATCCTCCATCGACGCGCCGCGCCAGGTGCGCGCCGTCAGCAGATCATGTCCGCGCGACAAAGTCAGCAGCCGCGCCTGGAAATCGTTCAGGAAGCGCGGCATGGCGTCGGCCGCGCTGCCCGCCGTGCGCGCCGTCTGCAGCGCCAGCGAATGCACGGTCGCCAGGGTGTTCTTCACCCGGTGGTTCAGCTCGCCCAGCAGCAGCAGCTGGCGCGCCTCGCTGGCCTTGGCCTGGCTGACATCGCGCGCCAGCCCGCCGCGGCGGATCATGGCGCCCTGCATGTCCAGCATCGGGAAGCCGATGTCGCGGATCCAGCGCATCACCCCGTCGGGGCGCAGGATGCGGTACTCGCTGTCGAAATTGCCGTCGCGCGCCGCCTGGGCCCAGGCCGCCTCGACCCGGTCGCGGTCGGCGGGGTGGATCGATTCGAGCCACAGCCCCGGCTGCTCGACCAGCCGCTCGCGGGCGATGCCCCAGATCCGCTCGAAGGCGGGGCTGACGAATTCCGGCTGCTCGCCGCCGGGGTCGCGCATCCACATCACGTCCGGGCTGGCCTCGGCGAAGCGGCGGAAGCGGCTTTCCGAGGCGGCGAGCGCCGCTGCCGCCTGCACCGCCGCCTCGCGCGAGGCGGCCTGGGCGGCGACCTGGCGCGACAGCGCCTCGCGCGCCTCGGCGAGCTCCGAGACATCGGTCACCGCGCCGATCCAGCGCGACACCACCCGCTCCTCGTCGAAGGCGGGCAGGGCGCGGACGACGCACCAGCGCCAGCCGCCATCCGGCCGCTTCAGCCGCAGCTCGGCGGCGAATGGCCGGCCGCGCCGCAGCGCCCGCTGCCAGCGCCCCCAGGCGGAGCGCTGGTCGACCGGATGCACCAGCTTGCCCAGCGCCGCCGGGGCGCGCTCCGGCGTCATGCCGGTGAAGTCCTGCATGCGCGGGTTGATATAGTCGATGGTGCCGTCCGGCTTGGCCGACCAGACGATCTGCGGGATCGCCTCGGCCAGGATGCGGAAGCGCAGCTCGCTCTCGGTCAGCTGGGCGGCGGCGCGGCGCTCGGCATCGATGTCGGTCAGCGCGACCACGGCGCCGGTCACCTGGGCGCGGGCGTCGCGCACCGGCGCGGCGGAGACGCGGATCCAGATCATGTTGCCGTCGCCGGTGCGGAACTGATACTCGCCGCTGACCGGCACGCCGTCGCGCAGCGCGCGGCTCAGCGGGAATTCCTCGCTGGCCATGCGGCGGCCATCGGCGTGGTAGGCCTCCCAGTCATGGCCGTAGTCGTCGATGCTGCGCGACAGGCTGATCGGGCTGCGCAGCATCTCGGCCAGGCGCCGGTTGCCCAGCAGCAGCCGGCCGCCCGGCGCCTCGGCCAGCAGCACGCCGACCGAGACATTGTCCAGCACCGCCTTCAGCCGCGCCTCCGATTCGCGCAGCGCCACCTGCGCCGCGCGCTCGTCGCTGACGTCGCGGAAGAACAGCGTGATGCCCTCGCTGGAGGGATAGACATCGGCCGAGATCCAGCGCCCCAGCGCCGGGTGGAAGGCGGTGACGCTCTGCGACACGCCCTGCCGCGCGGCGGCCTGGCAGGCGGCGCCGAAGGGCCCGCCCTCCCAGCCGGGGAAGGTCTCGGCCAGCGGCCGGCCGATGCCCTGCTGCCCGCCGGCCAGCGCCGCGGCGCGGCCGTTCAGATAGCGCAGCAGCCCGGCGCCATCGAGCACCAGCACGCTGTCGGTGGTGCTCTCCAGCACCGTCTGCAGCCGGGCGGTCAGCGCCACGCGCTCGGCCTCCAGCCGCTCGCGCTCGCGGCCGGCGCTGCGCAGCGCCTCGGCGGCGGCATCGATCTCGCGCAGCCGGGTCGGCGGGAAGCCGGGCAGGGCGCCGCCATTGCCGAAGGCCTGGGCCATGCGGCCGAGGCGGGCCAGCGGCACGGCGATGCGGCGGTCGCTCCACCAGGCCAGCATGGCGGTGAAGCCGGCCAGCAGCAGGGCGCCGGCCACCAGCACCGGGGCCAGCGCCCGCCACAGCGCGCCGTCCAGCATGTCGGCCGGCATCGCCACCAGCACCAGCCAGGGCGTGGCGCCGACCCGCTGCCAGACGGTGTAGAGCGTCTCCTCGTCGGTCGAGCGGTTGCGCGCCCAGCCGCGCGGCGCGGTGCTGGCCAGGGCCTGGGCGACGGCGCCGCCCTCCGGCCGCAGCGCGCCGATCAGCTCGGGGCGCGGCGGCATCCGGGTGATCTGCCGGCCCTCGCCGTCATACAGCGCGCCGATCCAGGTCTCCGGCAGGTTGGCGCGCTTCAGATGCGCCGCCCAGAGCCGCGAGGGATCGGTGCTGGCGGTCAGCAGCAGGGCCGCGGTGCCGCCGGGGGCGCCCTCGGGCTGGCTGCGCACCTCCTGCGTCAGGTCGATGCGGAAGGGCCGCGCCGGATTGGCCGAGGCGATCAGGTTGGAGATGCCGGCCGCCCGCGGCGGCTGGCGCATGGTGCCATTGGCCTCGGGCAGCGGGAAGGGCTGGCCGGTATCGACCAGCAGCTGGCCCAGCCGGTCGGTCAGCCGCAGCTGGGCGTCGCGCTGCAGCGGCAGGGCGCGGGCCTGGGCGTAGAAGCCGGCCAGGTCGCCTTCGCGCAGGCTGGGCGCGGCGGCCAGCGCCGCCAGCTCGCCGCGCATGTTGAGGATGTCGCGCTCCAGGCTGAAGGCCAGCTCCTGGACCGTCTCGCGCGCCTGGGCGACCAGCCGCGCGCGCTCCGCGTCGGCCACCTGGCCGGCGACGTGGAAGCCCAGGCCCCAGGCCGGCAGCAGCGCGGCCAGGGCCAGCATCATCAGATGCAGGCGGACCGTCGGGCTCCGCGGCGGCGCCCGGCCGGTCATGCCTTCCCGTGCAGCGGGCAGAACGCGAGGAGCATGCCCCTCCATGCGCGTTTGCCACGGCGCGCACAAGGGGGCGCAGGCCGCGCCGGCCACGGGCCAGGCGGCGCCAGGACGGGCGGCCGCGGGGCCGGCCCGCCAGGCCTCAGTCGGCGTATTGGCCGGCCGCCTGGATCACCGGGCGCCACTTGGCGATATCGGCCTGCCAGAAGGCGCGATGCGCGTCGGGCGTGGCCTCGTTCTGGGCGACCGGCGCGGTGCCCAGGTCGGCGAAGCGCTGGATCAGCCGCTCGTCGCGCAGCGCCACCTGCAGCGCGCGCGACAGGCGGGTGTTGATCTCGGCCGGCGTCCCCTTCGGCGAGTAGAGCCCGTGCCAGACGGTGACCTCCATCCCCGGCAGCCCGGCCTCGGCCGCCGTCGGCAGCTCGGGCAGCGACGGCAGGCGCTGCGCCGTGGTGACGGCGAAGGCGCGCACCGCGCCGGCACGGATATGGCTGGTGGTGTTGGTGGTCTGGTCGCACATCAGGTCGACGGTGCCGGCGATCAGGTCGGTCATGGCAGGGCCCGTGCCGCGATAGGGCACGGTGGTCATCGGCGCGTCGATCGCCTTCTGCAGCAGCAGGCCGCAGAGATGGCTGGCGGCGCCGATGCCGGCATTGGCGTAGTTGATCTTCACCTGGTCGCGGCGGACGAGGGCCACCAGCTCGGCCAGGTTGGTGGCGGCGATGTCCTTGCGGCCGATGATGGTCATCGGCACCGCGGTGACCAGGCCGATGGTCTCGAAGCCACCCACCGGGTCGTAGGACAGGCGGCGATACAGCGTCGGCGTGGTGCCCATGCCGATATGGTGCAGCAGCAGGGTGTAGCCGTCGGGGCGCGCCTGGGCGACGCGGCCGGCGCCCAGCGTGCCGCCGGCGCCGCCGACATTCTCCACCACCACGGTCTGGCCCAGGTCGCGGCCCATCACCTCGGCCACCAGCCGGGTCACCGTGTCGGTCGGGCCGCCGGCGGCGAAGGGGACGATGACGGTGATGGTGCGGGTGGGGAAGGCGCCCTGCGCCGCGGCGGTCGTGGGGGCGGCGGCCGGCGCCAGGAAGGCGGCGGCCAGCAAGGCCATCAGGCTGCGACGCATCATCTCGACCGATTCTCCCGTTAATTTAATTATTTCGCTATCTGGCCGAGACCCGGGGGGGCGCGTCAACCTCGGCGATCCGTTTTTTGGGGAGAAGCGGTCGGTCCCGCCTCAGCGGGACAGGTCGATGACCAGCACGGCGAGAAGAAAGGTGCCGCCCAGGCCGGTGGCGAGCGCCAGCCGGCCGGGCAGGGTGCGGCGCCAGGGCAGGCCGATCACCGCCAGCGTCAACAGCAGCAGCAGGGCGCCCGGCCAGTAGAAGACCGCCAGCGCCAGCAGGATATCCGGACCGAGGAGAGTGGCCTTCGCCACTCAGCTGTCCATCTTCAGGGCGGCGATGAAAGCGCTCTGCGGGATCTCGACCTTGCCGAACTGCCGCATGCGCTTCTTGCCTTCCTTCTGCTTGTCCAGAAGTTTTCTCTTTCTGCTGATGTCGCCGCCGTAGCACTTCGCCGTCACGTCCTTCGACATGGCGGAGATGGTCTCGCGCGCGATCACCCGGCCGCCGATCGCCGCCTGGATGGGGATCTTGAACAGCTGGCGGGGGATCAGCTCCTTCAGCTTCTCGCAGATCGACCGGCCGCGGCGCTCGGCCTGGCTGCGATGGGCCAGGAAGGACAGGGCATCGACCGGCTCGGCATTGACCATGATCGAGATCTTGACCAGGTCGCCCTCGGCATAGCCGTCCATGGTGTAGTCGAAGGAGGCGTAGCCGCGGCTGACGCTCTTCAGCCGGTCGTAGAAGTCGAAGACCACCTCGTTCAGCGGCAGGCGATAGACCGCCATGGCGCGGTTGCCGACATAGGTCAGCTCCACCTGCTGGCCGCGGCGCTCGGTGCACAGCGTCAGGATCGAGCCCAGATGCTCGTCCGGCACCATGATCGTCGCCTTGATCCAGGGCTCCTGGATCGACTTGATCAGGGTCGGGTCGGGCATGTCGGCGGGGTTGTGCAGGTCCAGCAGGTCGCCCTTGTTCAGCTCGAGCTTGTAGACCACCGAGGGCGCGGTCGCGATCAGGTCGAGGTCGAACTCGCGGCTCAGCCGCTCCTGGATGATCTCCAGGTGCAGCAGGCCGAGGAAGCCGCAGCGGAAGCCGAAGCCCAGCGCCGCCGAGCTCTCCGCCTCGAAATGGAAGCTCGAATCGTTCAGCCGCAGCTTGCCCAGGCTATCGCGCAGCTTCTCGAAGTCATCGGCATCGACCGGGTACAGCCCGCACCAGACCACCGGGATCGAGGGCTTGAAGCCCGCCAGCGGCTCGGAGGCCGGGTTGCGCTCGTCGGTGATGGTGTCGCCGACATTGGTCTCGGCGACCGTCTTGATGGCGGCGTTGAGGTAGCCCATCTCGCCCGGGCCCAGGTAGTCGACGGGCGTCATCTTCGGGCGGAAGACGCCGACGCTGTCCACCGTCTGGGTGGTGCCCTCGGCCATGAAGCGGATCTTCTGGCCCTTGCGGATGGAGCCGTCCTTCACCCGGATCAGGATGATGACGCCCAGATACGGGTCGTACCAGCTGTCGACCAGCAGCGCCTTCAGCGGCGCGTCCGGGTTGCCGGTCGGCGCCGGCAGGCGGGTGACGATCGCCTCCAGCACGCCCTCGATGTTCAGCCCCGACTTGGCGCTGATCTCGACCGCTTCCGAGGCGTCGAGGCCGATGACATCCTCGATCTGCTGCTTCACCCGGTCGGGTTCGGCGGCCGGCAGGTCGATCTTGTTGAGGACCGGGACGATCTCGTGGTTGGCGTCGATCGCCTGGTAGACATTGGCCAGGGTCTGCGCCTCGACGCCCTGGCTGGCGTCGACGACGAGAAGGGAACCCTCGCAGGCGGCCAGGCTGCGGCTCACCTCATAGGCGAAGTCGACATGGCCCGGCGTGTCCATCAGGTTCAGGACATAGTCCTGGCCGTCCTTCGCCTTGTAGTCCAGGCGGACGGAGGCCGCCTTGATGGTGATGCCGCGCTCCTGCTCCAGCTCCATGCTGTCGAGCATCTGCTCCTTCATGTCGCGCAGCGCGACGGAGCCGGTGGCCTGGATCAGACGATCGGCCAGCGTCGACTTGCCGTGGTCGATATGCGCGATGATCGAGAAGTTGCGGATACGGGACAGCGGGGTATTGGTCATGCGATTCCGGCGGCGATCGGGGGGCGGAGGGTGGCCCGCCGCGTTCAGCCCCTGCAAATAGGGCAAGCGGCGTCGAAATCAAAGCGGAAGGGACATCCGGCCCTGGCGCCGGCGATGCCATCAATGCTTCATGCAGGGGTTAACCGGCCGGCAACACCCTGGGCCTAGCCAGGCCGCGGCTTTTCCCGAAGGTGCCTCCTGACCATCGCTGCCCTCCTGCCCCCGGCCCAGTTCGGCGCCGTGCCACAGCCCCTCCCCGCTGGCGAGGCCCTGCTGCGCCAGGCGGAACGCCAGCTGCGCTGCGCCCTGCAGCCGATCGTCGACAGCCATACCGGCAGCCTCTACGGCGTCGAGGCGCTGATGCGCGGCCATGACACCCTGGGCTTCGCCACCCCCTGCGCCCTGCTGGACCAGGCCGCGCGCGAGGGGGTGCTGCCGGCGATGGAGCAGCTGCTGCACCGGTTGGCCGTCGCCGCCTTCGCCGCCATCCCCGATGCCGGGCGGCGCCGGCTGTTCCTCAACCTCGACGGCCGCGCCATGGCCGGGCCTGAGGCGGAGGCGCTGCTGGCCGGGCTGACGGGCCTGCTGCAGGCGGCCGGCCTGCCTGGCTCCTGCCTGTGCATCGAGCTGTCGGAGCGGCTGGACGCGCCGGCGCTGCCCGGCTTCGCGCAGCTGCGCGCCGCCTGCCGGGCGCAGGGCATCCGCTTCGCCGCCGATGATTTCGGCCGCGGCCGGGCGGAGACCCGGCTGCTGTTCGAGGGCGGCGTCGACTATGTGAAGATCGACCGCTTCCTGGTCTCCGGCCTGGCGCGCGACAGCCGGCGGCGGATCTTCGTCAGCCATGTCGCGGGCCTGGCGCGCATGCTGGGCCTGCGCGTCGTGGCCGAGGGGGTCGAGACCGAGGATGATTTCCTGGCCGCCCGCGCCCTCGGCTGCGAGCTGATCCAGGGCTACTACGTCGCCCGGCCCGACACCGCCCCCGGCGCCATCCGCGCCGTCTATCCCGGGCTGATGCAGGCCACCGCGGAAGAGCACCGCCGCCGCGCCCAGAACGGCGACAGCGAGCTGCTGCTGGCCGCGGTCGAGCGGCTGCCGGCGCTGTGCCGCACCGACCATGTCGAGCGCGCCTTCGAGATCCTGCGCCACGAGCCCGACCGGACCGTCATCCCGGTGGTCGATGTGGCCGGCGCGCCCCAGGGCGTGGTGCGCGAGCGCGACCTGCGCCCCTTCATCTATGGCCGCTTCGGCCGCGACCTGCTGAGCAACCGCAACGTGGCCAGCGCGCTGGAGCCCTTCCTGGTGCCCTGCCCGGTGGCCAGCCTGCATGCCGATGCCGATACCCTGCTGCAGATCTATGCCGGGGCGCCGCCGGGCTGCGAGGGCATCCTGCTGCAGGATGACGGGCGCTATGTCGGGCTGATCTCGGCCTCGGCGCTGGTCGGCCTGCTGCACGAGAAGCGGCTGCGCCTGGCGCTGGACCAGAACCCGCTGACCCGGCTGCCGGGCAACCTGTCGGTGGCCGCCCATGCGGCGGCGGCCTCGGTGCGGTCGGAGGCGGCGCGCTACCTCTGCTATTTCGACTTCGATCACTTCAAGCCGTTCAACGACCGCTACGGCTTCCTCAATGGCGACCGGGCCATCACCCTGTTCGCGGAAGCGCTGCGCCGGCATTTCCCGGAAGGCGAGGGGATCTTCATCGGCCATATCGGCGGCGACGATTTCTTCGCCGGCGTCTCCGGCCCGGCGCCGGAGGAGCTGCGCGCGCGGCTGGCCAGGATGCTGGGCGACTTCGCGGCTTCGGTGGTGAATTTCTACACCCCGGCGGAGCGGGCCGCAGGCCTGGTGCCGGGGAAGGACCGCGACGGGCGGATGCGGGATTTCCCGCTGCTGCGCTGCTCGGCGGCGGTGCTGGAAATCCCGGCCGGGCGGCCGGGATGCGCGCCGGATCGGTTGCTGGCCGAGGTGGCGCAGCAGAAGTCGAGCGCCAAGGCGTCGGCGGAAGGTCTGGCCTGGGTTATTTTGAGTAAGTAAGAGTTCTTTTTTATAAAAAAGAACCAAAAAATTTTCATTCATCTGGCGCCCCGCGGATGGCCTGATGCGGGACGCCAAGCTGAGAGAAGTCTTTTTGCTTCTTTTTCTTCAGAAAAAGAAGATTCTCAAACTCATAAAAAAGGCCGGATCCCCTGAAGGATCCGGCCTCGCTTGGTTTATTCCGCCGCCAGACGTAGCGCCGGATTGGCCAGCCGCTCATAAAGGGCGACGTAATCCTCGGCCATGCGGCGCGCGGTGAAGCGCTGCTCGAAGCGGGCACGCACCGCCTCGCGCGACAGGTTCTTCAGCCGCGGCACGGCGGCGATGGCTTCGGCCATGCTGTCCACCGCGAAGCCGGTGACGCCCTCGTCGATCACCTCGGCCACCGAGCCGTGGCGGAAGGCGATAACCGGCGTGCCGCAGGCCATGGCCTCGATCATCACCAGGCCGAAGGGCTCCGGCCAGTCGATCGGGGTGACCAGGCCGATGGCGCCCGACAGGAAGCCCGGCTTCTGGGTCTCGTCGATCTCGCCGATGAACTCGATCAGCGGATGCGCCAGCATCGGCTTGATCTTGGTCTCGAAGTAGTCGACGTCGACGCGGTCCACCTTGGCCGCGATCTTCAGCGGCGTGTTGGTGGCGATGGCGATCTCGATGGCCCGGTCGCAGCGCTTCTCGGGCGCGATGCGGCCGAGGAAGGCAAGGTAGCCCGGGGTGATGTCGGCCCGCGGCGTCAGCAGCTTCTCCGGCAGGCCGTGATAGACATTGCCCGCCCAGCTCGCCTGCGGCAGCGGCCGGCGCTGGTCGTTGGAGATCGAGACCACCGGCGCCTGGCTGAAGGTGTCGAACACCGGCTGCAGCTCCGGCAGGTCGAGGCGCCCGTGCAGCGTGGTCACGAAGGGCACGCTCTGCCGCGAGAACAGCGAGAAGGGCAGGTAGTCCAGGTGGAAATGCAGCAGGTCGAACTCGTGCCGGCGGCGGTAGACCTGCTCCAGCATGACCGCCAGCGGCGCGTTGGTGTCGCGCACGGAGGGGTCGAGGCGCAGCGCCTTCTTGCTGCCGGCGGCGAGCGTCGCTTTGGTGATCGAGTCGCCCGAGGCGAACAGCGTCACCTCGTGGCCCATCTCGACCAGCTCCTCGGTGATGTAGGAGACGATCCGCTCGGTGCCACCATACAGCTTCGGGGGCACGGCTTCGGTCAGGGGAGCGATCTGCGCGATACGCATCGGGTCGGATCTCCTGGGTAAATGCCCCGGCCTCGCGGCCGACGGCAGCCCTCTGGGTTTGCCAAGATGGCTTGCCGCTGGGGCTTGCCACTGAGCGAACACTCGCAGGCGATTGAGGTAGGGTTCAGGCAAACTTCGCCACGATTTCGTCTTGATGCAGGTGTTCTCTGCTCATCAACGCGGATGCAGCCTGCCCTCACGAGCATGTGCACCAAAGACGAAGGAGCACCCCCCGATGCGCGACGACTCGACCGATCTGCTGCGCCTCGCCCGGCGCCCCGTCGGCTTCCTGTTCCGCCATATCCGTCCCTGGGCCGGTGGCCATGCGACGGTGATGGCGGCGGTGCTGGGCGCGGTGGGCTGCTCCGTCGGCTCCAACTACGCGGTGAAGCACCTGATCGACACGCTGGCGGGCGGGCCGGGCTCGGCCAGCATGGCCGCCGTCTGGACCGCCTTCGCCATCCTGGCCGGCATCATCGCCGCCGATAACCTGCTGTGGCGCGTCGGCGGCTGGATCGCGGCCGACCGCTTCCCCAAGGTGACGGCGAACATGCGGGCCGAGCTGTTCCGCCACCTGTCCGGCCATTCGCCGGGCTTCTTCGCCAACCGCTCGGCCGGCACGCTGGCCAGCCGGATCAGCGCCACCGGCAATGCCGGCTTCACCGTGCTGCAGAACTTCACCTGGCACACCGTGCCGCCGGCCGTCGCCGTGGTGCTGGCCATCGGCTTCCTGGCCAGCGTCGACCCGGTGATGGCGGGCTGCCTGGTGCTGGCCGCGGCGACGCTGGCCATCGGCGTCGCCTGGCTGGGCCGCAAGGGCGAGGGGCTGCACGACCGCTTCGCCAGCCGCGCCGCCACCGTCGACGGCCAGCTGGTCGACGTGGTGCAGAACTTCTCCCTGGTCCGGGCCTTCGGCGCCTTCGGCCGCGAATCGGCCCGGCTGGACGGCGCCCTGGCCGCCGAGAGCGCCGCCCGCCGCGCCAGCCTGCGCTACCTCGAGAAGCTGCGCCTGGTGCATGGCGTGGCCACCGCCGTGCTGACCGCCATGCTGCTGGGCTGGGTGGTGAACCTGTGGCAGCTGGGCCGCGCCACCACCGGTGACATCGTGCTGGTCTGCACCCTGGGCTTCACCATCCTGCATGCCTCCCGCGACCTCGCCATGGCGCTGGTCGACCTGACCCAGTACGTCGCCCGGATGCGCGAGGCCCTCGTCGCCCTGCTGGTGCCGCATGACCTGCCGGATGCCGAGAACGCCCATGCCCTGGCGGCCAAGGGCGGCCACGTGGTCTTCCAGAACGTCACCTTCCGCTACCCCTCGGCCCCCGAGGATGCCGCCCCCGTGCTGCGCGGCCTGGAGCTGGACATCCAGCCGGGCCAGAAGGTCGGCGTGGTCGGCCGCTCCGGCGCCGGCAAGTCGACCCTGCTGACCCTGCTGCAGCGCCACTCGGCGCCGCAGGCCGGCGCGGTGACCATCGACGGCCAGGACATCGCCGAGGCCAGCCGCGAGAGCCTGGCCGACACCATCGCCGTGGTGCCGCAGGACGTGGCCCTGTTCCACCGCACCGTGCTGGAGAACATCCGCTACGCCCGCCCCGACGCCAGCGACGAGGAGGTGCTGGCTGCCGCCGAGGCCGCCCGCTGCCGCGAGTTCATCGAGGCCCTGCCCGAGGGCTTCGAGACCATCGTCGGCGACCGCGGCGCCAAGCTGTCCGGTGGCCAGCGCCAGCGCCTGGCGATCGCCCGCGCGCTGCTGAAGAACGCGCCGATCCTGCTGCTGGACGAGGCGACCTCCGCCCTCGACTCGGAGTCGGAAGCCGAGGTGCAGCGCGCGCTCGACGGGCTGATGCAGGGCCGCACCGTGATCGCCGTGGCCCACCGCCTGGCGACCCTGACCAACTTCGACCGCATCGTGGTCATGGAAGGCGGCCAGGTGATCCAGGACGGCGCGCCGGAGCTGCTGATGCGCCGCCCGGGGCCGTACCAGGACATGGTTCGCCGGCAGGCCGAGGGGCTGCAGGTCGCGGCCTGAAGCCAAGACAAGGGCAAGGCCAGGGGAATGAATTCCCCTGGATTTTTCTGTCAGGCTGCCGCCGTCTCCTGGCCAGGTGGGGCGCGGCACTCCAACGAGGCGCGACCGTCCCGGTCGCGCCTTTTCATATGGATGCGTCCCGCCGCCATGCCCTGGTGTCGCTGCCGGCGCAGGCGCTGGCCCCCGAACGGCCGGTCATCAGAAAAAAGAAGGGGGGCTCGGGGGAATTCATTCCCCCGACCTGTCCCCTGCCTTCTCTTCAAAGGACCGGCGGCATCTTCCGGGCGAGGCGTTTGGCGATCCAGTATCCCAGCAGCCCGCTGACGGGCGCCGCGGGCAGGACCAGGATCCAGCCGGCGTGGACGTTGTTCACCACCAGGCCCAGGCCGATGCCCAGCATCAGGCCGCCGACGAGGCTGCCGGTCACGCCGGCTGTCAGCCCCAGGATCAGAATGTCCGAGCGTGTCACCATAAGATTCGCGATACGGCGGATGACGATGGTTTGACAAGCGGGCTGGCGGGGGGGTAAAGGCGCGCTCCCTTCCGGGAAAGCGGATGCAGGCTCGTCCTGCGTCCCGCCCTTGGCGTGTTTGCCTTGGGACTACCGGGACATCAGCGACATCGTTCGAAGAACGGGTCATAACAAGAAGGAGCCCGCGGCATGACCAAGCGCGCGGAAAGCAAGTACAAGATCAATCGCCGTCTCGGCGTGAACCTGTGGGGCCGCGCCAAGTCCCCGGTCGCCAAGCGCGAGTACGGCCCCGGCCAGCACGGCCAGCGCCGCAAGCAGAAGCCGACCGACTTCGGCGTTCAGCTGATGGCCAAGCAGAAGCTGAAGGGCTACTACGGCAACATCGGCGAGAAGCAGTTCCGCAAGTATTACGAGGAGGCCGTCCGCCGCAAGGGCGACACCTCCGAGAACCTGATCGAGCTGCTGGAGCGCCGCCTGGACGCCGTGGTCTATCGCCTGAAGTTGGCGATCACCCCCTTCGCCTCGCGCCAGTTCGTCAACCATGGCCACATCACGGTCAATGGCAAGCGCGTCAACATTCCCTCCTATCTGGTGCGTGACAACGACGTCATCGAGGTCAAGGAGAAGTCGAAGCAGCTGGTCGCGGTGCTCGATGCCGCCCAGTCCGGCGAGCGCGAGGTCCCCGAGTATCTCGAGGTCGACCACCGCCAGATGAAGGGCCGCTTCCTGCGCGCCCCGAAGCTGTCGGACGTGCCCTACCCGGTGCAGATGGAGCCGAACCTGGTCGTCGAGTTCTACTCGCGCTGACCGGAGGCGGCGGGGTCACCCGCCGCGCCAGACTTTCGAGGGGGAGGGCCGCAGGGCTCTCCCCTTTTTTTGTCTGTGCCGCAAAAGCCACGCCCGTGCTTCGGCGCGGCGGCGGCGGGCTCGGGCGCCTGGGCAAGGTTGCGACAACGTTATAGCCTGTCCATCACCGCGACCCGCCCGCCC
>NZ_CACSJM010000091.1 GCF_902706185.1 Roseomonas sp. 18066 | reverse complement strand
GCGCCAGCCGCGCATCCCACCCCTCAATCTCCTATCCCCCGCTCGTTAAAGCGACGAACCAGAAGACCAGAGCAGAAACTACCTCAGCCCAATCCCTCAAAAGGATTAAACCAAATCAGCCTCTATCTACTTCCAGAAAACCCGATGCGATTTTAAATCAACAACGCCAACCAGCCTCGCGGCTAACTGTCCGATACTTGATCGGGAGGCGGGATCTACTGGCGAAACCTTCGCCCGTCAACCCCAGAAACCAGCCAATCACTTCCCGTTCGCCGTTCAGCAGCGCCAACCGGCGGCGTGGAGGGGCTTATATGGGCGCCACACGCCCCCGTCAAACCCCTTTTCGCGATTTTCCGCGATCGAGATGAAACCGGCCCCGCCCTCGCCCCGTTATGCAGCCCTGCCGCTCAGCTATCGGCGCGGATGTCGTTCTCCCGGATCACCTTCCCCCATTTGGTGATTTCGCCCTGGATGAAGGTCGCGCATTCCTCCGGCGAGCTGGCAGCCACATCCGCCCCCTGCTCCTCGATCTTCTGCCGCACCGCCGGGTCGGACAGCGCCTTCACCAGGGCGCCATGCATCTTGTCCATGATCGGCTGCGGCGTGCCGGTGCGGCCCAGCACCGCCCACCAGGTCGGCGCCTCGAAATTGCCCACCCCCTGCTGGGCGAAGCTCCTCACCCCAGGCACATGGCGGCTCTCGCCCCGGGTGGTCACCCCCAGCGGCCGCAGCGTGCCCGCCTTGATGTGCTGGTTGATCACCACGACGTTGGACATGAACAGCGGCACATGCCCCGCCACCGCGTCCTGGGTGGCCGGCCCGCCGCCGCGATAGGGCACGTGGACGACACGGTAGCCGCCCTCGGATTGCAGCAGGGTGGTCGCCACATGCGCCAGCCCGCCGACGCCGCTGGTCGCGTAGTTCAGCGTGTCCGGGGTCTTCTTGGCGGCGGCCACCACATCGGCATAGCTGCGATAGGGGGTGCTGTGATGCGCCACCAGCGCCAGCGGGCCGGTGCCCACCAGGCAGACCGGGGCGAAGGCCTCCATGGTCTTGAAGGGCAGCCGCATCACGCTCTCATTGGTGGCCTGGGTGTCATAGACCAGCACCCAGGTATAGCCGTCCGCATCGGCGCGGGCCGCCTCGCCGGCGCCGATCGCGCCCGAGGCGCCGCCGCGATTCTCGATCACCACCGGCCGGCCCAGGATCTCCTGCAGCTTCGGCTGGAAGATGCGGCCCACCGTGTCGGTGCTGCCGCCCGGCGGCCAGGGCACGATCAGCCGGATCGGCCGCTCGGGCCAGCTCAGCTGGCCGCGCGCGACATTGGGCATCGCCAGGGCCGAAAGCGCTCCCGCGGCCACCAGGCCACGGCGTCGAATGATCATGGTCCGTCTACCCTTCCCTGCCGAGGGATGGGCCGATTGCCCTCCCTCTTTCTTTCCGGGAAGGTAAGCATCCGTGCCCCGCCGGCAGCAAGCGCTACCTCACCCCTGCAGGGGCAGCCCCCCGGGTTCGTGACGGAAGCTGTCGACGATATGCCGCCCAAGCGCGCGGGCGGCCGGCGTCTCGGCGCGCTGCGCCAGGGCGATCTCGAATTCCGGCAGGCGCGGCAGGCCATCGGCCTCGCCCAGCACCCGCAGCCCCGGCGGCAGCGGCCCGGCCAGGCTGACCGTGATCGCCAGCCCCGCCAGCACCACCGCATAGGTGCCCATCTGCGCGCTGGAGCTGTAGGTGACCCGCCAGGGCAGGCCGGACTGGTCCAGCGCCCCGGTCGCGGCGCCGCGCCAGATGCAGGCCGGGTGGCCGAGCGACAGCCGCAGCGGCGTCTGCCGGTGCACCGCATGCGCCACCGGCCCGACCCATTGCAGCGGCCCGCGCCACAGCGGCAGCCCGACCACGCCCTGCCGCTCATGCCCGGCCGAGAAGATGGTCAGGTCGAGCTCATCCTTCTCCAGCCGTTCCAGCAGCTCGTTGGAGGGGGCGCAGATCACCTCGAGCTCGGCCGCCGGATGGCTTTCGGCGAAGCGCGCCAGGATTTCCGGCAGCCACAGCATGACATAGTCGTCCGGCGTCCCCAGCCGCACCGGGCCGCTGACATCGGGCATGCGGAAATTGGCGATGATCTCGTCATGCATCGACAGCCAGGGCCGCGCGCGGTCCAGCAGCCAGACGCCCTGGGGGGTCAGGGAGAACCCCTTGGCCGCGCGCACCAGCAGCGGATGCCCCAGGATTTCCTCCAGCCGCCGCATCTGCATCGAGACGGCCGATTGCGTCCGCCCGACCCGCTGCGCGGCGCGGGTGACGCTGTCGCCCTCGGCGATCAGCACGAAGGAACGCAGCAGGTCGGGGTCCAGGCCGGGGGGAAGCGCGAGCATGCCGGCATCATCAATCCCGTTGATGCCCTCCGTCAAAACAATTCGTTTTCCTTATTTCGCACCTGCACGCATCTTCCCGGCGCCGGCAGCTGCGCCGGCGCTCCTGATCAGCCCGAAAGGCCTCGTTCGATGTCCGCCCAGCTCGGCTCCGCCTGCTCCGCCCCCGCCGTTTCGCGCGTCCCCGCGCAGGTCGCGCGCCCGGACGGCTGGATCCGCTGTCTGTTCCGCTGGATCCAGGTCACCCGCAGCCGCGCCCACCTGGCCGAGCTCGACGAGCATCTGCTGCGCGACATCGGCATCTCCCGCCCCGACGCCGCCGCCGAGACCCGTCGCTCGCCCTGGGACACCACGTCCCGCCGCCCCTGACGCGCCAGGCCTCCGGCGCCCGGCCATAAAAAAAGCCCCGCGAAAGCGGGGCTTTTCCATGTCCGGGTCAGAGCGTTGCCGCTCAGGCGGCCCAGCGCAGCGCCGGCTGGCTGCGCAGCACGGCCGCCGCCCAGCGCGGGCCTTCCTCGATCAACCGGTCGATCTGCCGCGGCGTCAGCGTCTCGACATGCTCGCGCGCCGTCACCAGGCCACGCTCCCAGCCGACCATCGCCTCCGGCACCGGCAGCTCGCCATCGGCCAGCTCCAGCGCGTGGCGCGCGGTGCCCAGCACCCGGGCCGCCGCTTCCAGCCGCAGCCGCTCGGCCAGGCCGCCCTGGGCCAGCTCGGCCAGCGCGTCCATCGTCACCTGCCGGCGCAGGCCCGGCAGCAGTTCCATCTTCTCGACAGCCATGTGGGAATCTCCAGATGCATCCCCGCTCTTCTTGATTGCTTCAACGGCGGGGCGTCTGCCCGCGACATGGACCCGGCGGCCGGGAACGACAAGGATAAACGCCGCCTTTGCGTCCCGCCCGCCGCATGGCGCCATGCAGGGCACGCGCGGCGTCAGCCTGGCCATGCATTCCCGTGCTTCCGCCAGGCCGTGCGGGGGGTCGCGGCCTGGCCGGTTTGCCCGGCCGATCCGCCCTCGGCGCCAGACGCGGAACACGCCTGACGGTTTCGCACTTCCCGAAACGGCCGCGCAGGGGCATTTGACGAGCCATGTCGCACCACCTGTCGAACCCGCTCTCGAACCAGCGCATCTCCCTGCCCAAGGACCGGATCCGCATCCTGCTGCTGGAGGGCGTGGCCGACAGCGCCGTGGCGCTCCTCGGCGGCGCCGGCTACACCAATATCCAGCGCGAGTCGAAGGCGCTGGAGGGCGAGGCGCTGAAGGCCGCGCTGCAGGGCGTCCACCTGCTCGGCATCCGCTCCCGCACCCAGGTGACCGCCGAGGTCCTGGCCGCCGCCGACCGGCTGATCGCCATCGGCTGCTTCTGCATCGGCACCAACCAGGTCGACCTGGCCGAGGCCAAGCAGCGCGGCATTCCGGTGTTCAACGCCCCCTTCTCCAACACCCGCAGCGTGGCGGAGCTGGTGATCGGCGAGATCGTCATGCTGCTGCGCCGCATCCCCGACCGCTCGCGCTCCGCCCATGACGGCGGCTGGGACAAGTCGGCCACCCATTCCCGGGAAGTCCGCGGCAAGACGCTGGGCATCGTCGGCTATGGCAATATCGGCAGCCAGCTCTCGGTCATGGCCGAGGCCTTCGGCATGCGCGTCATCTATTATGACACCGTCCCCAAGCTGCCCCACGGCAACGCGGTGGCCGCGGCCAGCCTGCACGACCTGCTCTCCGCCGCCGACGTGGTCAGCGTCCATGTGCCCGAGACGCCCGAGACCACCGAGATGATCGGCGCCGCCCAGATCGCGGCGATGCGCGCCGGCGCCATCCTGATCAACAACGCCCGCGGCCGCGTCGTCGACCTCGACGCCCTGGCCGCGGCGATCAAGGCCGGCCATATCCTGGGCGCCGCCGCCGACGTCTTCCCCGACGAGCCGAAGCGCAACGGCGAGCGCTTCACCTCCCCCCTCCAGGGCCTGCCCAACGTCATCCTGACGCCGCATATCGGCGGCAGCACCGAGGAAGCCCAGGACCGCATCGGCGAGGAGACGGCGCGCAAGCTCTCCGACTACTCCGACACCGGGGCGACGCTCGGCGCGGTGAACTTCCCGGAAGTCACCCTGCCGGCCAAGCCGCACGGCACCCGCTTCATGCACGTCCACCACAACGTGCCCGGCGTCCTCGCCTCGATGAACGAGGTGTTCAGCCGCTTCAAGCTGAACATCTCCGCCCAGTTCCTGCAGACCGACCCGCAGATCGGCTACGTCGTGGTCGATGCGGACGGGGTGGCGGATCCCGAAGGCGTGCTCGCGGCGCTCAAGGAGATCCCCGGGACCATGCGGGCGCGGCTGCTGTACGAGCGTCATTAAAAGGCTGGGGGAAGAATTCCCCCAGACCCCCATCTTTTCTCTGTCAGTTAAAACAAGGGAGCCTGGCCGTGTCCCAGCCCAACGCCATCGTTGAATGCGGCCAGGTCCGCTTCGGCAACACCCTGCCGCTCACCGTCATCGCCGGGCCCTGCCAGCTCGAAAGCCGCGACCACGCGCTGGAAATGGCCTCGGCGCTGAAGGAGATCGCGGCCCGCCAGGGCTTCGGCCTGATCTACAAGACCAGCTTCGACAAGGCCAACCGCACCAGCGCCCGCGCCCAGCGCGGCCTCGGCCTCGACAAGTCGCTGCCGATCTTCGCCGAAATTCGGGAAAGCCTTGGCCTGCCGGTGCTCACCGACGTCCACAACGCCGAGCAATGCGCCCCCGTGGCCGAGGCCGTGGACATCCTGCAGATCCCCGCCTTCCTCTGCCGCCAGACCGACCTGCTGCTGGCCGCCGCCGCCACCGGCCGCGTCGTCAACGTCAAGAAAGGCCAGTTCCTCGCCCCCTGGGACATGGCCAACGTGGTCGACAAGCTGACCGGCGCCGGCAACGCCAACGTCCTGCTGACCGACCGCGGCACCAGCTTCGGCTACAACACCCTGGTCAGCGACTTCCGCGGCCTGCCGATCATGGCCCGCACCGGCGCGCCCGTGATCTTCGACGCCACCCATTCCGTGCAGCAGCCGGGCGGCCTGGGCGGCAGCTCGGGCGGCCAGCGCGAATTCGTCCCCGTCCTGGCCCGCGCGGCGGTGGCCGTCGGCGTCGCCGGCCTGTTCATCGAGACCCATGAGGACCCCGACCGCGCCCCCTCCGACGGCCCCAACATGGTGCCGCTGCGCGAGTTCGAAGGCCTGCTGCGCGACCTGGTGGCGCTGGACAAGCTGGTGAAGGGCCAGGCCTCGGCCCAGGGCGCCGCGGCGGTCGGCGAGGTGGCGGCATGAAGCCTGTCCTGCTGATCCCCTCGCGGCTCGCCGCCACCCGCCTGCCCAACAAGCCGCTGGCGGATATCCATGGCGAGCCGATGATCGTCGCCGTCTGGCGCCGGGCGATGGAGGCCGACATCGCCCCGGTCTGGATCGCCACCGACACGCCCGCCATCGCCGACGCCATCCGCGCCGTCGGCGGCCAGGCGGTGCTGACCCAGCCCGACCACCCCTCGGGCTCCGACCGGGTCTTCGAGGCGCTGGGCAAGATCGACCCCGACCACCGGTTCGACGTGGTGATCAATGTCCAGGGCGACCTGCCGACGGTGATGCCGGCGACCATCCGCGCCGCCGCCGCCCCCCTGGTCGATGCCGAGGTCGCCATCGGCACCGCCGTCGCGCCGATCCTGCGCGCCGAGGAGCGCGAGGCCAGCAGCGTGGTGAAGATGGTCGGCACGCCGCTCGGCGGCGGCCGCTTCCGCGCGCTCTACTTCACCCGCGCCCAGGCGCCCTGGGGCGAGGGCCCGCTGTACCACCACATCGGCCTCTATGCCTGGCGCACCAAGGCGCTGGCCCGCTTCGTCGCCATGCCGCCCTCGCCGCTGGAGCAGCGCGAGAAGCTCGAGCAGCTGCGCGCGCTGGAGGCCGGCATGCGCATCGACGCCATGGAGGTGGCCGAGGTCCCGCTCGGCGTCGACACGCCCGAGGACCTGGAGCGCGCCCGCGTCATGCTGGCCAACCGGATCGCCGCCGCCCATTGAGCGGTGGCAACCAATGCCACGACGCCACGTTCTTCCTGCAAGACCGTCGCAGCACGCGCCGGCCAGGAAGAAAGGCAGGAAGTCATGGACAAGGACCGGATTGAGGGCGCTGCCAAGCAGGTCAAGGGCGCCGTGAAGGAAGTTGCCGGCAAGGTGACCGGCAGCACCAGCACCGAGCTCGAAGGCAAGGCCGACAAGGTCGAGGGCCAGGCCCAGGCCGCCGTCGGCAAGGCCAAGGACGCCGCGCGGGACGCGGTCAAGAGCTAAAGGAGCCCGACGATGGCGATCAACACCGACACGATCGAAGGTTCCGCCCGCACGGTGGTCGGCCAGGCCCAGGAAGGCCTGGGCCGCTTCACCGGCGACGAGGACCAGCGCGCCGAGGGCCTCGCCCAGCAGGTCAGCGGCAAGGCGCAGCAGGCCTATGGCGAGGCGCGTGAATACGCCCAGCATGCCGGCGAGCGCGTCGTCCGCGTCGTCGAGCAGCAGCCGGTGACCTCGCTGCTGGTGGTGGGCGCCATCGGCTACGTGCTGGGGCTGCTGACCGCGCGGCGCTGAGCCGCCCGGTCCCGCTTTCCCCCTCGCGCATTCAGATCGACCGCGGGGCCCTCACGGGCCTCGCGGTTTTTCTGCGCCGCCGTCGGATCGTCCCGGCGGCGCCAGCCTTTCCCGGCAGCCTCAGCCTTTTCCGGCAACCTCAGCCTTTCTCGGCAGCCAGCGTCTCGGCCGCCAGCCGCAGCCGCTCCCGCCCCGCGGCGTCGAGCGTCGGATAGCGCGGGTCGATCGCCTCCAGCGCCTCGACCACCGCCTCGACCACCAGCAGCCGGGTCAGCCACTTGCGGTCGGCGGGCACCACGTACCAGGGCGCCTGCGGCGTGGCCGTGGCGCGGATCGCCGCCTCATAGGCTTCCTGGTAGGCATCCCAGTGGGGGCGCTCGGCCAGGTCGCCGGCATCCAGCTTCCAGTTCTTCGCCGGCTCTTCGATCCGCGCCAGGAAGCGCTTGCGCTGCTCCTCGCGGCTGAGATGCAGGAAGAACTTCAGGACGACCACGCCCTGCCGTGCCAGGTAGCGCTCGAAGGCCGAGATATCCTCGAGGCGCTGGTCCCAGATCTTCGGGCCGACCACCTCCTCCGGCAGGCGCTGCTTCGCCAGCACGCTGTCATGGACCCGGGCGATCAGCACCTCCTCGTACCAGGAGCGGTTGTGGATGCCGATCTGCCCCCGCGCCGGCAGCCGCGCGATGTGGCGCCGCATGAAATCCTGGTCGAGCTCCTCTGCGCCCGGCGCCTTGAAGGCATGCACCGAGCAGCCCTGCGGGTTCAGCCCGGAGAAGACATGCTTGATGGCGCCGTCCTTCCCGGCCGCGTCCATCGCCTGGAAGATGATGAACACCGCGTGGCGGTCCTGCGCCGACAGCCGGCCCTGCAGCTCGGCCAGCTTTTCGACGCCCTGGCGCAGCAGCCCCTCGGCCTCCTCCCGCGACGGCGCCTGCTTGGCACCGCGGGTGGAGTGCCTGGACAGGCGGAAGCCGTCGCCCTCGGTGACGCGGCATCCGGCGGCCATCCGCCGGGCAATCGCACGCGACATTCTTTTGTTCCCTCCTGCCGATGGCCGGCGGCGGCCTATTCCGGCTTGACCGGGGCTGCGGCCGGCGGGGCCGCCGGGGGTGGTGGTGGCGGCACCGGCGGCGACGCCACGGGAGGCGCCACGGGAGGCGTGCCCTGCGGCACCACGGCCGGGGCGCTGTTGCCCGGCGCGGCATTGCCCGGCGTTTGCGGCGCCTGCTGCGGCGTGGCGGGCTTCGGCGTCTCGGCCGGCGGCGCGGTCCGTGGCGGCGCCGGCGGCGGGTTCACCGGGGCCGGCGGGTCGGCGGCCGGGCGGCCCGGCGGGGCCACCGTCGGCGGCATCGGCGGGGTGACGCCGGGTGGCGTGACGCTGGGCGGCGTCGGCGGCGTCACCGCCGGCGCGCGCGGCCCCTCGCTGCCCGGACGGCGCTGCGGCTGCGGCGCGGGCGCGGGCGGCGGCGGCGGCGCATCGACCGAGGCCGGCAGCACGATGATGGTGACGCTGCGCGCCTCGCGGTTCGGGGTGCGGTTGCTGAAGCCCGGGTTGCGCGCCTCGGCGCGGATGCGGTCGCGCTCCACCCCCTGGCCGACCGACAGCATTTCCGAGATCTCGCGCGCCCGCCGGGCGGCGAGCTGGGTGCTGGCGGTCTGGCCGCCCTCGCGCACCGCATGGCCCAGCACGCAGAGGTTGCGCGACGGATTGGCGCGGGCCAGCGCGGCCGCGGCGGCGACGGGGGTGCGCGCCGCCTCGGCCGGGCGGGCGCTGCGCGGCGCGAAGGGCACCTCGAAGACATCGTCCTCCAGCCGCTCGGCGCCGATGCAGTTGAACGGCCGCGGCTGCGCCACGGCCTGGCTGGCCAGCAGCGGCAGGCCCAGCAGCAGGCTCGCCAGAAGGGTGCGGCTCATGTGGCGGCGAGCAGGCCGGAGGAGGCCAGCCGTTGCAGCAGCGCCGCCGCATCCACCGTCGGATGCGCCTGGCGCAGCTCGGCCTCGGTGCCGTCGGGGCGGGCCAGCAGCCAGTTGGCGGCCTCGGCCTCGGCGGGGGCCAGCGCCAGCGCGCCGGCCGGCGCCTTGACCACCCATTCGGCGCCGCGCCGCACCGCCTTGGTGCCCGGCGCGACGACGCGGAAGGCGCCGCCCTCGGCCTCGCCGCCGCCATCGGCCGCGGCGGGGGCGGCCAGGCCGCGCGCCGCCAGCAGGTCGCTGCCGCCGCGGCGATACCGATAATCGGCGACGAACTTCGCCAGCACTTCCATCACCTTGGGATCCCGCGTCAGCTCGGACAGGCGCTGCCCAAGCTGGGCGGCACGGCTGGTCAACGCGAAGCGGGCGGCGGCGGTTCCATCCTGGCGCGGCAGCGGCTTGCGGAACTCGGCCTCGTAGAGCACCCGCTCCACCAGCATGTTCAGCAGGTCCATGCCCATCGGCGCATGCACGCCATAGGCGATGTGCACCGAGGCCGGCGCCTCGGCCAGGGCGTCATGGTACCAGCCGCGCGGCAGGTACAGCAGGTCGCCCGGCTTCAGGGTGACCTTGCCGCGCAGCTTGCCCTTCGCCTGGTCGTGATGCGCCTGGCCCAGGCTGCGGAAGGCCGGGTGCGGGATCGGCCATTCGGCGCGGCCCTCCCAGATGTTCCAGGTCTTCTCGCCCTCGACCTGCACCGCCCAGACGTCATGCGTGTCGAAATGGCTGGGGAAGGCCTTGTGGCTCTGCCAGGAGATGTAGACGTTGCCCTGCGCCTTGCCGAGCCCGGCTTCCTCCAGCGCGTCGGAGACGGCGGCCAGGCCCGGGGTCAGGCTGTCGACGTCGTTCATGACGATGGAGGCGCCGCGGCCGACCCACTGGCTGACCATCCGCGCGTCCGGCTGCAGGGTCTGCGCGTTGTCGCGGCTGGTGGCGCGGGTGCAGTACTGCTCCGGCGGCACGCCATTGCCGTCCATCACCAGCTTCAGCGACTGGCTGGACCAGATATGGGTCTGGTCGAGCAATCGGTTGATCTGCCGCCACGACAGCACCGAGGCGAATTTCGCCGCCCCGCCCTGCAGATGCAGGGGCTGCTTGTCGTAATACTCGGCAAAGAACTGCTCCGGCGTCATCGGAGCGAGGAGGTCAGCGAGCGTGCGGATCATGCGCGCAGCTTAGCCCTGCCTTGTTGCCGCGGTCACCAGGGGAAAGCGGCCAAATGATGGCCGGTTGACGCTGAATTTTTATGCAAATTGCACCTAATCTTGGCACGCTGCCGCTTGCGCCCGCTGCGTGGCGGGCCGACTTTCCGGCCAGCCGATGGAGGAGGAAAACCATGCCCGAAGGCCAGATCCGCGAAGGCGGCCTGCGCGCCGAATTGCTGCGCGCCGCCGCGGATGCGTTGCGCAGCCAGGCGCCAGGGCTGCCGCCCGCCGCCGCCACCCTGCTGCAGCGCCTGGCCGAGGGCCTGCCGGCCGCCGAGCTGGCCGCCGAGCCGCCGGAGCGTCTCGCCGCCGCCGCCGCCAGCCTGTTCTCCTTCGCCGAGACCCGCGTTCCCGGCCAGGCCAGCATCCGCCTGCGTCCGCCCGGCCCCGGCCGCGGCGCCGTGGCCGTCGCCGAAATCGTCACCGACGACATGCCCTTCCTGGTCGACAGCGTGCTGGCGGCGCTGACCCTGTCGGGCCGCACCGCGCGCCGGCTGCTGCACCCCGTCGTCCGGGTGAAGCGTGACGCGGCCGGCCATCTGGAAGGCTTCGACCCGGCCGGCGCGGCCGAGAGCATGATGCATCTGGAGATCGCCCCCTCCAACGCCCGGCTGCTGTCCGAGACCGCCGGCGGCGCCGAGGGCTGGGCCGCGACCGAGGAAGCGCTGCAGCGCGCCATGGCCGATGTGCGCCTGGCGGTGACCGACTTCCCCGCCGTGCTGGAGCGGCTGAAGCAGGCCGAGGCGGAGCTCGCCCGCGCGCCCCAGGGCGGCGCCGAGAGCGAGGCCGGCCAGGCCTTCCTGCGCTGGATGTCGGAGGAGAATTTTGTCTTCCTCGGCCATCGCGTTATCCGCTTCGCCGATGGCGGGGACAGCGCCGAGGACGGCCTCGGCCTGCTGCGCGACGCCAATATCCCGGTCTTCGACGCGCTGCGCGACCTGTCCGCCATCCCGGCCAATGTGCGGCAGTCGCTGCTGGGCGGCGGCGTGCTGGGCATCGCCAAGGCCAATATGCGTGCCCGGGTACACCGGCCGCAGCATGCCGACGTGGTCGCCACCAAGATCTTCGCCGCCGACGGCACGGTCGAGGGCGTCCGGCTGTTCGTGGGGCTCTTCGCCGCCTCGGCCTATAACCGCAACCCGCGCAGCATCCCCTGGCTGACCGCCAAGGTCGCCCGCATCCTCGACCGCGATGGCGTCGCCCCCGACAGCCATGACGGCCGCGCGCTGCGCAACATCCTCGACACCTGGCCGCGCGACGAGCTGTTCCAGGCGGAGGAGGATGCCATCCTGGCCGGCGCCCGCCGCGCGCTGGACCTGTTCATCCGGCCGCGCCCGGCGCTCTACATCCGCCGCGACCCCTTCGAGCGCTTCGTCTCGGCCATCGCCTGGCTGCCGCGCGACAGCTTCGACACCCGGCTGCGCGAGAAGCTGGGCGGCATGCTGGCCCGCGCCTTCGACGGCCGCCTGTCCGCCTTCCACATCGCGCTGGGCGACACGCCGCTGGCCCGCGTCCACTATATCATCGGCACCGTCCCCGGCGCCGTCGGCCATGTTGACGACGACGCGCTGGAGGCCGCGGTGGCCCAGGCCGCCCGTCCCTTCGCCGACCGCCTGAGCGAGGCGCTGATCGCCGAGATGGGCGAGGCGCGCGCCGCCGCCGCCCTCTCCCGCTGGGCCGACGCCTTCCCCGCCGCCTATGCCGAGCAGTCCAGCGCGCCGACCGCGGTGGCCGACCTGCAGATGGCGGAGGAGGCGCTGTCCGCCGGCCGCCCCGCCGCGCGGCTGGAGCGCGCCCCCGGCGCCGCCCGCACCGCGCTGACGCTGCGCCTGGCCCATGCCGGCGGGCCGCTGCCGCTGGCCGACGCGCTGCCGCTGTTCGAAAGCCTGGATCTCCGCGCCATCGAGGAGCAGCCCTTCCACCTGAAGGAGCTGACCGGCGGCACCCGCGCCGTGCTGCATATCTACACGCTGGAAGCCGGCACCGCGCTGGAGGAAGACCGCTTCCCCGCGCTGCTGGAGGCGCTGGGCGCGCTGCAAACCGGCCGCGCCGAGGTCGATGGCTTCAACCGCCTGGTGCCGCGCGCCGCGGTGACCTGGCGTGAGGCCTGGCTGCTGCGCGCGCTGTTCCGCTGGCTGAAGCAGGTGGGCTTCCCCTTCGCGCAGGGCTCCGTCGAGGCCGCGCTGGCCGCCCAGCCGCAGGCCGCGCGCCTGCTGGTCGACCTGTTCAACGCCCGCTTCGACCCGGCCGCCGCGAGTGGCGCCGGCGTGGTGGCAGCCGAGAAGCTGGAGGCCGACTGGGCGACCCTGATGGACGCGGTCGACGACCCGGATGCCGACCGCATCCTGGCCCGGCTGCGCACCGCGCTGGACGCCCTGCTGCGCACCAACTTCTTCCAGGACAAGCCGTATCTGTCGCTGAAGTTCGAAAGCGCCCGCGCCGGCGACATGCCGCAGCCCCGCCCCTGGCGCGAGATTTTTGTCCATGCGCCCCACATGGAGGGCTGCCATCTGCGCGCCGGTCCGGTGGCGCGCGGCGGCATCCGCTGGTCCGACCGCCGCGAGGATTTCCGCACCGAGATCCTGGGCCTGATGAAGGCGCAGCGGCTGAAGAACGTCGTCATCGTGCCGACCGGCGCCAAGGGCGGCTTCGTGCTGAAGGGCGCCGTGCCACCGGCCACCGACCGCGAGGCCTTCATGGCCACCGGCATCGCCGCCTACAAGACGCTGATCCGCGGCATGCTGGACATCACCGACAACCTGCAGGGCGAGACGGTGCTGCCGCCGGCCCATGTCGTCCGCCGCGACGGCGACGACCCCTATATCGTCGCCGCCGCCGACAAGGGCACTGCCACCTTCAGCGACCTGGCCAACAGCCTGGCCAAGGAATACGGCTTCTGGCTGGACGACGCCTTCGCCTCGGGCGGCAGCCAGGGCTATGACCACAAGGCCATGGGCATCACCGCCAAGGGCGCCTGGGTCATGATCGCCCGGCATTTCTCGGAATTCGGCCACGACATCCAGGCCGAGCCCTTCACCGTCACCGGCGTCGGCGACATGTCCGGCGACGTCTTCGGCAACGGCCTGCTGGTGTCGAAGCAGACCAAGCTGCTGGCGGCCTTCGACCACCGCCACATCTTCATCGACCCGACGCCGGATGCCGCCGCCTCCTTCACCGAGCGCGCCCGGGTCTTCGCCCTGCCGCGCTCCTCCTGGCTCGACTACGACGCCACGCTGATCAGCCCGGGCGGCGGCGTCTATCCGCGCAACGCCCGCACCATCCCGCTCTCGGCCGAGGCCCGCGCGATGCTCGGCATCGACGCCGAGAAGCCGGACCCGGCGACGGTGATGAAGGCGATCCTGCGCGCCAAGGTCGACCTGCTCTATTTCGGCGGCATCGGCACCTACATCAAAGCCTCCACCGAATCCCAGGCCGAGGCCGGCGACCGCGCCAACGACGCCATCCGCGTCGATGGCCGCGAGATCCGCGCCCGCATCATCGGCGAGGGCGCCAATCTCGGCGTCACCCAGGCCGGCCGCATCGAGGCCGCGCGCCTCGGCGCCGACGGCGCCGGCGTCCGCCTCAACACCGACGCGCTGGACAATTCCGCCGGTGTCTCCACCTCCGACCACGAGGTGAACATCAAGATCCTGCTGGCCGACGCCCTGGCCAGCGGCGCGCTGACCGAGCGCCAGCGCGAGGGCCTGCTGCGCGAGATGACCGAGGAGGTCGGCGCGCTGGTCCTGCGCGACAACACCGAGCAGTCGCTGGCCATCTCGCTGGAAGCCGAGCCCGGCGCCGAGGCGCTGCCGGCCCAGGCGGCGCTGATGGTCCGCCTGGAAGCCAGCGGCCTGCTGGACCGCGCCGTGGCCGGCCTGCCCGATGCCGAGGGCATGGCCAGCCGCATCGCCGCCCAGCAGAAGCTGACCCGGCCGGAGCTGACCGCGCTGCTGCCCTTCGCCAAGCTGTGGCTGGCCGAGGCGATCGAGCACAGCAGCCTGCCCGACGACCCGGCGCTGCTGCCGCTGCTGGAAGGCTACTTCCCCAGCCAGCTGCGGCGCGACTACGCCCCCTTCATCGCCCGCCACCGCCTGCGGCGCGAGCTGCTGGCGACCATCCTGGCGAATGAGGTGGCCAACCGCCTGGGCCCGGCCGGCCTGGCCCGCCTCGCCGCCGGGTCGGAGCCGGCGGATGCCGCCCGCGCCACCATCCTGGCCGACCGGCTGCTGAACCTCGGCACCGCGATGGAGGCCGCCGACCGCGCCGCCGCCCCCGTCGAGGCCCGCCACGCCGCGCTGATGGCGCTGCGCCAGCTGCTGGGCGCCACCGCCCGCGAGCTGCTGGCCATGCCCGAGACCGCCCGCCCGCTGGACGAGGCGCTGTCGACGCTGCGCCCCGGCATCGAGGCGCTGGTGGCCACCGAAACCGCCGCCGCCACCCCGGCGCAGAACGGCCTGCCGGAGCCGGTGGCCCGCCTGGTCGCCGCCGCCCCGGCGCTGGAAGCCGCGCCGGCCATCGTGCGGCTGGCGGCCTCGGCCGCGGTGCCGCCGGCGGAAGCGGCCAGTGCCTGGCGGTCGGTGGGCGACAGCTTCCACCTGGCCGAGCTGCGCCAGGCGACGGGCCTCGCCCCCGCCACCGGGCCCTTCGGCACCCGCGCCAAGGCCGCCCTGCTGGACGACCTGGCCGGGCTGCAGACCCGCCTGGCCCAGGCCGCCCTGCGCGGCGCCCTGCCCGAGGCGGAAGCAGCCCGCCGCACCGCCGCCGACGCGGCCTCCCGCCCGGATCTGGCGGCGGTCACGGTGGCAGTGCGGGAGCTGAACAAGGTCGTTTGACAGCGAAGACAAGGGAAAAGGCTGGGGGAATGAATTCCCCCAGACCCCCATCTTTTTTTGATGACCGGCCGTTGGGCGACCAGCGCCCCCTCGCAGGGCGCGCTTCGGCGGGGCCACGTGGACACGGCAGTCCGAAAGAAAAGGGGAATTCATTCCCCTGGCCTTCCCCTTGTCTTCGCTTCCAAGGCACTCTCCCGCCATGAATGCCATCATGCCGCGGAAAGCCTGGGCCTGGGCCCTGTATGACTGGGCCAACAGCGCCTTTCCCACCGTCGTCTCCACCTTCGTCATCGCCGCCTATTTCACCCAGGGCATCGCCGCCGACGCCGCCACCGGCCAGGCGCAATGGGGCTGGATGCAGACCATGGCGGGCATCGCCATCGCGCTGCTGTCGCCGGTGCTGGGGGCTGTCGCCGATGCCGGCGGGCGGCGGCGGATGATGCTGCTGCTCTGCACCGTGGTGACATCCGTCGCCACCGGGCTGATCTGGTATGCGACGCCCGGTCCGGATTCGGCGCTCTGGGCGCTGCTCTGCGTCGGCGTGGCGACCGTGGGCTTCGAGCTCGGCACCGTCTTCTACAATTCCATGCTGCCGCAGGTGGCGCCGCCGGAACGGCTGGGGCGCATCTCGGGCCTCGCCTGGGGGCTGGGCTATGCGGGGGGGCTGGCCTGCCTGGTGGTCTGCCTGCTGGCCCTGGTGCAGCCCAACCCCTCCCCCTTCGGCCTGGACCGCGGCGCGGCCGAGCATGTCCGCGCCACCGCCCTGCTGGTCGCGGTCTGGATGCTGGCCTTCGGCTGGCCGGTGCTGCTGGCCCTGCCCGACCCGCCGCCGCCGCGCCCGGGCTGGGGCGTCTCGGTGCGGCAGGGGCTGGCCGAGATCTGGGGGGTGTTGAAGCGCCTGCCGCATAACCCGGTGATGGGCCGCTTCCTGCTGGCGCGGCTGTTCTACACCGACGGGCTGAACACGCTGTTCGCCTTTGGCGCCATCTATGCCGCCGGCAGCTTCGGCATGGCCTTCGAGGAAATTCTTCTCTTCGGCATCGCGCTGAACATCACCGCGGGGCTGGGCGCCGCCGGCTTCGGCATGATCGAGGACCGGCTGGGCGCGCGGGAGACGGTGCTGGTCTCGCTGGCGGCCCTGCTGCTGCTGGGCGCCGGCGTCATCATGACCGACGACAAGGCGGTGTTCTGGGGGCTGGCCATGGCGCTGGGCCTGTTCCTCGGGCCCGCCCAATCGGCCAGCCGCAGCCTGATGGCGCATCTGGCCCCGCCGGAGGAGGTCTCGGCGCATTTCGGGCTGTTCGCGCTGTCGGGGCGGATCACCGGCTTCCTCGGGCCGGCGGTGCTGGCCCTCGTCACCACCGCCACCGCCAGCCAGCGGGCGGGGATGGCGACGGTGCTGGGCTTCATCGCCCTCGGCGCGGTGATCCTGACGACGGTGAAGATCCGCAGCCCTTAGGCGGGGCTGCCCTCGACGCCTTCGCTGCCCGCGCGCCAGCGGTGGGTGGAGGCGCCGAAGGCCACCATCTTCCCGGCCTCGTCGAAAACCTCGGTGCGGGCGAAGAAGATGTTGCGGCCGCGCGAGATCACCTGGCCGATGGCGGTGATCTCGCCCCCCGTCACCTGGCCGGTGAAGCGGCAGTCGAGGTCGATGGTCACCGCCTTGCGGACATTGCCGTCGACGCTGCACCAGAGGCCGGCGAAGGCGCCCGCCTGGTCGATCAGCGACAGCACGACGCCGCCATGGACGATGCCGCTGCGGTTCAGGTGGCCGGCGCCGCTGTCGCAGACGACGCGGGCATAGCCGTCCTTCCATTCGACGAGGCGGATGCCGAGCAGCTCGTGATACGGCGGCGGGGGCGAGGCGAGATCGGTCTTGGACATGGTTTCGCTGGTGCCTGCTGCGCCGCGGCAGGTCAAGCGGGCGCCAGCCGGGCCTTGAGCGCCTCGCTCAATCCGATGGCCGGCGTTTTCCCCAGCAGGTCGGGAGCAGGCCCGGGCGGGGTCGGGATGGCGCCGGCGGCGCAGCTCAGCAGGCAATCCAGGCTGTCCAGCACGGGGGCGCCGACCAGGGGGGCCAGGCGCGGGGCCAGCCCGGCGAGGCCGGCGCCGCCCAGCACCACCGCCTCGGCGCCCTCGGCCAGCGCCGCGGTCGCGGCCTCGGCCAGCAGGGACAGGGCGCGCTCCGGCTCGCGGGCGATCATGTCGCCGGTGGGGGCGACGGCGCGGACCAGCACGCGCTCGGCCGGCCAGCCGCGGCTGAGGGAAAACTCTTGCAGCATCGGCACCCAGGCGGTGCCCCCGGTCAGCAGCGCGACGCGGCGATGCGCGCCCAGCGCCAGCCGCAGCGAGGCATCCGCCATCCCCGCCACCGGCAATCCGGACAATTCCCGCGCGGCGTCCAGGCCAGGGTCGCCGAAGCAGGCGATGGCGATGGCGTCGACCTGGCCCGCGGCTTCCGCCACCAGCTCCAGCACCGCGTGGGCCGCGATGGCGGCGGCGGTGCGGCTGGCGATGTAGCGGGCGCCGAAGCGCGCCGTCGCGGTGGCGAGCGTGACGTGGCCGAGGCCCAGCCGCGGCAGGGCATCGGTCGCCAGCGCCGCCATGCGCGCGGTCATGGCAGCGTCGGTATTGCCGTTCAGCAGCAGGATGCGCATGCGGCGCAGCCTGGGCCGGGCGGTGCCCGGCGGCAAGGGTCAGTTCTTCTGGAAGACCACGGCCTGGCGCGCCGGGCCGTGGCCGGGATGGCGCGGCGGCGCCAGCTCGGTCTCCAGCAGCTCGGTCAGCCGGGTGATCTCGTGCTGCTGCAGCCCGCCGGGCGCGTCGCGCAGCGCGCGATGGGCGGCCATCAGGGCCACGAGGTTGGCAGTGCCACAGGAACGGTGATGGAACATGCTGGTCTCTCCCCCTCGTTGGGGATGGTGGCGGTGAACAGCCGCATCTAACCGCTAATGAGAATAACTCGCAACTACAAAGCGGCGTGTGCCGCGCCTCACCCCAGGGCGGCGGCCAGGCGGTCCCAGGCGGCCTCGCCGGGCGGCAGGCCGAAGCGCAGCCAGCGCGGCTGGCGGGCGAAAGCCCGGGTCAGCAGGCCGGCGCGGCCCAGGCGCTGGTGCCAGGCCGCCGCCTCGCCCTCGGCCAGGCGGAACAGCCGGGTGCCGCCGAGGATCGTCAGGCCGGCCTGTTGCAGCAGCGCGTCCAGCCGCGCGGCCTCGGCGGCCAGGCGCGCCGACTCGGCTGTGCGCCACGGCGCGTCGCCCAGCGCCGCGACCCCGATCGCCAAGGCCGGGCCGGAGACCGCCCAGGGCCCGAGCCAGCCGCGGATCGCCGCCGCCCTCTCGGCCGAGGCCAGCGCAAAGCCCAGCCGCAGCCCCGCCAGCCCATAGGTCTTGCCGAACGACCGCAGCACGATGATCGCCGGATGCGGCAGCAGGGTCGCGGCGGAGTCCACCTCGGGCTCGAGGTCGGCGAAGGCTTCGTCGACGACCAGCAGCCCGCCCCGGGCGGCCATGGCATCGGCCAACGCGCGCAGCTCGGCGAGGGTGGCCCGCCGCCCATCCGGGTTGTTCGGGTTGCAGAGCAGCGCGGCGGGGGCCTCGCGCAACGCCGCCAGCGTCTCCACCTCGGTCACCAGCGTCCCGGCGGCGCGCCAGCAGGCGGCATGCTCGGCATAGGTCGGGCCCAGCACGGCCAGCCGCCCCTGTGGGAAGATGCGCGGCAGCAGCTGGATCAGCAGCTGGGTGCCCGGGGCCGCCGCCACCATCGCCGGGCCGGCGGCGCCATAGGCGGTGGCCGCCACGACGCGCAGGGCTTCTTCCGCCTCGGGTTCCGGCAGGCGCGCCCAGGAATCGGGGTCGAGCGCCGGCACCGGCCAGGGCCGCGGATTGATCCCCGTCGACAGGTCGATGAACGGCTCCGGCGCCCCTCTGAACGCAAGCCGCGCGGCGCCGAGGCGGCCGCCATGTTCCAACCCGTCCTGCGCCATGCTAGCCGACACGCCTTCCACCCTTCCCGGGATCGTCGCCCTGACCGACCTGCTGCTGATCCTCGCCGGGGCGCTGCTGATCGAGGCCGCCTTCGGCTACCCCAAAGCGCTCTTCGCCGCCATCCGCCATCCGGTGGTCTGGATCGGCGCGTTTATTTCGGTTCTGGAAAAGCGGTTGAACGATCCGGCGCGCAGCGATCGCTTCCGCCGCGGCGCGGGGGTTCTCACCCTGGTCCTGCTGCTGCTGGCGGCGGGCCTTCCCACCGTGCTGCTGCAGGCGGGGCTGGCCGGCAGCCTGGCCGGCATGGTCGCGCTGGCGGTGATGCTCGCCACCCTGCCGGCGCAGCGCAGCCTGCATGATCATGTCGCCGCCGTGGCCGAAGGGCTGGAGAAGGACGGCCTGGCGGGGGGGAGAAAAGCCGTCGCCATGATCGTCGGCCGCAACCCCGACAGCCTCGACGAGGCCGGCGTCGCCCGCGCCGCCATCGAAAGCCTGGCCGAGAACTTTTCCGACGGCATCGTCGCCCCCGCCTTCTGGGCCGGCGTCGCCGGGCTGCCGGGGGCGGCGCTCTACAAGGCGGCGAACACGGCGGACAGCATGATCGGCCATCGCTCGACCCGGTATCGCGCTTTCGGCTGGGCGGCGGCGCGCTTCGACGACCTGGTGAACCTGCCGGCCTCGCGGCTGGCGGCGCTATGGCTGGTGGCCGCCGCCGCGCTGCTGCCCGGCTGCTCGGCCGCCGCCGCCGCCCGCGCCGTGGCCCGCGATGCCCGGAAGCACCGCTCGCCCAATGCCGGCTGGCCCGAGGCGGCGATGGCCGGCGCGCTCGGCCTGCGGCTGGCCGGCCCCCGCGTCTATGGCGCCGAGCGGGTGGACGACCACTGGATGGGCGATGGCCGCGCCGGGGCCACCGCCGCCGACCTGCGCCGGGCGCTGCGCCTCTACCGCCTGGCCTGCGCGATCCAGCTCGGCGCCGTGCTGGGCCTCGCCGCGCTGCTGGCCCTCGGCTGAGGCCCCGCTGCGCGCAGCTGTGATGCCGCGGCGCTTGAAGCCAGCGGCCCGCGGGGCGCAAGCTGTTCTCCGGCCACCAGAAATGCCGGGGAATCGCGATGCGCCGCGCCGTCACCCTGCTGTCGCTTCTGCCGCTGCTGCCCTTCGGCGCCGTGGCGCAGGTCATGGCCGATGCCCAGCCGACCGACCCCACCCCGCCGCCCAGCGCCACCGAGCGCCTGGCCCGCCGCCTGCCCGCCGAGCTGCTGGGCTATCGCCGCATGGGCGATGCCGAGTCGCTCCGCCGCGGCAGCGCCGTGCGCTACGCCGCCGCCGATGGCGAGCGCATCGTCATCTCCGTCATGGTCTATGCCAGCGAGGGCAGCGGCACCCCGGAGGAGGAGCTGCAGCGCGCCAGCGCCGAGACCGAGGCCCTGGCCGGCAAGGGCCGCTACCGCGCCGTCACCGCCCAGGCGCTGCCTCCCGCCGCCACCCCGGCCCTGGCCGAGGCCACGCCGGCGCTGCGCTGCACCAGCTTCACCCTGGAATCGCAGCAGGGCCGCGCCACCGCCGACGGGCTCTGCGTCGCGCTGCAATCGGGGCATGTGGTGAAGGTGCGGGTGAACAGCCTGTCGCAGCCCGATGCCGGCCGCGCCGGCCGCATGGCCGCCGAGATGGCCGAGGCGGTGGGCCAGGTCCTGGCCCTGGCGCGATAAGTTTTTCTTGCCCGTTGCTTGCCGCGGCCAGGCTGACGCCGGCTTGATCGCCGCCGCGCCGTCGTTGCGCGCGCCGCGCGAAGCGTGACGCCCACCCGATTCGCCATCAATCGGGGCGCAACCCTATCGGGTCCTGCACAGATCAGCCCGCGACCCCGCTTGAAATAGTTTTTTCTCTGCGCAGCATCGGCGAATATATCGCCGGAAGAACCCGGAAAAACTGGTTACTTCCACCCAAGTACAGAAACCAATCTACTGGTCACGCCGCATTTCGGCCGCAATCTGGACTTGAATTTCGCAGCGCAGCATCGCAGATTGGCCCCTCCACAACCACCGGCGAGAAGAAACGCCGCGGCCTCCTGCCGCTCATCACCTGCACCCAGCGGCCCGCAGCCGCCAAGACGGAGGGCCCTTCCGTGCTCCACACCGGATCCGCCACCCCGACTCCCGATTTCCACGAACCCGCCCCCTATGGCCGCGTCGCCATCATCGGCGGCGGCGCCTGGGGCACCGCCCTGGCGCTGGCCGCGGAACGCGCCGGGCGCGAGACCCGCCTCTGGCTGCGCGAGGCGGAGGCGGCGGCGCAGATTGCCCGCACCCGCCACAACCCCTTCCTGCCCGGGCACCGCCTGCCCGACAGCATCGTCGCCACCACCGACCTGGCCGCCGCGCTGCGCGGCGCCGAGCTCGCCGTGCTGGTGGTGCCTTCGCAGCATCTGCGCGGCATCGCGACCCGGGTCGAGGCGCTGCTGCCCGAGGGCGTGCCCGTCACCCTCTGCGCCAAGGGGATCGAGGCCGATACCGGCGCGCTGATGACCCAGGTCATCGCCGAGGAAATGCCCGGCCGGCCGCAGGCCGTGCTGTCCGGCCCCTCCTTCGCCGCCGAGGTTGCGGAAGACCAGCCGACCGCCGTCACCATCGCGGCGCCCGCGGGGCCCGACGGAATCTTCGCCGAGGGCCATCCGGCCGCGCGCATCGCGGTGACCTTCGCCAGCCGGCATTTCCGCCCCTATTTGTCCGACGACCCGGTGGGCGTCGAGGTCAGCGGCGCGGTGAAGAACGTGCTCGCCGTGGCCTCGGGCATCATCGCCGGGCGCGGCATGGGGTCGAACCCGCGCGCCGCACTCCTCGCCCGCGGCCTGGCCGAGATCAGCCGGCTGTCGGTGGCGCTCGGCGGCAGGGCGGAGACGGTGCTGGGCCTGTCGGGCGCCGGCGATGTCATCCTGACCTGCTCCTCCACCCAGTCGCGCAATTTCTCCTTCGGCCAGGCGATCGGCGCGGGTCGCGCGCCCGACACGGCGCGCGGCGCGGTGGTGGAGGGGGTGGTCAATGCCCGCTCGGTCCTGGCGCTGGCGCAGAAGCTGGGCGTCGCCATGCCGATCTGCGAGGCGGTGGACCGCATCGTCCATCACGGCCTGCCGGTGGAGCGCGCCATCGCCGCCCTGCTGACCGGGCCCTTGCGCGCCGAGCCGCGCGCCCTGGAGCACCGCGCCAGCATCGCCCACCCGGCGACGGAAGCGCCCCAGCGCCGGAGGGTCTTCGCATGAAGGGCCCGCTGAACCTGGTGCTGGCCACCGACCTGGACGGCACCTTCCTGGGCGGGACCGAGGCCGAGCGCCGCGCGCTGTACCAGGAGCTGAACGCCCGCGACGACGTGCTGCTGGTCTTCGTCACCGGCCGTGACCGCGACTTCGTCCGGGAGTTGGTCGAGACCCCCGGCATGCCGCGGCCGCGCTACATCATCGGCGATGTCGGCACCTCGGTCTTCGACGGCGACACTTTTCTCCCCATTCCGACGCTGGAAGCCGAGATCGTTTCACGCTGGAACGATGCCGGCCCGCGCGTGCGGGAGATGCTGGCGGAGGAGCCCGGCCTGCGCCCGCAGCCCACGCCGTTCCGCCACCGCGTCAGCTACTACTACGACCCGGAGCAGCTGCAGCCGCGCACCATCGCCCGCATCGAGGCGGCCGGCTTCGACTGCGTGCTGTCGGCCGACACCTATCTGGACGTGCTGCCGCGCGGCATCGCCAAGGGCCCGACCCTGCTGCGGCTGGTGCATGCGCTGGGCCTGCCGGCCGAGCGCGTGCTGACCGCCGGCGACACCATGAACGACCTGTCGCTGTTCCAGACCGGGCTGAAGGGTGTCGCCGTCGGCAATGCCGAGCCGCGGCTGGTCGCCGCCCTCGACGCCCTGCCGCCGCACCAGGCCCGGCTGATCCACCGCGCCCGCCCGCATGGCGCCGCCGGCATCGCCGACGCCATCCGCCGTTTTTCCCTGTTGCCGGAGGCCGTGGCATGACCCAGCTCGCCCAGAAGAAATCTTCTTTGGTCATCGTCTACCACCGCCAGCCCTATGAAGAGGTGGTGGAGAACGGCGAGACTGTGTTCCGCCCGAACCGCAGCCCGAACGGCATCGTGCCGACGCTGAAATCCTTCTTCGGCCGCACTGCCCCCGGCGCCGGCGCCTGGGTCGCCTGGAAGCTGGCCAGGCCGGGCGAGAGCTTCGAGCGCGCCGTGCATATCGACGACGTCAATGGCGGCTACACCGTCTCCCGCCTCGGGCTGACCGCGGAGGAGGTCGAGAGCTTCTACCACGTGACCTCGAAGGAGGCGCTGTGGCCGGTGCTGCATTCCTTCCCGTCGCTGTTCCACTACGACAACGCGGATTGGGACACCTTCCGTGCAGTAAACAGAAAATTCGCCGAGGCCGCCGCCGCCCAGGCCGAGGACGACGCGGTCATCTGGGTGCATGACTACAACCTGTGGCTGGTGCCGGCCTATCTGCGCCAGCTGAAGCCCAAGGCGCGTATCGCCTTCTTCCACCACACGCCTTTCCCGGCGGCCGATGTCTTCAACATCCTGCCCTGGCGGCGCGAGATCCTCGACAGCCTGCTGTCCTGCGACCTGGTGGGCTTCCACATCCCGCGCTACGCCCGCAACTTCGCCGAACTCGCCCGCGCGCTCGCCGGCGCCGAGATCGCCGAGACCCGCCCCGTCGACGCCGCCTTCGCCGCCCCCGGCCAGGCCCTGTCCGAGCCCGACATGCCGCGCCTGCTGCGCCACAATGGCCGCAGCATCCGCCTCGACAGCGCCCCGGTCGGCACCGACGCCGCGCTGATCCGCGAGGTGGTCGAACGCCCGGAAAGCCGCGCCCAGCAGCAGGAAATCCGCGACGGCCTCTCGGGGCGCCGGATGATCATGGCGGTCGGCCGCACCGACTACACCAAGGGCATGATCGAGGCGCTGCAGAGCTTCGAGCGCCTGCTGGAACGCCGCCCGGCGCTGATCGGCGAGGTGAAGCTGGTGGCGACCTCGGTCCGCGCCGCCGCCCAGATGAAGGTCTACGAGGACACCCAGCGCGACATCGAGGCGCTGGCCGGCCGCATCAATGGCCGCTTCTCGAAGCTGGACTGGACGCCGGTGGTGCTGTTCACCAACTCCATCCCCTTCGAGACCCTGCTGTCCTACTACAATGTGGCCGATATCTGCCTGACGACGCCGCTGCGCGACGGGCTGAACCTGGTGGCCAAGGAATACGTCGCCGCCAAGCGCGGATCGCCGGGATCGCTGATCCTGTCGGAATTCGCCGGCTGCGCGGTGGAAATGCCCCAGGCCGTGCTGACCAACCCCTATTCCAAGCGCAACCTGGACCGCGCCCTGGACGAGGCGCTGGACATGCCGGCCGCGGAAGCCGCCGAACGCATGAAGGCGATGGAAAAAGGCGTCCACGACTGCGACATCGCCCGCTGGGCGGATCACATCTTCAGCGAATTCGAGGCGATCGGGTTTGAGAGCAGCAGCGCCGCGGTAGCGGCGTAAAGACAGGGGCAGGCCAGGGGAATGAATTCCCCTGGATTTTTCTGTCAGACTGCCGTGTCCACGTGGGGACAGTACGTGGCCCGGCCCAGCGACAGCGCGACCTGCATGGGCGCGCTGTTTTTGTTTTCTCTGCGTCCCGCCTCAATGCTTTCGCGGCGCTTCGGGGGAAGCGCCAGTCAGCCCAGGGCCGTGAAATAGAAAAAAGATGGGGGTTCGGGGGAATTCATTCCCCCGACCTTCTCCTGTCTTCTCTTACCGCCCTTCCCGCGCCCACCGCAGGCACTGCACCAGCCGGGGTGCCCCGCCGCGGAGGCGCTCTTCGCGGTAGAGGCGGGCGGCGCGCTCGGCGAGGGTCTCGTGGCGCGCCAGGTTTTTCAGGCTCTGCAGCAGGAGGGTCATGACCGGGGGGTCCATTGGGGTTGCTGCGGTGAAAACGCCGGGATGGGGCCTGCGGTTTGCCGCTCCCGCAACCGTCATCGCGCTTTCGCCAGAGCCAGTAGCGCGTCGATCTTAAGATGCTGCTCGAAGTGGTTGGCCAGGGCGTCCAGGGCGGCCTCGATCTCGGCCTCGTGCTGGCGGGGGGCGGCCTCCGCGCCCAGGCGGGCCAGCCAGGCGGCGCGCTGGGCGTCGTCGGCGAAGAAGCCGTGGACATAGGTGCCGGCGACCCGGCCGTCGGGGGAGGCGGCGCCGTCCAGGCGGCCATCCTGCAGCCGCAGCAGGGGGCGGGC
>NZ_CACSJM010000090.1 GCF_902706185.1 Roseomonas sp. 18066 | reverse complement strand
CCCGGGTCTATGCCGTGCTGCCGCCGGGGCATCTGGTGCCGGCGCGGACCCGGCTGTTCGTCGACGAGGTGACGAAAGCGATCCGCGCCGGCTGGCTGTGAGGGTCAGTGGCCCGCGGCGGTGGGGCGGATGACCATCTCGTTGACATCGACCTCGGCCGGCTGCTCCAGCGCGTAGCGCACGGCTTTCGCGATGGCCGAGGGCTGCAGCGCGATGGCGCGGTAGTCGCGCATCGCCGCCGCCGCGGTCGGGTCGGTGATGCTGTCGGCCAGCTCGCTCTCCACCACGCCCGGATGGATGCAGGTGACGCGCAGCGTGCGGCTTTCCTGGCGCAGCCCGTCCGAGATGGCGCGCACCGCGAACTTGGTGGCGCAATAGACGGCGGCGGTGGGCGAGACCGCCAGCGCGCCGATCGAGGCGATGTTCACCACATGGCCGCTGCCGCGCGCCGTCATCTCCGGCAGCACCGCGGCGATGCCGTAGAGCACGCCCTTGATGTTGACGTCGACCATGCGGTCCCATTCATCCACCAGCAGCGAGGCCATCGGCGACAGCGGCATGACGCCCGCATTGTTGACGATGACGTCGACCGGGCCCCAGGCGGCGCGGGCGGCCTCGGCGAAGCGCACCACATCGGCGCGGTCGGTGACGTCGAGGCGCTGCGCCAGGGCCTTTCCGCCGGCCGCGCGGATCTCCGCGGCCAGGGCCTCGATGCGGTCGGCGCGGCGGGCGCCGAGCATGACGCGGGCGCCGGCCGCGGCCAGCTCGCGGGCGATGGCCTCGCCGATGCCGCTGGAAGCGCCGGTGATCAGGATGGTCTTGTCCATGATGTCTCTCCTCTTGGCAGTGGCCCTGAGGTAGAGACCAAAGAGGGGCGAAACAATTCGCCCAATTATGACCAGACTGGTAAGCCAGGAGAACCAATGGACCTGAACGCGCTGGCCGTCTTCGCCGCCGTCGCCGAGGCCCGCAGCTTCCGCGCCGCGGCCGAGACCCTGGGCGTCACCCGCCCGGCGGTCAGCCAGGCGGTGCGCAAGCTGGAGCAGAGCTTCGGCGTCGCCCTGCTGCAGCGGACCACCCGCAGCGTCGCGCCGACCGAGGCGGGGGCGGCGCTGCTCGCCTCGCTGGCGCCGGCGCTCGCAGAAATCCGGGCGGCGGCGCAGGCGGCGCAGGAACGCCATGGCGCGCCGCGCGGGCGGCTGCGGCTGGCCGTCTCCACCATCGCCGAAAGCTTTCTGTCGGGACCGCTGCTGGCAGGGTTCCTGCAAGAATTCCCCGAGGTGCAGCTCGACATCACCGTCACCGACGAGGAATTCGACATCGTCGCCGCCGGCTACGACGCCGGCGTCCGGCTGGGCGAGGTGATCGAGCAGGACATGGTGGCGGTGCCCGTCTCGGCGCCGCAGCGGCAGATGGCGGTGGCCGCGCCGGCCTATCTGGCGCGGCAGGGGGTGCCGGCGCATCCGCGGGAGCTGCCGGCGCATCGCTGCATCGGCTGGCGCCCGGCGCCGGGGCTGCCGCCCTATCGCTGGGAATTCTTCCATGGCGGGCGGGAATTCGACGTGGCCGTCGCCCCCGAGGTGACCACCAACGACATGGGGCTGATGATCCGCCTGGCGGTGGCCGGCGGCGGCATCACCTTCGGCATGGCGGACACTTTCTCGGCGCCGCTCGCGCGCGGGGAGCTGGTGGAAGTGCTGCAGGACTTCTCCGGCAGCTTCCCCGGCTTCTACCTCTATTTCCCGACCCGGAAAAACGTGGCGCCGAAGCTGCGGGCGCTGGTCGACCATCTGAAGGCCAGGCGGGGGGCCTAGCCGCCCCCCGGTGGCGCGGCGGCTCAGGCGGGGACGAAGTCGGTCGAGGCCGAGACCTTCCGCCAATTGGCCAGGATGGCGGCATCGCTGGCATGCTTGGCCTCCAGGGCGGCCACCGTGTCGCTGCCCAGCGGCAGGCGCACCGGCGGGCTGGGCGCATCGGCGAAGGCCACCAGCACCTCGGCCAGCCGCGCCGGATTGCCGGGCTGGTTGTGGCTGAGGCCGGCCGCCACCTCGCGCACCTTGCCGGCGGTGGCGTCGTAATCGGCGATGCGCGACGGGCTGGTGGTCAGCGAGCGGGCATCGAGGAAGTCGGTGCGGAAATACCCGGGCTCGACCACGGTGACATGGATGCCGAGCGGGGCGAGCTCGTCATGCAGCGCCTCCGACAGCCCCTCCACCGCGAATTTGGTCGCGCAATAGACGCCGAAGCCGGCCGCGCTGCGATAGCCGCCGATGGAGGAGATGTTGAGGATGCGCCCCGACCGCGCCGCGCGCATCGCCGGCAGCACGGCGCGGGTGACATTGAGCAGGCCGAAGACATTGGTGCGGAAGACCGCCTCGATCTCGGCGGCGGTGGCCTCCTCCACCGCGCCCATCAGGCCGAAGCCGGCATTGTTGAGCAGCACGTCGATGCGGCCGAAGCGGTCGAGCCCGGCCTGGACGGCGGCGAAGGCCTGGGCCTCGTCGGCCACGTCCAGCGCCACGGGCAGCAGCTTTTCGACCGTGCCGAAGCGCTCGGCGATGGCGCGGGGGTCGCGGGCCGTGGCGATGACGGCATCGCCCTGGGCCAGCAGGCGCTCGGTGATCAGGGCGCCGAAGCCGCGGGCCGCGCCGGTGATGAACCAGGTCTTCATGGGGGTCTTCCTCGTTGGGACGGTGTTGGCGAGGGGAAGATTGCCGCTTCCGCATTGTTCGGATTAGCGCCAGAATTCTTGGGAAAATCCTGAGCAGGGTTCAGCAATGCGGGCCACCGACCTGGCCGAGATGGCCGCCTTCGAGGCCGTCGCGCGGCATCGCAGCTTCCGCCGCGCCGCCGAGGAGCGCGGCGTCACCGCCTCCGCCATCAGCCATGCCGTCAGCCAGCTGGAGGCGCGGCTGGGGCTGCGGCTGCTGAACCGCACCACCCGGAGCGTCGCGCCCACCGATGCCGGCGCCATGCTGCTGGCCCAGCTGGGGCCGGCGCTGGGGGAGATCGGCGCGGCGATGGAGGGGCTGAACCAGTTCCGCGACACGCCCTATGGCCGGGTGCGGATCAATGCGCCGAGCTCGGTGGCGCCCTTCGTCTTCGCGCCTGTCATGGGGCCGCTGATGGCGCGCAACCCGCATCTGCAGCTGGAGATCGTCACCACCGACCGGCTGGTCGATATCGTGGCCGAGGGCTTCGATGCCGGCATCCGCCTGGGCGAGCGGCTGGCGCCCGGCATGACGGCCGTGCGCATCCGCCCGCCGCTGCGCTTCGTGGTGGTCGGCGCGCCGGCCTATTTCGCCCAGCGCCCGGCGCCAAGGACGCCGGCCGAGCTCAAGGACCACGCCTGCATCCGCAACATCTTCCCGTCCGGCACGCCCTATCCGTGGGAGTTCAGCAAGGGCGGCAGGACGGTGGAATTCGAGCCCTCGGGGCCGCTGTCGCTCGACGACCATGCGCTGATGGTGGAGGCGGCGAAGTCGGGCGCGGCGCTGGCCTATGTCTGGGAGGAGCGGGCGCGGCCGCACCTGGCCAGCGGCGCGCTCGTCGAATGTCTTTCAGCCTGGCGCGCGCCGGACGAATTCCTGTTCCTCTACTACCCAGCCCGGAAGTTCATCTCGGCCGGGCTGCGCGCGGTCATCGAGGCTTTGCGGATTTCTCCGACATCGTGAACAGGATGCCGCCGCCGATCAGCGCCAGGCCGGCGGCGTGGAAGGGCTGCAGGCTCTCGCCCAGGAAGGCGACCGCCAGCACGCTGCCGAAGAGCGGCATCAGGTGGATGAACTGGCCGGCGCGGTTGGCGCCGATCAGCTCCACGCCGCGGGTGAAGAACATGTAGGAGAGCAGCGAGGGAAACACCGCCAGATAGGCGATGGCCGCCAGCGCCACGCCCCCCGGGGCGACGGCGCCCCCCTGGGCGATCTCCCAGGCGAAGCCCGGCAGCAGCGCGAGCAGGGTCAAGAAGATGCCGGCGGCCATGAAGCTCAGGGGGTGGATGCGCGGGCGCAGCTTCAGGCAGGCGGAATAGACCGCGTAGCAGAGCACGGCGCCGAGCACCCAGAGGTCGCCCGGATGCAGCTGCAGCCGCAGCAGGTCGTCCACCGAGCCATGGCCGGCGATGGCGGCGACACCGCCGATGGACAGCACCACGCCGGCGATCTGGCGTGGCCGCGGGCGCTCGCCGAAGAGGGCGAAGGAGCAGGCCAGGATGGCGACCGGGATGACCGATTGCAGCAGCAGCCCGTTCACCGCCTGGGTCGAGCGCAGCCCCTGATAGACCATGACGCTGAAGGCGGCGATGCCGGCGACCGCATAGGCCAGCATGGCCAGCGGATGCCGCCTGAGCACCGGCCAGTCGCGCCTGAGATGCGGCCAGGCGAAGGGCAGCAGCAGGGCCAGCGCCAGCAGCCAGCGCCAGAAGGCCAGGAAGAAGGGCGAGGCGATGCCGCCCACCGCGCGGCCGACGATGAAGTTGCCCGACCAGAACAGCGCCGCCAGCGGCAGCAGCAGATAGGGCGCGGCCCAGAAGCGGGCGGCGAGGCCCTGGGGGGCGGCGGCGGTGGTGGCTGGGGGCATGCGAAGACGTCTCCTGCACCCAGGCCTAGGCCGCGGCCGGCGGCAGGGCAAGCGTCATGCTGCATCGCAGCGTGGCCTTGGTTCACAACCGCTTAAGCTCAAGGAAATGCGTGGGCTGCGCCGGTGGACGGCGGCGGGGGGCCGGTGTGAAAGGGAAGACCCGCTGTCCCGATGAGGTGCCCCTGTGATCCGTGTCGCTGTTCCCCTGATGGCCGCCGCCCTGCTGGCCGCCTGCGCGCCGCAGCCTTCCGACGTGGCGGCCGATCCGGTGCTGTCGAAGGCCGGGTCGTCCGGGGCGGGCGCCGTGGTCAGCGCCCCGGTGTCGAGCGGGCCGGTGTCGAGCGGGCCGACGCTGGCGCAGGCGATGCGGCAGGATCCGGATGGGACGGATATCGCGACGGTGTTCAACATGTTCTGCCTGCAGCGCTTCCCGGAGCGGCCGCTGATGTCGGGGGAGATGCCGCCGGGGACGAGCTCTGCGGCGATGTCGGCGCAGCAGGTGCGGCAGTTCCTGCGCGATGATCCGGGGGTGGGGTGGTGGTACCAGACGCCCTTCGGCACCTATGCCGTGACGGTGGAGGCGCCGCCCTATTTCGCCTGCGCGGTGCGGCGGAACTATCCGGCGGTGCCCGGCTACAATGCTGTTTACCAGGAGACGTTGCGGCGCTGGGTGGAGGCCGAGGGCCGTGGCGCCTTGCGCGGCGAGATGGGGGTGGCGCCGGCGGGCAACCAGGCCACGCTGGCCTATGCGCGGCAGGTGCCGGGCCCGCGCCCCGAGGTGCTGATGCGCCTGGAGACGCAGATCTCCGCGCGGCAGGTGGAGGTCCGCCTCGTCCGCCAGATCCCGAATACGCCGGTCCGCGCGACGCAGCCTTTCTGACGTGGGGGTCCGGGGGCATTCAATGCCCCCGGCCTTCTCTTGCTTTCAGGCGGTGGCCAGCAGCGCCACGCCGATCGAGATGAGCCCGATCGCCGCGATCTTCTGGTTGCCGAGGCTTTCGCCGAAGACGAAGTAGCCGACGAGGGCGATGACGACGTAGGAGGCGGCGGTGCAGGGCAGGGCCACGCTCATCGGGATCTTTCTCAATGCCACGATGTAGAGCATGGCGGCCCCCCCGTAGCAGACCAGCCCGATCATGGTCTGCGGCCGGAAGAGCTGGGTGATGAAGCTGCCTTCGTCGGTCGCGCCCGCCTTGAGCAGCACCTGCCCCACCAGCGAGGTGCAGATGGCCGCGGCGAGGACCAGCCAATAGGCCGTCATCACGAGGGGTCCCGCGCCGGGATGACGTCGCGGACGACCCCTTGCGGCTTGCCATTGGCGGAGAGGAAGGCGCGGCCGAGATATTCGCCCATGACGCCCAGCACCAGGAACTGCACGCCGGCGACCAGCAAAGTGGTGGTCATCACCGAGGCCCAGCCGGAGGGGGTGTCCTTGGTCAGCGCCTCGATGATGGTGAAGATGGCGCCGATGACGCCGAGGGCGCCCATGGCCAGGCCCGCGAACATGGCGAGGCGCAGCGGCATCAGCGAGAAGTTGGTGGCGAGATTCAGCCAGAGGCGGATCAGCCGGCGCAGCGTGTAGTTGCTGCGGCCTTCCATGCGGGCCAGGTGCATGACCTCGATGCTGTCGATGCGCTGGGTGACCTGCATGATCAGCCCGTCGATATAGGGGTAGGGGCCGCGGTAGCGGGCGATCTCGCGCACCACCAGGTGGGACATGCAGCGGAAGGAGGAGAGGTAGAGCCCCTTCGGCTTGTCCATCAGCTGGTCGGCCACCCAGTTGGCGAAGCGGGAGCCGAGGTTGCGCCAGCCCTCATGCTCCTTCTTGGCGTAGCGGGTGTAGACCACGTCCCAATTGCCGAGGCGGGCATGGTCGTAGAGGCGCAGCACCTCCTCGGGCGGGTTCTGCAGGTCGTCGTCCATGGTGATGACGAAGCGGCCGCGGGCATGGCGCAGGCCGGACATGACCGCGTTGTGCTCGCCGAAGTTGCGGGCGTGCTCGACATAGGTCAGCGGCACGCTGGCGGTGGCCGCCAGCTGGCGGCAGACCTCGCCGCTGTTGTCGGGGCTGCCGTCATTGACCAGCACGATCTCGATGCCGCCTTCGGGCGTCAGCGCCGAGAGGGCGGCGACCAGGCGGCCCACGGTATCGGCGCCGCGATAGACCGGCACCACGATGGACAGGCCGAGGCTGGGGGTGGCGGCGGCGGGGGTCATGGCGGTCTGTTCCGGCAGAGAGAGAGGCTGATCAGGAAGGGCGGCGGGCGGTGACCAGCACCGAGCCGCCGGCCGGGTAGCGCAGGCCGAGGCCGGCGAGGGCCGATTCGGCCCGGGTCGCCGCGTAGAGGCTGGCGTCCAACCATGGCGGGAAGGGGGCGACGTCGCTGGCGGCGCCCTCGTCGCGGGCCAGGATTTTTCTCTGCAGCACCATCAGGGGCAGCAGCAGGGCGTTCCAGTAATGGGTGCGCAGGCCCTCGAAGCCCGCGGCCTCGACCAGCGCGCGGGCCTGGGACGCCGTGTAGCGGCGGGCATTGTGGACGCGGCGGTCATGCGCCGAATGCAGCCAGGCGAAGGCGGGCAGGTTGAGCAGCAGCAGCCCCCCCGGCCGCAGCACGCGATGCATTTCCGCCAGCGCCGCATCCTGGTCCACCGCGGCGTGGCAGAGGACGTCCATGCTGGCGACGGCGGCGAAAGATTTTTCCGCGAAGGGCAGGCGGCCAGCGTCGCCGGCGGCGACCACGGCGCCGGATTTTTCCGCGGCGCGGAAGGCGGCGGCGGGGTTGTATTCGAGGCCGACCAGGGGCTGCGACGGGAAGGCGCGCGACAGGTGATGCAGCAACCCGCCGGTGCCGCAGCCGCAGTCGAGCCAGGGGCCAGTGGGACCATTGGCGCGCAGTTCCGCCTCGGCACGGTCGCGCAAGGCGCGGTACCACCACATCCCGGCCTCGGCCCGGTCCATCAGGGCATATTCAGCGGCATCCACGGGGAAAGCTTGTGGCAGCGCCCGCATCTCGCCGCAATGGGCTGCGATGGGATTGCGCCAACCGCCGCCGCGGCGGAAGGATGGCATGGTCCAAGGAACCGTCACGCCTCCATGACGCCTGAACCGATCCGGGCCGAAACCGGTCCGTCTGCCCGCCTGCACCGGGAATGGCTGCTGCGTCTGGGCGGGCTGGTGCCCAGCCTGATCTTCCTGGCGGCGGTGCTGTCGCCGCCGCTGAACCACGATGTCGCGGCGGTGCTGGATTTCGCCAGCCGGATGCTGGGCGGCGAGCGCCTCTACAGCGACCTGATCGACGTCAACCCGCCGCTGATCTTCCTGCTGAACCTGCCGGCGGCCTGGATGGCGCGGCACTCGGCCCTGACCCCGCCCGACGCGCTGCTGATCTGCCTGATGGTCGCCTGCGCCGGCGTGCTGGCGCTGGTCGGGCTGCTGGTGCGGCTGCCGGGTCGGCTGACGGGACCGGCCGAGCGCGCCTGCCTGTTCTTCCTGCTGCCGCTGCTGCTGGTCTCGGCGGGGCATGATTTCGGCCAGCGCGAGCAGATCATGGCGATGCTGGCCTTCCCCTATCTGTTCATGGCGGAGCGGCGGATCGAGGGGCTGCCCACCCCCCGCTGGCTGGGGCTGGCGGCGACGCTGATCGCCGCGCTGGGCTTCGCGCTGAAGCCGCATTTCCTGGCGGTGCCGGCGCTGGTCGAGGCGCTGGTGCTGCTGGCCCGGTTCCGGCGGCCGGGGCTGGCGGTCGCGCTGCGCGACCCGGTGCCCTGGGTGATGGCCGGCTTCTGGGCCGCCTACCTGGCGTCGATCTTCCTGTTCTTTCCGGATTACTTCGGGCGGGTCGTGCCGCTGGTCTTCGACTGGTACCTGGACCTGGGCGGGGCGCCCTGGTGGCGGGTGCTGCTGACCGACCTGACCGGCAGTGCGGCCATCCTGGCGCTGGCGCTGCTGGGCTTCGTCGCCGCGACGCGCCTGGGCTGGCTGCCGCGGCTGCTGACGGCGGCGGTGATGGGCGGCATGGCGGCGGCCCTGGTGCAGCACAAGGGCTGGTCCTACCACCTGGTGCCGGTCTGGACCTGGGGCGGGCTGGCCGGCGGGCTGCTGCTGGCGCGCGGCGCCGATCGCGGCCTGCGCCCGGCCGAGGCGCGCCGGGCCGCCCCGCTGCTGGGCGCCGGCATGGCCTTCGCCTTCGGCCTGTTCACCCTGCGCGGCGGCGACGCCCCCTGGATGGAGGTGCGCTACGGCGAGAGCACCGGCGGCAAGCTGTCGGCCTGGCTGCAGGGCCATGCGCGGGAGAAGCCGCTGCTGCTGCTCTCCCCCGACATCCCCGTGGTCTATCCGGCGGTGAACGAGGCCGAGGCCCGGCTGCAGCTGCCCTTCATGTCCACCTGGCTGCTGCAGGCGGTCTATCAGCAATGCCCGGCCGGCGGCGCGCGGTATCGCGACCCGGCCGCCATGACCCCGGCCGAGCGCTTCGTCTGGGACGAGGTGGTGGAGCGCGTGGTCGCCGAGCCGCCGGCGGCCGCGGTGATCCAGCGCTGGACGGCGATCCCCGACTGCGCCGGGCAGCGCTTCGATTTTCTGGAGTATTTCCGCCGTGATCCGCGCTTCGCCGCCGCCTGGGGCAAGATGCGCCCGGCCGGCGAGATCGACGGCTTCTTTCTGTTCATCCGGGAGGACTGAGAACAATGGCATACGATGAATTCGTCGGCCGCAGCGAGACGCGCGAGGACCGGATGGACCCCCGCCTGGTCGACGGCATGGCCGCCACCATCGCCCGCCCGGTGGACAGCGAGGCGCTGCCGCCGCTGTGGCACTGGCTGCTGTTCCAGGACTGGAAGCCGGCCGAGGGGCTGGGCCCGGACGGCCACCCCAAGCGCGGCGGTTTTCTGCCGCCTGTCCACCATCTGGAGCGCCGCATGTGGGCCGGCGGGCGCGTCACCTTCCAGGGAGAAATCCGGACGGGCGACGTGCTGAAGCGCACCTCGACCATTCTGAAGATCTCCGAGAAGAAAGGCGGCAGCGGCGAGCTGGTCTTCGTCACCGTCGGCCACGTCCTGGAAGGCCCGCGCGGCCCGGTGCTGCAGGAAGAGCAGGACATCGTCTATCGCGGCACTGGCGGGGCGGCGATGCGCGCCGCGCCGCCGGCCGATGCCTGGCCGGGGGCCACCACCGTCGCGCTGCTGCCGGATGCGGTGCAGCTGTTCCGCTACTCGGCGCTGACCGGCAATGGCCACCGCATCCATTACGACATCCCCTATGTGACCGGCGTCGAGGGCTATCCGGGCCTGGTCGTGCACGGGCCGCTGCAGGCGACCTGGCTGGCGCAGCATGCGCTGGACGTGGCCGGGCCGGGGGCGAGGCTGGCGAAGTTCAGCTATCGCGGCCAGCGGCCGGCCATCGGGGGGAACGCGCTGCACCTGTTCGGCGAGCGCGACGGCCAGAAGGTGCGGCTGGAAACCCGCGACGCCGAGGGCGCCACCTGCCAGGTCGCCGAGGCCGAGCTTGTCTGACGGCGCCGCGCCCGGCCGATTGCCCGGCGCGGATGCTGCCTCTCCCTCCCGGCCGCGGATCGACGATGCGGTCCGCGGCATCGGCTTTATCGCCACCGGCTATGCCATCATCGCCTGCGCCGATGCGGCGGTGAAATGGTCGCTGCCGCAGGTCGGGCCGGCCGGCGCCATGGTCTGGCGCGGCGTCTTCGGCGCGCTGGCCATCTTCATCCTGGCGCGCGGCGCCTCGCTCAGGCCAGTGAACCTGCGGCTGATCGGCTGGCGCAGCACGCTGCATTGCATCGTCACCATCGCCTATTACGTCGCCTGGGCGCGGGCCATGCCGCTGGCCGAGACCTATGCGGTGGCCGCCGCCGCCCCCTTGCTGATGACCCTGCTGGCCATCCCGCTGCTGGGCGAGCAGGTCGGCTGGCGGCGCTGGACCAGCACCATGGTGGGCTTCGGCGGCGTGCTGGTCATGCTGAACCCGGGCGGCGCGCTGTGGCGCTGGGAAAGTGCGATGCTGCTGTCCGGCATCGCGCTGATGGCGCTGACCCGGATCTGGACCCGCATGCTGGCCCGCACCGACAGCCCGGCCACCATCGCCTTCTGGCTGCTGGCCGCCCATGTGCCGATCGGGCTGGCCTTGCTGCCGGTGTTTCCGCCGCCGGCGCTGCTGCCCGACCCGGTGACCGTGGCGGCGCTGGTCTTCCTCGGCTGCGCCAATGGCGTGGCGCATTTCCTGTTCGCGCGCGCCTTCGCGGTGGCGCCGGTCTCGGTGCTCGCGCCCTTCGAATATTCGACGCTGGTCTGGGGCCTGCTGCTCGGCCTGCTGATCTGGGGCGAGTTCCCGGCGACCGCGACGCTGGCCGGGGCCGGCATCGTCATCGCCGCCGGGCTGTACAACCTGTATCGCGAGCGGCTGCGCGCCCGCCAGGCGAGGGGACGCGCATGACGCTCCGCCATGACATGAAGCGCGGCGCGCTGATGATGCTGGGGGCGACGGCGCTGTTCGCGCTGATGAGCGCCCTGGTGAAGGAGCTCGGCAGCCACATCCCCTTTCCGGAGCTGATGTTCTTCCGCAACGCCTTCGCGCTGCCCGTGGTGCTGGCGATCGGGCTGCAGCGGCATGTGACGCTGCGCACGCGCCGGCTCGGCGGGCATGTGATGCGGGCGGTGACCGGCATCTCGGCGATGAGTTGCTCGTTCTTCGCGCTGACCATCCTGCCGCTCGCGGAGCAGACGGCGCTCAGCTACACCACGCCGATCTTCGTCATTATTCTGTCCATTCCCTTCCTGGGCGAGAAGCCCGGGCCGCATCGCTGGGCCGCGGTGCTGATCGGCTTCCTCGGCATCGTGGTGATCGCCGTGGGGCAGGGCGCCTTCGGCTCGACCCGCAGCCTGCCGGCCGGCATGCCGGACTGGATGATGTGGGTGGCCTTGGGGGCGGCGGCGTCGAACGGCATCTTCTCCGGGCTCACCACCATGCTGGTGCGGCAGCTGTCCGACACCGAATCCAGCGCCACCATCGTGCTGTGGCAGTCGCTGCTGATGACCGCCTTCACCCTGCTGGCGCTGCCCTTCGTCTGGGTGACGCCGAGCTTTTGGGAGCTGCTGCTGCTGCTCGGCACCGGGCTGCTGGGCGGGCTGGCGCAGGTGCTGCTGACCGAGGCCTATGCCAGCGCCCAGGTCTCCTCGCTCGGCCCCTATTCCTACACCGCGCTGATCTGGGCGATCGTCATCGGCTGGATCGTCTGGGGCGAGGCGCCGACGCTGACCATGCTGGCCGGCGCCGTGCTGATCATCTTCGCGGGCCTCTATATCCTGCATCGGGAGATGCGGCGGCGGGGGCGCTAGCGTCTTCCCGTCGCCTGCGGCGCCAGGGCCATTCGCCGTCGATCTCGGCCTCGAGGGAAAAGCTGAGAAAGGTGCGGATCAGCACGACGAGGCCGAGCAGGCCGACGCTCTCCCAGCTGAGCGGCGAGACGATGGTGGCGATGATGTCGGCGCCGATCAGCACCTCGAGCCCGAGCAGGATGCCGCGGCCGAGATTGGCGCGGCCGCGCGGATAGGCGGCCTCGACGCCTTCGCGCCGCCAGTCGCGGGCGAAGCCGATGGCAGCGAGCGCCACCCCCGCCATGATCACGCCGACGCCGAAGACCTCCAGCACCACGGCCAGCGGCTGCAGGAAATGCGCGGTCAGCGTCATGGGCCTGGGGCTCCTGCCGGGGTGGTGGGAGCGGTCCTAGGCCAGGGCGGCACCGGTCTGCTTGCACGATCCGGACGGCGCGGGACGCGCGGCGCCGGCGTTGCAGCACCCCCGCCCGCGGCCATCAGCCATGACCAAACCAGCGTTGCCGCGGCCGGCGGACCTCGATAAAGCGGCTGCCAACATCAGAGGGAGGTTACATTGAGGGACCTCCTCCTATGCGCGACACCGACACTGCCCTTGCCGCCACCGACCGCCAGGACCTGCCGCGTCCTGAAGGGCTGAAACGGCGCGCCCTGCTCGGCAGCGTCGCCGCCGCGGCCGCCATCGCCACCCTGCCGCGGCCGCTGCTCGCCGCACCCGGTGGTACTGCGGGCACCCCGCTATCCGGCGCTGCCGTCGACGTGCTGCTGATCGGCGGCGGCGTGATGAGCGCGACGCTGGGCGTGCTGCTGCATGAGCTGGAGCCCGGCTGGTCGATGACCATGCTGGAGCGGCTGGACGATGTCGCCCTCGAAAGCTCCAACGGCTGGAACAATGCCGGCACCGGCCATTCGGCGCTGGCCGAGCTGAACTACACGCCCGAGACCTCGACCGGCGCCATCCAGATCGAGAAGGCGGTCGAGATCAACGAGGCCTTCCAGGTCTCCCGCCAGTTCTGGTCGCACCAGGTGGAGCAGGGGGTGCTGAAGAACCCGCGCTCCTTCATCAACTCGACCCCGCATATGAGCTTCGTCTGGGGCGAGGAGAACATGCGCTACCTGGAGAAGCGCCACGCCGCGCTGCAGGGCAGCCCGTTGTTCGCCGGCATGAAGTTCTCCCGCGATCCGAAGCAGATCGCCGAATGGGTGCCGCTGATGATGGAGGGCCGCGACCCGGCCCAGGCCATCGCCGCCACCTGGGCGCCGCAGGGCACCGACGTCAATTTCGGCGAGATCACCCGCCAGTACGTCGCGCATCTGAAGACGCAGGCGAAGTTCACCCTGCAGACCTCCAGCGAGGTGCGCGACATCACCCGCAATGCCGACGGCACCTGGCGGGTCACCTATCGCAACCTGAAGGACGGCAGCGACGGCCACGCCATCGACGCCCGCTTCCTGTTCCTCGGCGCCGGCGGCGGCGCGCTGCACCTGCTGCAGATGTCGGGCATCCCGGAGGGGCATGATTTCGGCGGCTTCCCGGTCGGCGGCTCCTTCCTGGTCTGCGACAACCCCGCCGTCGCGCAGCGCCACCTGGCCAAGGCCTATGGCAAGGCCTCGGTCGGCTCGCCGCCGATGTCGGTGCCGCATCTCGACACCCGCATGCTGGACGGCAAGCAGGTCGTCCTCTTTGGCCCCTTCGCCACCTTCTCGACCAAGTTCCTGAAGCAGGGCTCGCTCTTCGACCTGCCGGCCTCGGTGACGCTGGAAAATATCGGCCCGATGCTGCGCGTCGGCTGGGACGAGTTCGACCTGGTGCAATACCTGGCCGGCCAGCTGATGATGTCGGACGAGGACCGCCTGGCGGCGCTGCGCGAATACTTCCCCCAGGCCGCCGCCGCCGACTGGCGGCTGTGGCAGGCCGGGCAGCGGGTGCAGATCATCAAGCGCGACCCGCAGAAGGGCGGCGCGCTGCGCCTCGGCACCGAGATCGTCAATGCCCGCGACAACTCGATCGCGGCGCTGCTGGGCGCCTCGCCGGGGGCGTCGACCGCCGCGCCGATCATGCTCGACCTGATCCGCCGCGTCTTCCCGGAGCGGGTGGCGAGCGCGGCCTGGCAGGAGAAGCTGCGCCGCATCGTGCCCAGCTTCGGCACCGCGCTGAACGGCGATCCGCAGCGGGTGGCCTCGACCTGGGCCAGCACCGGCGAGCGCCTGCAGCTGGCCATCGCTGCCCCCGCGATCCCGGCGACACCGGCCACCGGCCCCAGCCCGGCCGATGTCCCGGCCGGCGAGGTCCGTCGCGTCCCCGACATGGCGCTGTAAGCCGGATTGCTGCTACAGGCGGGGGCAGGATCATGCCTGTCTCCGCCCCGCCCCTGACCCTGCCCCCGGCCGCCGTCTGGCTGCGCTCCTATGGCGCGCAGAGCACCCCCCATTGCCACGACTTCGCCCAGCTGGTGCTGCCGCTGCAGGGCTCGCTGGCGATGGAGATCGGCGGCCGCGGCGCCCTGCTGGACCGCGGCACCGCGGCCTATGTCGATGAGGGCACCCGGCACGACCAGGCCAGCCCCGACCCCAACCGCGTGCTGATCGTCGACCTGGACCGCCGCAGCCTCGGGCAGGGCATGGCCGACCGCCTGGCGGCGCGGCCGCTGATCGCGCTGCCGCCCGAGGCGCGCAGCCTGGTCGACTATATGGGCCAGGCCCTGGCGCGCGGCCCGGCGACGCCGCTGCGGCTGTCGCATTGGATGCCGCTGCTGCTGGACGCGCTGGGCGGCGCGGCGCCGGCCCCGGCCTCCCGCCTGGCCGGGTTGCTGGCGGCGCTGGACGAAAACCCCTTCGACCCCTGGACCGCCGGCAGCATGGCGGCCGAGGCCGGGCTCAGCCCCAGCCGACTGCATGCCGTCTTCCGCGCCGAGCTGGCCTCGACCCCGCGCGCCCATCTGGCGGCGCTGCGGCTGGGCCATGTGCAGCGCTGGCTGGCCGAGGGCAGCGCGCCGATCGCCGAGCTCGCCTATCGCGGCGGCTATGCCGACCAGAGCGCGCTGACGCGGGCGATGCGGAAAGCCACCGGCCTGACCCCCGCGGCCTTCCGGAAGCGCGCGCAGGACTCTGGGCCCAGCCGCCAGGAGCCTTAGCCAAGACCGCGCCCCCGCCGCTGGCCTATGCCGCCCGGCAAAACGGAGAGGGCGCATGGCGGATCGCGGCCAGGCATGGATCGGCATTCTCTGCGGCATGGGGGCGGGCGCGCTCTGGGGCATGGTCTTCCTGGCCCCGGAGCTCGCGCATGATTTTTCCCCGCTGCAGCTGACGGTGGGGCGCTACCTCTGCTTCGGGCTGGTGGCCTTGGGCCTCGCGGCACCCCGATGGCGGCGGCTGGTGGCGCCTCTCGGCGGGCGGGAATGGCGGGCGCTGGCCTGGTTGGCCCTGGCCGGGAACACCCTCTACTACGTGCTGCTGGCCAGCGCGGTGCAATGGGGCGGCATCGCCATGACCTCGCTGGTGATCGGCTTCCTGCCGGTGGCGGTGACCCTCATCGGCAGCCGCGACCAGGGCGCCGTGCCGCTGCGCCGGCTGCTGCCTTCCATTGCCCTCTGCGTCGCCGGCGCGCTGTGCATCGGCTGGCAGGCGCTGGCGGTGCCGGGGACGCAGCAGCTGCTGGGGCTGCTCTGCGCGGTCGGCGCGCTGGCCTCCTGGACCACCTATGCGGTAGGCAACAGCCGCTGGCTGGCCCGCCTCGGCCAGGTCTCGGCGCATGACTGGAACCTGCTGACGGGCGTGATGACCGGCGCCCAGGCGCTGCTGCTGGTGCCGCTGGCGCTGCTCCTCGCCGGCGACAGCCCCGGGACCGCCGCCTGGGCGCGCTTCGGCGCGGTCTCGGTCGGCGTCGCGGTGCTGGCCTCGGTGGTCGGCAATGCGCTGTGGAACCGGATGAGCCGGACCCTGCCGCTGACCTTGGTCGGGCAGATGATCCTGTTCGAGACGCTCTTCGCCCTGCTCTACGGCTTCCTGTGGGAGCAGCGGTGGCCCGGCCTGGCCGAGGCCCTGGCCTTCGCCCTGGTGGTGCTGGGGGTGCTGTCCTGCATCGCCGCGCATCGCCGGCCGACGGTCGCGGCCGCGCCCGCCGTGGCGTGATTGGACAGGCGGGCGCCGCGCGCCCACCTGCGACGGGCAACAACCGAGAGAAACGCCGGATGCTGCTCCGCGCCCTGGCCCTCGTCCTTTGCCTGACCGTTCCGGCCTTCGCCGCCCCGCCGCCGACGGGCGATGGCGGCGTCTCGGATTTCTACCGCTGGGACGGCGCGCCGCCAGCCGTCGGAAAAGTTCTGCGCCAGGAAGAGCTACCGGCGATGCCGTGGATCCGGGGTATCGGATCCGCCAGGCGCATCCTCTACGGCTCGGCCAGCGGCATCGATGGCCGGCCCATCGCTGTCTCCGGCCTGCTGTTCCTGCCGCGCGGCGCGCCACCGGAAGGCGGCTGGCCGCTGCTCTCCTGGGCGCATGGCACGGTGGGGGTGGCGGATCGCTGCGCGCCGTCCTGGGTGCTGCGCGGGATCACGTCTGTCGGCGACTGGCTGGCGGCCGGCTATGCGGTGGTGGCCAGCGACTATGAAGGCCTCGGCACCCCTGGCCTGCACCCCTATCTGGACAAGCGTGCCGAGGGCCAGGGCGTGCTGGATGCCGCCCGCGCCGCCATCGCTGCCGAGCCCGGCCGCATCGCCAACCGCGTCGTCATCGCCGGCCAGTCGCAAGGCGGCGGCGCGGCGCTGGCGGCGGCGGGGCTGGCGCCATCCTATGCCCCGGATCTGGCCGTCGCCGCCGTCATCGCCACCGGGGCGCCGTATATGCGCGCGGGCGCCCTGCAGGCCACCGGGGTGCCGCCGGACTTTCCGGATCCGGGCCTGGCCTATGCCTTCTACGTGGCGCTGACCGCGCGGCTGCATGCCCCCGACCTGGACCCGGCGACGCTGTTCACCGAGGCCGCGCAGCCTCTGGCCGCGCGCGCTGCCGGGCTTTGCGTCCTCGAGCTGGCCGCGCAGGTCATGGATGCCGGCCTGACCCGGTCCGCAGCGCTGCGCCCCGGCGCCGAGGCGCGCGTGGAGGCCCGCATCCTGCCGCGCCTGGAATATCCCAGCCTGCGCTTCGCCATGCCGGTCTTCATGGGCATCGGCGAGGCCGACCGCGACGTCGCCGCCCTGGGCCAGCTGGCGCTGCTGCGCGATGCCTGCGCCGCCGGCAGCCGGATGCAGGGGCGGCTCTATGCCGGGATGGACCATGGCGGCGCCTTCCGGGCCTCCCGCCGCGACGCGCTCGACTTCGCCGCCCGCGCATTGCAGGCTGCGACCGTCGACCCAGAATGCGACCCCGCCGCAACGCCGCCCGGAGGCCCGCCGCCATGAGCATCCCCTTCCTGCGCGACGACCCGCTGCCCACCGGCACCGTCGAGGAGCTCGGCCGTTTCGGCGGCACCCGGCTGCGACGGATCCGCTGCGGCAATCCCGGCGCCTTCACCTTCCTCGGCACCAACAGCTACCTGATCGGCGAGGGCGGCAGCGTCGCCGTGCTCGACCCCGGGCCCCTGGATGAGGCGCACCAGGCCGCCATCCTGGCCGCCCTGCCGGGCGAGACGATCAGCCACATCCTGGTCAGCCACACGCATCGCGACCATTCGCCGGGTGCCGCGCCGCTGGTCGCGGCCACGGGCGCCAAGACCGCCGGCTTCGGCCCGCACCAGACCCCGCGCGAGGCCGGCGGCGAAGGCGGCGACCACGATTTCCACCCCGACATCGCGCTCGCCGATGGCGACACCATCGCGGGCGAGGGCTGGCGGCTGACCGCGCTGCACACGCCGGGGCACTGCGCCAACCACCTGTGCTTCGCCCTCGAGGGCGGCGAGGTGCTGTTCTCTGCCGACCATGTGATGAGCTGGTCGACCAGCGTGGTCAGCCCGCCCGATGGCGACATGGCGCAGTACATGGCCAGCCTGCAGCGCCTGGCCAGCCGCGGCGAGACGCTGTTCCTGCCCGGCCATGGCGCGCCGCTGCCGCAGCCGGCGGCCTTCACCCGCGCCCTGATCGCGCATCGCCAGGCGCGGGAGGCAGCGCTTCTCGCAGCGCTGACCGACCGGCCGCAGCCGGTGGAGGCGCTGGTGCCGCCGCTCTATGGCAGCGCGCTGGACCCCAAGCTGCGCCCCGCCGCCGCCCGCAGCCTGCTGGCGCATCTGATCAAGCTGGCCGAGGAAGGCCAGGCGCAGCAGGCGCTGGACGGGTGGCAGCGTTCGGGCTGATCGCTGTCGGCATCACAGTCGGGTGCGCCGCCAGGGGAGCGACGGGCGCGCCCGATACCGTGATCGCATCGGCGGTTGCCAGCGTCACGCAACCAAGCCATGGCTGCGCCGTTCAGCGTCCGGTTGAGAAGAGGCACCCCGCCATGCCACGGCAGCTCGCCTTCCAGGCTGCGCTCGTTCTGTCCTTTATCGCCAGCATCGCCGCGATGCCGGCCCAGGCGCAGCCTCGTCCCGATCCGTCCTTCGAGATCGTCAACAACACCGATCGCGGCCTGGAGCAGCTTTTCGCCAATCCGGTCGGCGTGCAGGACTGGGGCCATGACCGGCTGGGCGCCCAATGGGTGCCGCCGGGCGAGCGCCATGTCGTGCGCCTCGATCCCCGCGGCGGCTGCCGCCAGGACCTGCGCCTGGTCTGGCGCGGCGGCACGGTGCAGGACCTGCGCGACATCGACACCTGCGCCCAGCGCCAGATCGTGCTCGGCGCGCCGCTGCCGGCCAAGATGGCGCCCGGCTACGCGCCGCCGCAGCCCCTGGCGCTGCGGCTGGAGAACCGTGGCGGGCGGCCGATCGCGCTGGCCTTCGCCACGCCGTCCGGCCAGCCGGATTGGGGGCAGGACCTGCTGCTGGGCCGGGCGCTGCGCGCCGGGGCCCGCCAGAGCCTGGCCCTGCCGCCCGGCCCCTGCCTCTACGACGTCAAGGTCATCTTCGCCGACGGCGCCGCGCAGGAAGCGCGCGGCCTCGATCTCTGCGCACGCCCGGCGGTGCGCTTCCCATGAGGAACCCTACGATGCGGATCACCCTGGCAGCCGCCGCCATCGCCCTGGCCGGCCTGACCTTCGCCGGCCAGCCGGCCCAGGCCCAGTCGGAGCAGGACGGCTCCTTCAACCTGACCAACCGCAGCGGCCGCGTCATCGAGCGGCTCTATGCCTCGCCGCAGCGGGCCCGCAACTGGGGCGAGAACCGGCTGACCGGCAGCGGCCTGGCCAATGGCTCGGACTTCGCCGTGCGCATGCCCCCGACCGGCGGCTGCCGCACCGACCTGCGCATGGTCTATGAGGGCGGGCTGACGGAAGAGAAGCGCGACGTCGACACCTGCTTCGACCGCGACGTGGTGATCGGCACCCCGGCCCGCACCGGCACGCTGCAGCGCGATTCCAGCGGCAAGCCGGTGACCCCGCGCGGCAACCCGAGCTTCGAGCTGGTCAATGACGGCAACCGTCAGATCCGCGAGTTCTTCGCGTCGCTGACCACCAGCGACGACTGGGGCGAGGACCGGCTGGGCCAGGATGTGGTTGAGCCGGGCGACCGCCTGTCCATCCGCCTGCCGAGCGGCGCCTGCCAGTACGACCTGCGCGTGGTGTGGAGCAACGGCCGCTCCGACGAACGGCGGGACGTGAACCTGTGTGAGACGAATGAAGTGAGCTTCAAGTAAGACAGGGATAGGCCAGGGGAATGAATTCCCCTGGACCCCTTCTTTTTTCTGTCTGATTGCCATGTCCACGTGACGACAGGACGTGAAACGGCCAGTGCGCAGCGCGACCTTTGAGGGCGCGCTGTTTTTTTATGACCCTGGCGTCCCGCCGTGATGCCCTGGTGTGGGCCCCGTTCGTGCGCTGGCCTCTTCACGGCCGGTGATCAGAAAAAAGATGGGGGTTCGGGGGAATTCATTCCCCCGACCTTTTGATCCTCAGGCTGCCTTCCCCAAAGCCTTCCAAATCACTTCCGGCGTCGCCGGCATATCGAGATGCGTCACCCCGCGCGACCGCAGCGCGTCGACGAGCGCGTTCATGATGGCCGGCGGCGAGCCGACGGCGCCGGCCTCGCCGGCGCCTTTCACGCCGAGGGGGTTGGTCTCACAGGGGATTTCCATCAGCTCGACCTCGATATCGGGCAGGTCGTTGGCGCGCGGCAGGGCGTAGTCGTTCAGGCTGGCCGACAGCAGCTGGCCGGTGTCGGGGTCGTAGGCGGTGCGCTCCATCACCGCCTGGCCGATGCCTTGCGCCACGCCGCCATGCACCTGGCCGCGCACGATCATCGGGTTCAGCGCGTGGCCGACATCGTCGACGACGATGTAGCGGGCGACGGTGACGTGGCCGGTGTCGGGGTCGACTTCCACCTCGGCGATGTGGCAGCCGTTGGGGAAGGTATGCGCCGGGATGGGCGCCACTTCCGCGGCGTCGAGCAGGGTGACGCTCTGGCCGGCGGCGGCCTTCTCCCGCTGCCCTGCGGCAAGCTCGAGGATGCCGATGCCGCGGTCGGTGCCGGCGATGCCGAAGCGGCCGGCGGCGAATTCGATATCGGCGGCGGCGGCCTCCAGCGCCTCGCCGGCGGCCTGCTTGCCTTTCTCGATGACGGTGGTGGCGGTGGCGAGCAGGGCGGTGCCCTCGGAATAGAGGCTGCGCGCGCCGCCGGTGCCGCCGCCGGTCGGGATGGCGTCCGAATCGCCCTGGACGACGCGGATGCGCTCGATCGGGATGCCCAGCTGGTGGCTGGTGATCATGGCATAGGCCGTCTCGTGGCCCTGGCCGGTGGATTGGGTGCCGACCAGCACCTCGACCATGCCGTCGGCGGCGAAGCGCATCTCGGCGCGCTCGGAATCATCGCCGCCGGTGGCTTCCAGGTAATAGGCCATGCCGATGCCGCGCTGCTGGCCGCGCGCGGCCGATTCGGCGCGGCGTGATTCGAAGCCGGCCCAGTCGGATTTCTTCAAGGCGGCGTCGAGGACGGTCGCGAACTCGCCGGAATCGTAGTTCTGCCCGACCGGGGTGCGGTGCGGCATGGCCGAGGCCGGCACCATGTTGCGGCGGCGCAGCTCGATGCGGTCGATGCCGGTCTCGCGCGCGGCGGCGTCGATCAGCCGCTCGACCAGGTAGTTGCTTTCCGGCCGGCCGGCGCCGCGATAGGCGTCGACGGGCACGGTGTTGGTCAGCACGCCCAGCACATGCGCGTGGATCGCCTGGAAGCCATAGACGCTGGCCAGCACCTTGGTGCCCGCCCCAGTCGGGATATAGGGCGCGAAGGTCGACAGATACCCGCCCATGTCGGCGATGTTGCGGGTGCGCAGCGCCAGGAACTTTCCGCCCGCGTCGAGGGCGATCTCGCCCAGCGTCAGGTTGGCCCGCCCCTGGGTGTCGGACTGGAAGGCCTCCATCCGGTCGGCGGCCCATTTCACCGGGCGGCCCAGCTTGCGCGCCGCCCAGCAGCACAGCGCGTATTCGCCGTAGAGATACAGCTTCATGCCGAAGCCGCCGCCGACATCGGGGGTGATGACGCGGAACTTCTCCGGCGGCAGGTGGAAGACGCTGCTGGCCAGCAGGTTCTTCACCAGCCAGGAGCCCTGGGTGCCGGCATGCAGCGTGAACTTCTCCGCCGCGGCGTCGTATTCGGCGAGCGCGGCGCGGCCCTCCATGCTGGCGACGACGACGCGGTTGTTCACCACCTCCAGCTTCGTCACATGCGCGGCTTCCGCGAACAGCGCGTCGGTCGCGGCCTTGTCGCCGGTCTCCCAGTCGAAGCACAGGTTGTTGGCTGCCGTGTCCCAGACCTGCGGCTGGCCCGGGTCGGTGGCGCGCGCCATTTCGGTGCAGGCGGGCAGGATGTCGTAGTCGACCAGCACCGCCTCGGCGGCGTCGCGCGCCTGGTCGATGCTCTCGGCGACGATGAAGACCACCGGGTCGCCGACATGCCGCACCTTGCCCGTCGCCAGGCCGTAGCGCGGGGTGTTGGCGCGGGGCGAGCCGTCGCGGTTCTTCATCGGGATGGCGCAGGGGATCTCGCCCAGGCCTTCGTCCAGCCAGTCCTGGCCGGTCAGCACCGCATGCACGCCGGGCAGGGCGCGCGCTTCGGCGGTGTCGATCGACAGGATGGTGGCATGGGCATGCGGGCTGCGCAGCAGATAGCCATGCAGCTGGCCGGCGACCGCGATGTCATCGGTGTAGCGGCCGCGCCCCTGCAGCAGGCGCGGGTCCTCGATGCGGCGGACCGCCTGGCTCAGGCCGAATTTGGCCATGGCTTTTCTCCCTTGGATGTTCACTACCGTCCCGGATCGATCATGGGATGCCGCGGGGCGGGGCCGCAAGCGGCAAGACCTGAAACGGGGTCTTGCCGCCGGCCGCGCGCGGGTTCAGCTTCCGCCGCCATGTGGTTCCCTGCCCCCCGCCCGCTGACGCCCCGGCTGCTCAGCCGCCTGCCCGACCGCCACCGCACGCCGCGCCGCACCGCCTGGTCGGACGCCAACCGCGGCGGCGCCCTGCTGCACAGCTTCCTCGAGGGCCCCTGCTTCGACGCCACCGGCGCGCTGATGGTGGTCGATATCCCGAATGGCCGCGTCTTCCGCGTCGGGCCGCAGGAATGGGATGTCGTGGCCGAATATGACGGCTGGCCCAACGGCCTGGCCGCGGGCAGCGCCGGCAGCCTGCTGCTGGCCGACCACCGCCACGGGCTGCTCAGCCTGGACCCGGGGACCGGCAGCATCGCGCCCCTGCTGGAGACGGTGCATTCCGAGGGCTTCAAGGGCCTGAACGACGTGGCCGTGGGCCCCGAGGGGCAGATCCTCTTCACCGACCAGGGCCAGACCGGGCTGCAGGACCCGTCGGGCCGGCTGTGGCGCCTCTGGCCCGATGGCCGGGTGGAAAAGCTGATCGGCAACGGGCCGAGCCCCAACGGCATCGCCCTCGACCGCACCGGGACCCATGCTTACGTGGCGATGACCCGCTCCTGCGAGGTCTGGCGCTTCGCGCTGCGGGCCGAACCCTTCGTGGGGAAGGCGCAGTGCTTCGTCCGCCTGCCGGGCGGGACCATGGGGCCGGACGGGCTGGTGCTCGACGCCCAGGACCGGCTGTTCGTCGCCAATCCGGGGCACGGCATGGTCTGGGGGACCGATCCCCATGGCCGGCCCATCTTCGCCATCGACTGCACGTCCTTCGGGCGGCTGCCGACCAACCTGTGCTTCGGGCCGGATGGGACCACCCTGCTCATCACCGAGAGCGAGAGCGGCAGCATCCTCGCGGTCGACATTCCGCAGCAGTAAGCAAGCAAGGGCGGGGGAAGGTATTCCCCCGCGCCCCCTTCTATTTTTTCAGTCAGCCGTATTTCCGGCAGAACCCCTCGGCGGACAGGCGGCGGATGTCTTCCAGGGCGACGCGCAGATTGTCGTCGGGCCAGTCCCACCAGGCGATGCGCTTCAGGCAGGCGCGGATCTCGGAAGGGAAGCGGTAGCGCAGGATCCGGCCCGGATTGCCGACCACGATGGCGAAGTCGGGCACATCCTTGGTCACCACGGCGCCGGCGCCGATCGCGGCGCCAATGCCCGTGGTCACCCCGGGCAGGATGATGGCGCCATGGCCGACCCAGGTGTCCGGCCCCAGCACCACCGGCTTGGCGCGGCGCCAGTCGAAGAAATCGGCCTCGTCCTCGCCCAGCCCATAGGCGCTGGCGCGGTAGGTGAAGTGGTTGAGCGCGACCCGGTCCAGCGGATGGTTGCCGGGGTTGATGCGGACATGCGCGGCGATCGAGCAGAAGGCGCCGATCGTCGTGTAGATGATGTCCGCGTCGTTCACGACATAGGCGTAGTCGCCCATGCGGCTCTCGGCCAGGCGGGTGCGGGCGCCGACCTCGTTGAAGCGGCCGAAGCGGGTGTCGCGCACCCGCGCCGTCGGGTCGATGAAGGGCTCGGGGGAGAGGCGCTTGCGCGCGCTGTCGGGATCCTGGTGCATGGCCGCGCCGTGCCACGCCGGCCGCGACGCCCCGATGACGGTTGCGGGGCGCTTGCGTGACCGCTCACCGCCGCCGCTCGGCCAGGACGAACAGAAAGGTGCCGGCCAGGACGGCCACAGCCAGGAACGCCATGGCCGGGCCGGGCCCGCCCATCCAGCCGCTGGCGGTCTGCAGCACCGCGCCGCCGAAGAAGAAGGAAAAATTGGTGGCGGCCAGGGCCTTGCCGGTTTCCTCCGGCCGCACCGCGGCGCGGGCCAGGGCGAAGACCAGCGGCTGGATGGCGATCGACAGGCCGAAGGCGAAGAGCAGCGCGGCGTCGCCGGCCGGCGGCAGCATCGGCAGCCCCAGCGCCCGGCTGAGCCAGCCCTCGGGGCCGCCGCCCACCACCGCCAGCAGCAGCAGCCCGGCCAGCCCATGGCCGATCGCCAGCAGCAGCCGCCGGTGCCCGACCCGCCGGTCCAGCACCCCGGCCAGCGCCGGCCCGACGATCAGGGCGAGGGTGGCAATGAAAAGCAGGTTGCCCGCCTCGATTCGGGGCAGCTGCTTCACCTCCATCAGCCAGGGCCCGCCCCAGAGGCCGCGCACGCCGATGATCACCGCGAAGGAGGCGAAGGCCAGCAGCATGCTGCCGCGCAGCGCCCGGCTGCGGCCGAGGCGGAAGACGGCGCTGGTATCCTCGGCCAGCGTCGGCTTGGCGCCGGGGGAGGGGGCGGGGCGCGGCACCAGCCAGGCGACCAGCCCGGCCACCGCCACTGTCATCGCCGCCGAGGCCCAGAAGCCGGCGCGCCAGCCGTGATGCTCGACCAGCCAGGCGAGCGGGCTGGCCGAGAGCAGCATGCCGAGATTGCCCACCGCCTGGATCAGCCCGGACCACAACCCGAACTTCGCGGCCGTCAGCATTCGCGCCGCCAGCGTCATCGGGCAGAGCAGCATGCCGCAGGACCCCAGCCCCAGCACCACCTGGGCGAGCAGGAAGCCTTGCGGCCCGCCGGCCACCGCCGCGATCACCGCGCCGACCGCGATCGTCGCCAGCAGGGTCAGGGAAACCGGCCGCACGCCGAAGCGGTCCAGCGCGACACCGAGCGGGATCTGCCCGGCGGCGAAGGCGAAGTGATAGGCGCCGGTCAGGCTGGCCAGCCCCTCGGCCGAGACGCCCAGATCGGCGCCCAGCAGGTCGGCCGAGATCGCCGGCAGGGTGCGCAGCAGGTTGGACAGCATATGGCCGCAGGCCAGCGCCAGCAGCGGCGCCACGAAGGCCGCCGAGGCCTCGCGCGTGTTCATTCCACCGTTTCCCACCCTCTTTGTCCCGAGGTGTGGACCCAAAGCGCCCTCGCGTTAAGAGGGGGGCGTCAAGGGGGGGGTCAGGCGGT
>NZ_CACSJM010000089.1 GCF_902706185.1 Roseomonas sp. 18066 | reverse complement strand
GGATTCCGGGCGGGCATGGGGCAAGGCCCTTGCGCCATCGGGCAACCCCGCCTATCCGGCGGCGGCAATACCCTTGTCCTCTGCGAAGGAATACGCCCATGGCCGTCGAGCGCACCCTGTCGATCATCAAGCCCGATGCGACCCGTCGCAACCTGACCGGCAAGATCAACGCCAAGTTCGAGGCGGCCGGCCTGCGCATCGTCGCGCAGAAGCGCGTCCAGCTGTCCGAGACCGTGGCCGGCGCCTTCTATGCCGAGCACAAGGCGCGTCCCTTCTATGGCGACCTGGTCTCCTTCATGATTTCCGGCCCGGTCGTGGTGCAGGTCCTCGAGGGCGAGGGCGCCATCGCCAAGAACCGCGAGATCATGGGCGCCACCAACCCGGCGAATGCCGCCGAGGGCACCATCCGCAAGGAGTTCGCCGAGAGCATCGAGGCGAATTCGGTGCACGGCTCGGACGGCACCGACGCCGCCGCCCGCGAGGTTTCCTTCTTCTTCGCCGGCACCGAGATCGTCGGCTGAGCCCTGACCGCCGGGGTCCGCCGGTGGCGGGCCCCGGCGGATCGCGTGCATGAAAAAGGCGGCGCCCGGGTTCCCCCCGGCGCCGCCTTTTTTCATGGAATGCGGCGGTGCCTCAGCCTGCGATCAGGTAGAGGAAGGCCAGCAGCAGGATGGTGGCGCCGATGCCCCAGGTGGTGGCCTTGGTGAAGGCCTCCCAGCCCTGGGTGCGCTCGGCGATGATGTCTTCCGCCTTCACTTCCACGTAGTCGATCTCGTGCGTCGCCTCGGCCATGGGGTTCCCTCTCTTCGCCAAGTCCCTCGCAGCAGCAATAGGCAGCGGCGCCAGCGCGGGCAATAGGTTTGGCGGCGCAACCGTCGGCGAGGCCCGCGGTTGCCCTGGCCAGGAGGGCCCCATGCCGATCACGCTCGAAGGTTCCTGCCGCTGCGGCGCCGTCCGCTTTGCGCTGGACAGCCACACCCCGCATCCCTACCAGCGCTGCTATTGCAGCATCTGCCGCAAGACCGCCGGCGGCGGCGGCTATGCCATCAACATCATGGGCACGGCCGCCAGCCTCGAGGTGACCGGCCGCACCGCGGTCTACCGCGCCGGGCTCCGCGCCGATGACGGGGCCTGCGAGACCAGCAGCGGCCGCCGCCATTTCTGCCCGGCCTGCGCCAGCGCGCTGTGGATGGCCGATCCGAGCTGGCCGGATCTGGTCCATCCCTTCGCCTCGGCGATCGACACGCCGCTGCCGGTGCCGCCCGCCTCCACCCACCTGATGCTGCTCTACAAGCCCGCCTGGGTGGTGCCGCAGATCGCTGCGGGCGATGCCGTCTTCGACGAATACCCCGGCGAATCGATCGAGGACTGGCACCGCGCGCGGGGGCTCTGGGTGGATTAGCCGGCCTGCCTCAGCCGAAGACGCCGTCGGCGAAGGCCGAGCGGCCCTCATAGATGCCGTTGGTCAGGAAATGCTGCAGCGGGTTGATCCCCGCCGCCGCGATATCGCCATAGGCCGCCAGATAGGCGCTGCTGTCGAAGCGGGCGGAGGGGTCGCGCCCCTCGCGCCAGCCCGATCCCATGTAGTGCTCCAGCGGGTCGACGCCGGCGGCCCGCACATCGGCATAGGCGGCCAGATACCCGCGGGCGTCGAACCAGGCATTCGGGTCGCGCCCCTCGCGCCAGCCGGATTGCCGGTAATGCGCCTCGGCCGAGACGCCGGCCAGGCCGACATCCGGATTGGCCAGCAGGTAATAGGTGGCGTCGAAGCCGGCACGGATGTCGTCGCCGATGGCGGCCCCGGCGCGGCGGCCCTCGGCCTGGCCGAACTGCGCGTAATGCGCCAGCGGGTCGATATCGGCGGCGGCGACGTCGGGGTTGTAGACGCGGTACAGCCGCAGGTCGAAATCGGCCTTGGGGTCGCGCCCTTCGCGCCAGCCATCCTGCTGGTAGTGGTCCAGCGGGTTGACCCCGGCCCCCCGCACATCGGCATAGGCCGAGAGATAGGCGCGGGTGCTGAAATGCTCCGACGGGTCGCGGCCCTCGCGCCAGCCGGACTGGTCGTAATGGCTGTGCGCGCCGACGCCCGCCTGGAACACGTCCGGGTTGCGGCGGGCATAGTCGAAGGGATCGAGCAGCGCGGTGGCGTCGAGCACGATGGCGCCATCCTGGAAGCGCAGCGTCTCGATGCCGGACAGCCGGTCGCTCTCCACCAGCTCGCCGGCGCGGTTGGCGCGGGTGATGCGATAGGTGCCGACGGTGATGCCCCCGGCATCCCAGGCGGTGATGCGGCTTTCCAGCCAGCCGTCATACCAGGGCGCCAGCAGGTTGCCGCGCAGCACGGCGGTGTCGAAGCCCTCGCCGCCGATCAGCACGTCGTTGCCGTCGGCCCCGTCCAGCTGGTCGTCGCCGGCATGGCCCCACAGGACATTGTCCGCCTGGTTGCCGCGGATGCTGTCGCTGCCCGAGCCGCCCTGCGCGTCCTCGATCAGCGAGCGGAGGTCGCCCTGGTGCAGCAGGGCGTTGTAGACATTGCCGCTGGCGGTATGGTCGTCGCCGAGCTGGGCCCGCTGCCGCGACCCGGTGCTGGAGGCGCCGCCGGGGCCGAGGTCGATGGTCAGCGCGTCGCTGTAGTTCGAGAAGTCATAGGTGTCGCGGCCGCCGCCATCCCAGACGGTCAGGAAGATGCGGTTGGCGCCCGGCCGGCCCTGGGCGACGCCGTCGATGAACATGGTCCCGGTCTCGGGGTCCCAGCTGTAACGGGTGGCGCCGGACCGCGTGCCGTAATCGGCGCCGTACAGCGTCTGGAGGGCGGCGATGTCGAGCATCATGAAGCTCTGCGGCGCGTCCCAGCCGCCATAGGTGAAGCCATCGCGGCTGGCGCCGGCATAGCTCCGGTAGCTCATGACCGTGTATTCGACGGTGTCGCGGTCATAGCTCAGCACCGGGCTGCTCTCATGCGGGTGCTTCAGCCCCAGCGCATGGCCGAGCTCGTGGATGACCGTGTGATAGGCGTAGCTGCCGAGGACCGGGGTGGAGAAGTCCGGGTCGTACCAGGAATCGCCACGGCTGAACCAGACATCGCCGGCGGTCGGGAAGCTGCCGGGAAGATAGGCATGGGCGGTCGAGACCGTGCCGCTCTCGCCGATGCGGATATCGCCGGCGCCGCCGTCCCGCAGCTCGATGTTCAGCCCGGTCAGGGCGGTGACCGACATGGCGGTCAGAACCTGGGGGTTGCCGCTGTTGCCGGTCAGCACCGACCGCACCGCCTCGACCATCATCGGCGAAACGGCGCCGAAGCTCCGCGTCTCGCTCCAGGTCGAATAGCCGGTGTAGTCGCTGGCGCTGCGGGGAAAGCTGTAGGTGACCGTGCCCAGCCAGCGCGTGCCGTGGATCAGCGCGTCGATATCGGCCTGGCCGCTGCGCGGGACGCTGCCGACCGCCAGGGCCGGCAAAGCGGGATCGCTCCCGGGGGCAAGGGGAGCGACGTCGGGAAGGTCGGTCATGAGGCTGCGCCGTGGAGGATGTTACGACACAGTTACTGTGCGGCCGGCCCTGCCGGGAGATGGAAAAATCGCAATGCCCCGGAAGCCTGGCCGCCGTGTCTGCCGGGCCACAGGAGGCCCGATCCTAGCGGCCGATCCTAGCGGCCGGCGCCGCCGCCCAGGAGCCCGGTCGAGAACAGCGCCCAGGGCCCGCCCAGCATCAGCGCCAGCACCACGGCCAGGCCGAGCAGCTGCACGGCCAGCCCGAGCGCCAGGCTGCGGATGACGCCGCGGCGGGCCCGTGCGGCGGCCACGGCCGGCGGTTCCTGGCCCAGCAGCAGTCCGCCGGGCCCCGGCAACAGCCGGCCGTCGAGGCCCGGTGGGTCGCCCGGCGCGGGCTCGGCCGGGTGGCCCAGGGCGAAGAGCGGCTGCGACGGCAGCACCAGCCGCTCGCTGTAGCGGTGGCGGCTGCCGAGCAGCCCGCCGGTCCAGGTCGCGAGCAGCCCCGGCTCGCCGCCCGGGCGCGGCGTGGCGCCCTTCCATTGCCGGGCGCGCAGCATTCGGGTGTCGACCGGGTCGGGGCAGACCAGGATGCGGTGGCCCTGCGGCGTCACCAGCAGGAAGGGATCGCGGCTGGCGCCCGATTCCAGCGCTCGCCAGCCGCCGCGGTTGCCCTGCGACCCGCCGCCGGCGCGGGTGCGCCAGACCTCGACCGACCACGCCTCCCACAGGCAGGAATTGCCCGACAGCGTCGCCTGGCGCAGGCCGTCCAGCGGCGCCGTGGTGCCCTCGACCAGCACCGTGCCGGGCGGCGGCTGCCGCAGCCGCCCGGCCGCCCGCCAGGTGGTCCAGGCGCGCCAGAGGGTGGTGCCGAGGCTGAGCGCGAGGATGCCGAAGAACAGCAGGTGGAAATCGAGGCCGGACATGCAGGCCAAGGTGACGCTGCGATCGGCGCGTCACAAGCCAGGCTCGGCGCGGCTGACCGGAACGTGCGCGCGGCCACCGGGGCCGCTCAAGCGGGAAAAGTCGCAGCCGCTCCGGCCCCGGCCCCAGCATCGGCACCGACACCGGCCCCGACACCGGCCCCCACACCGGCATCAACGCGGCGGTGGCGACCACGAAGCGCGGCGGGCTGGGACGAACCGGTCGCCGGCAGGCCGGTGACCACCGGGGCGATGGCGCGGCGCCGCCCGGCGCCAGGCAGGATCGGCTTCGGCGGGGCGAAGCGCATGGCCGAGCTCTCGCCCGGCCATGGCCTCGCCGCGAAGCCTTCGCGCGTCAGAAGCCGACCTTGTCGGCGCCCTTCAGCTCGAGGATTTCCCGGGCTTCGTCCGGGGTGGCCACTTCCAGGCCGAGGCCTTCGATGATCTGCCGCGCCAGCGTCACCTGCTGCGCGTTGGATTCCGCGAACTTGCCCGGCCCGGCCCAGAGGCTGTCTTCCAGGCCGACGCGGATATTGCCGCCCATCGCCGCCGACATGGCCGCGATCGGCAGCTGGTTGCGGCCGGCGCCGAGCACCGACCAGCGGTAGTTGTCGCCGAACAGCCGGTCGCAGGTGCGCTTCATATGGAGCACGTCTTCCGGATGGGCGCCGATGCCGCCCTGCAGCCCGAAGACCGTCTGGACGAAGAGCGGCCCCTTCACGATGCCCTGGTCGAGGAAATACTTCAGGTTGTAGAGGTGCGAGGTGTCGTAGCACTCGAACTCGAAGCGGGTGCCGTTCTCGGCGCAGGTCGTCAGGATGTATTCGATGTCGGCGAAGCTGTTGCGGAAGATGATGCCCTTGTCGGAGAGGTAATCCTTCTCCCACTGGTGCTTGAAGTCCTTGAAGCGGTTCAGCATGCCGAACAGGCCGAAATTCATGCTGCCCATGTTCAGGCTGGCGACTTCGGGCTTGTGGGTGGCGGCGGGGCGGACGCGTTCCTCGATGGTCATGGTCGGCGCGCCGCCGGTGGTGATGTTCACCACGCAGTCGCTGCGCTGCTTGATCACCTGCAGGAAGGGCGAGAAGCCTTCGGGCGTCTGGTCGGGGCGGCCATCGACCGGGTTGCGGGCATGCAGGTGGACGATGGCGGCGCCGGCCTCGGCGGCGCCGATGGCGGCGTCCGCGATCTGCTCGGCGGTCACCGGCAGGGCAGCCGACATGCTGGGCGTGTGGATGGCGCCGGTGACGGCGCAGGTGATGATGACCTTGCGTTTTGCCATGTCTCGAGCCTCAGCTTTCTTGCGAGAGTTTATGGGCGCGCAGCGCCGCCAGGCGGCGGTCGCGGGCCCGCATCTTTTCCGGAAGGCCTTCAGCCGGCCCCCATTGGGAGAGAATCGTCGCGGTGGCCGCCTCGCCATAGACGTCCGGCTGGGCGGGATCAGCGGCGAGGCGCTTGTAGAACCCCGTGTAGCGCGCGCAGTAGTCGGCGATGCCGCCGGGCGCGTTGAGCTCGATGGTCTCGAAAGGCCCCATGAAGGACCAGCGCAGGCCGAGCCCGTCCTTCACCGTGTGGTCCAGGTCCTGCGGCGTGACATAGCCCTCCGACACCAGGCGGAAGGCTTCGGCCAGCAGCGCGCCCTGCAGGCGGTTGAGGACGAAGCCCTCGACCTCCTTCAGCACCGCGATCGGCACCTGGCCGATGCTGGCATAGATTTTTCGGGCCTGCGCGATGACGTCAGGCGACGTCCAGTCGGCGCCGGAGAGCTCCACCAGCGGGATCAGGTGCGGCGGGTTGACCGGATGCGCCACCAGGCAGCGATGGCGGCCGGGCAGCGCCTCGGTGAACAGCGAGGTGCGGATCGCCGAGGAGGAGGAGGCCAGGATGCAGCCCGGCGGCGCCAGGCGGTCGAGCTCGGCAAACAGCGCCTGCTTGATCTCCAGCTTCTCCGGGCCGTTCTCCTGCACCAGATCGGCGTTCGACACGGCGTCGGCCAGGCTCGACGCCGCGCGGATGCGCGACGCCGCGGCGGCCGGGTCGTCGCAGAGGCCCTGGGCCGCGAGGTCGCGCAGCCCCTCGGCGCAGAGGGAAATCGCCCCCTCCGCGACGCCGGGGGCGGCGTCATGGAGAGAAACTTCCCAGCCGGCTCTGGAAAAAATCATGGCCCAGGCGCGGCCGATGAGGCCGCTGCCGATGATGGCGACGTGTTGGCTCACAGCCACAGCACCTTCCTGCGCAGGTCAGGATCGTCGCGCAGCAGGCTGGAGGCGCCACGCCAGGTCACGGCCCCGCGCTCCAGCGCCACGGTGCTGTCCGACAGCGCCAGCGCGAGATCCAGATTGTGGTCGACGATGATGATGGACAGCTCCTGCCGCAGCCGGTCGAAGGCCTCGAACAGCTCCTCCGTCACGGCGGGGGACAGGCCCTCGAAAGGCTCGTCCAGCAGCAGCAGCCGGGTGTCGCCGGACAGGGCGCGCGCGACGGCGACCATCTGCTGCTCGCCACCCGACAGCGCGTCGGCGGGCGTCCGCCAGCGCTGCTTCAGGCGTGGGAAGACCTCCAGCACCTTTTCCTCGGGCCAGTGCTCGCCTTCGCCGGTCAGGCGCTTGAGCCGGCCCAGCGTCAGGTTCTCGGCCACCGACATGCCGGCGAAGAGGCCGCGGCCCTGGGGGACGAAGCTGACGCCCAACCGCGCGATGCGGTCGGAGCCGAGGCCGGCGATGTCGCGCCCCGACAGCGCCATGCGGCCGCTGGCCGGGCGGGTGATGCCGATGATCGACTTCAGCAGCGTCGACTTGCCGGCGCCGTTCCGCCCCAGCAGCGCCAGGATCTCGTTCTGCTTCAGCTCGAAGGACACGCCCTGCAGGATGTGGCTCTTGCCGTAGAAGGTGTTGATGCCTTCCACCTCCAGCAGCGTCGCTTCCACCGCAGCCGAGGCGCGCGGCTTGGCGGCGATGGCGGCGGTGCCGCTGCCCAGGTAGATCGCCTGGACGCGGGCATCGCCGCGGGCATCCTCGACGCTGCCATCGACCAGCACCTCGCCGTCATTCATCACGGTGACGCGGTCGGCGAGGGCGAAGACGCGGTCGATGTCGTGCTCCACCAGCAGCACGGGGATGTCGGTGGAGACACGCTTGATCAGCTCGCCGACGCGGGCGCGTTCGGCCGTCGCCAGGCCCGCCAAGGGCTCGTCGAGGAGAAGAATACGCGGGCGGGTGGCGACGGCCACCGCCATGTCGACCAGGCGCTGGCCGCCATAGGACAGCGCGCCGGCCTCGGCCTTCTCGATGCCGGCCAGGCCCATCCAGCGCAGCAGCACGGCGGTGTCTTCCGCCATGTCGTCGTAATCGGCGGCGTTGCGCCACAGGCCGAACCGCTTCGGGTGTCGCGCCTGGATGGCGAGGCGGAGGTTCTCGGCGATGGACAGGCCGGGGAAGAGGTTGGTGATCTGGAAGGAACGGCCGATGCCGGCCCGGGTGATGGCCTGCGGGCTCAACCCGGTGGCGTCGCGCCCGTCCAGCATGACCTTGCCCGAATCCGGCGGGAACATGCCGGAGAGCAGGTTGAAGGCGCTGGTCTTGCCGGCGCCGTTCGGGCCGATCAGCGCATGCAATTGCCGGTCGCCGACGGCGAAGCTGGCGCCGCGCACCGCCTGGATGCGGCCGAAGGCCTTCTTCAGGTCATGCGCCGCCAGCACCGGGCCGGTGGCGGTGCCCGGGCGGATGAAGCGGGGCGGCACGGGTTCCGGCGTCGCGGTGCGGCGGGCCGACATGGCCGCGTCTTCCACGGTTTTCTTCAGGAAGGGCGCGAGCAGCCGGCGGCCGACGCCGACCAGCCCGTCGGGCGAGAAGACGATGAAGCCGACGAAGAGCAGGCCGAAGACCAGCAGCCAGTTCGCCGTGTAGATGGACAGGAATTCGCGGAACAGGATGTAGAAGAGCGCGCCGAGGGCCGGGCCCAGGAAGCTGCGCATGCCGCCGATGACGACCATGGCCAGCAGCTCGCCGGAGAAGGCGATGGAGATCGGCTCGGCCGAGGCGAAGCGGTGGTTGTAGGCCGAGAGCATGCCAGCCAGCGCGGTGATGCCCGCGGACAGCACGAAGGCCAGAATCTTGTAGTGGTTGGTGCTGTAGCCGACGAAGCGGGCGCGCTGCTCGTTCTCGCGGATGGCGACCAGCACGGTGCCGGCGGGCGCGTGGTGGAAGCGCCACAGGCCCAGCACCACCAGCATGGCGATGACGGCGACGACGCCGTAGTAGCGCCCGGCATCTTCGAGGAAGGCGTAGCGGGCGATGCCGCCGAAGCCGTCCTCGCCGCCGGTCAGCGCGGTCCAGCGGAAGGCCGTGGTGAACAGCATCGCGGTCAGCGCCAGCGTCAGCAGCGAGAAATAGACGCCGCTGCGGCGCAGGATCAGCAATCCGGCCAGCGTCGCCAGCGCCAGCACCAGGACCAGGCCGACGATCGCCGGCAGGATCATGTCGCCGGGGAAGAAGTGGCGCTGCAGGATGCCGGCGGCATAGGCGCCGATGCCGAACCAGGCGCCATGGCCGAAGGAGACCAGGCCGGTATGGCCGACCAGGATGTTCAGCCCCATCACGGCGATGGCGAAGACGACGACATCGGTCGCCGACTTCATGGTCAGCCCCAGGAAGGGCAGCAGCAGCGGCAGGGCGATCAGGGCCGCGGCGGCGATGGCCAGCGGGCGGAGGTCACGGAGCATGGTGGGGCGCCTCACTCGAACTTCGCGATGCGTTCGCCGAAGAGCCCGCGCGGGCGCAGCAGCAGGACCAGCAGCATGAGGAGATAGACCGAGGCCTCGGTGGCCGGCGGCCAGGCGTAAGCCGCGATGCCGCGCACCACGCCGACGATCAGCGCGGCGACGACGACGCCCCAGAAGGAGCCGAGGCCGCCGATGACGACGACGACGAAGGCGAAGGTCAGGATCTCGGCGCCCATGGCCGGGTGCACGCCGATCACCGGCGCCAGCATGACGCCGGCCAGCGCGGCCAGGCCCACGGCGATCATCACCACGGCCGACATATAGGGTTTGAGAGAAATGCCCAGCGCGCCGACCATGTCGGGGTTCTGCACGCCGGCGCGGACGACGCGGCCGAAATGCGTCCGCTGCAGCAGCAGCCAGAGACCCGCGACGCAGAGCGCGGCGACCAGCAGGATCAGCAGGCGATAGCGCGAGTAGATGAACTCGCCGATGAAGACCTGGCCGCGCAGCTCCAGCGGGATGGCGAAGGGCAGCGGCGGCGCGCCGAAGATCATGCGCAAGGACTGCTCGGCGACCATGGCCAGGCCGAAGGTCAGCAGCAGCGACAGGATCGGGTCGGCGCGGTAGAAGCGGCGCAGCAGGAAGCGCTCGATCACCAGGCCGAGCAGGCCGACCAGCACCGGCGCCGCGATGAAGGCGCCGCCGAAGCCGATATGCGGGGCGAGGGCCACGGTGAGATAGGCGCCGATGGCGTAGAAGGCGCCATGCGCCAGGTTGACGATGCCGCCCAGGCTGAAGATCAGCGACAGGCCGAGGGCGATCAGCAGATAATAGGCGCCGATCAGCAGGCCGTTGACCACCTGCTCGAGAAGAAAGACGATTTCCAAGGCGGGGCTCCTGCGCCGGAAAGGGCGCCGGCTGCGCGGGTCTGCGCGCCGGCGCTATCAGTCAGGTCGGGAAGGTGCAGCTGGCCTCTTCCGGCGTGGAGGCGATGGCCTCCAGGCTCTCATCCGGCCCGGGCAGCGGGGCGGAGGAGGTGAAGAGGTCGTAGCGGTCCTTCTGCTCGGCGGGCGGGATGGCGGAGATGGCGTACATCTCGGTCATGATCTGGTGGTCGCGGGCACGGAAATAGGCTTCGCGCGTCTTCTGCACGTCGAACTTGGCGCCGCTCTCCAGGTATTCGACGATGCGCGGGCCATCGGTGCCCTTGGTCTCGGCCATGGCGCGGGCCAGGATCTTGACGGCGTTGTAGTCGCCCCAGGCCTGGTTCTCCGGCGGGCGGCCGAAGCGCCCGCGGAAGTCCGCGGTGAACTTCTTGGCCGCCGGATTGTCGAGGCGGTGGTGCCACATCGTCGGCCAGGTGCCGAGGAAGTTGCCCTGGCCGGCGCCCCAGGCCAGCGCCGTGTCGAAGCCGAAGCCGGCGACCGGGAAGCGCAGGCCGAATTCCGAATACTGCTTCAGGAAGTTGGTGATCTGCGCGCCGGCCAGGTTGGCGACGATGACGTCGGGCCGGGCCTGGCGCAGCTTCAGCAGGAAGGGCGAGAAGTCGGTCAGCTCGGTCGGGATCAGGTCCTCGTTGGTGACGTTGCCGCCATTCTCGCCGATGAACTTCTTGGCGACGCGCAGCAGGTCATGGCCGAAGGCGTAGTCGGCGGTCAGGGCGTAGATTTTCTTGCCCTTGATCAGGCCCTGCTGGACCAGCGCGCGGCCCACCGCCTTCACATACATCGAGTTCTGGCCCTCGATGTGGAACATGAACTTGCGGCAGTCGCTGCCGCGCAGCGCATCCGAATTGGCGCCGGTGTTGATGAACAGCGCGCGCTCGCGCTGCACCACCTGGCCGATCGCCAGCGCCGAGGCCGAGTTGATCTCGCCGACGATGCAGGAAACCTTGTCGCGCTGGATATAGCGCTCGGCCTTGGCGCTGGCGGTCTGCGGGTTGACGCTGTCCTCGAACAGCATCTCCAGCTTGCGGCCATTGATGCCGCCCGAGGCGTTGATCTCGTCGGCGGCCAGCTGCGCGGCCTGCACGGCGAACTCGCCCAGCGGGCCGAGAAAGCCGGTGCGCGGCGTCAGATGGCCGATGCGGATGGCATCGGTCTGCGCGTAGGAAATGGCAGGGGCGGCCAGCAGCGCGGCGGCGCTGAGCATCGCCCCCCGCCGCGTGATGCGGGGAAGCTCGGTCATCCTTGGGGTCCTCTCCTCGTACAGGCAGCGGCCTTCTGCTGGTCCGCTTGCCGATCGCTTGATCAGCACGAAAAATGTGATCTGTGATCACGGTGAGGCTTGCCTATCCGCGCCGGATTGTCCAGAGGGAATGCGTGACCCTCGCCATCGCCACGCTGCCATTGCTCGAACGCCGGACCCTGGCGGAGTCGGCCTATGCGCATCTGCGCGACCTGCTGGCCTCCGGCCGCGTCGCGCCGGGGGAGAAGCTGTCGCTCCGCGACCTGTCGGAGGCGCTGGGGGTTTCCGTCATGCCGGTGCGGGAGGCGGTCAGCCGGCTGATCGCCGATGGCGCGCTGGAAGTGGCGCCGAACCGCGCCGTGCGGGTGCCGGTGATGGACGGGGTGCAGTTCCGCGAGCTGGCCGATGTGCGCGCCGGCATCGAGGGCTGGGCCGCGGGCCTGGCCGCCGTCGCCCGCAGCGCCGGCCAGCTGGCCGCCATCGCCCGCGCCGAGGCCGCCATCCGCGCCGCCGAGGGCGCGGCCGACCTGGGCCATGCGGTGCAGCTGAACCGCGACTTCCATTTCGCCATCTACGACGCCGCCGGGCTGCCCACGCTGGTCGACGTCATCGGCGGGCTGTGGCTGAAGGCGGGGCCGGTGATCAACCTGGACCTGCGGCACTCGCGCGACCGGCTGACGGCGGGGCATGCGCTGCGCTGCCACGCCGCCGCCCTGGCCGCGATCCGCGCCCGGGATGGCGAGGCCGCGCGCGCCGCCATCGCCGAGGACATCACCCGCGCCGCCGACTTCATCATCGACAAGGGCGGGCTGCCATCGGGTTAGCTTCGCTGTCGTCGTCTAGGGGAGGAAACGAAAAATGGACATGGGATTGCAGGGCGCGCGGGTGCTGGTCACCGCCGGCGCCAACGGCATCGGCCGCGCCGTGGTCGAGGCCTTCCTGGCCGAAGGCGCGCAGGTCTTCACCTGTGACGTCGATGATGCCGGGCTGGCGACGCTGCCGCCCGAGGTCGGGCATCGCCGCGCCGATGTCGCCGACCGCGCCCAGGTGGCGGCGCTGTTCGAGGCGGCGCTGGCGCAGCTCGGCGGCCTCGACGTGCTGGTGAACAATGCCGGCATCGCGGGGCCGACCGGGCGCCTCGAGGAGATCAACCCGGAGGACTGGGACCGCTGCCTGGAGGTCTGCCTGTCCAGCCAGTTCAACTGCGCCCGCCTGGCCATCCCGCATCTGAAGCGCTCGGCCAATGCGAGCATCGTCAACCTGTCCTCGGCCGCGGGCAAGCACGGCTTCGGCCTGCGCACGCCCTATGCGGCGGCGAAATGGGGGGTGATCGGGCTGACCAAGTCGCTGGCCATCGAGCTGGGCGATGACGGCATCCGGGTCAATGCCATCCTGCCCGGGCTGGTCGCCGGCGACCGCCAGCGCCGTGTGCTGGAGGCCAAGGCGCAGCAGCGCGGCATCGCCTTCGCCGAGATGGAGCGCCAGGCTTTCTCCTTCACCTCGATCAAGGAATACGTGACGCCGCAGCAGCTGGCCGACCAGATTCTTTTTCTCGCCTCGCCGCGCGGGCGGACGATCTCGGGGCAGGCGATCAGCGTGGATGGCGACACGCGCATGCTGTCCTGAGGGTCACAGCCCCTCGCAGGGCGTGGCGCGGCTTATCCGCTCGACCGGCGCCGTCTCCGGCCCCTCGGCCAGGTTGCGGTCGTAGAGGCTGGCGATGGTGCCGCAGGCGGCGGTGGCGGCGTCGTCCATCTGGTCGATGACCTCGCCATCGCCCCAGCCGAAGCCGGGCCGCCCGGCGCAGAAGGCGCGGTCGGAGGCGACGCGGCAGCGGCGGAAGGCGTTGCCCGCCCGGGCGAAGCGGGCGCCCAGCAGTGGCGAGCTCTGCAGCCGCGCCCCCAGCGCGCAGCGCATCCCGGCGCGGAAGCTGAAGGTGACGCGGGTGGCCTCGCCCCCGGCGCCCTCCTGCGCCGCGCTCCAGAGCGAGACGCCGTCGGTCGCCATGGTGAAGGCCGCCCTGGGGAAGGCCGCGCGGATGTCGTCGGCGTCGACGCAGGCGAAGGCGGGCAGGTTCTGGAAGCTGAGCTCGGATTCGCGCCAGGCCATCGGCTTGTCGCGGCCGCTGCAATGCTGGATGTCGTCGCGGCGATAGGCGATGGCCGGCGCGCCGATCACCGAGGGCGGGTTGATCATGAAGCCCGGGATGGTCTCGCCCTGCATGCCGCCCGGCAGCGCGGCATACCAGGCCGGGGTGGGCGTCAGCGCCAGCTGCAGGCGGGACCGCGCATCATAGGGGTTGCGGCAATCGGCGCCGGGGGCCACGCGCTGCAGGGCGGTGCCGGACAGGTCGAGCGCCAGGCGCTGCCCGACCTCGCGCGGATCGGCCAGGCCCGATGGCAGCAGCCCCGCCAGCTGCGTCATGAACCAGGCTTTTCGCGCCGCCGGGTCGAGGGCGGCTGGATCCGCTGCCTGGGCCAGCGCCGGGCAGAACAGGAAAAAGGCCAGCAGCAGGCGGTGAAGTTGCATCGGGGCGGGATTCCTCGCGGCGTCCCGCCCGGGATGCCATGGCGCGGCGGCCGCGTCGCCGCGCCGCTAGATCACTTCATCCGGAAGATCGGCCAGCTCGCCGATGGTGATCGGCTTGTAGGGGGCGCGGGGACGCAGCGCGCCGGCCTCGGGGATCGCGATGCCGCGGGTCTCGGCGATCAGGGCGGCGACCGTCGTGCCGCAGAAGCGGCCCTGGCAGGGGCCCATGCCGGAGCGCAGATAGGCCTTGGCCTGGTTCGGGCCGGTGGCGCCCATGCGGGCGGCGCGGCGCACCTCGCCGGCGGTGACCTCCTCGCAGCGGCAGATCACCGTGGCGTCGTCGGGCGGCGCCAGCACGGCATTCGACGGGCGGTACAGCCGGTCGAGGAAAGGCCGCAAGGCCAGCGACGCCTTCAGCGCCGCGCGCGGATCGCCAGCGCGGGCATCGCGCGAGGCTGCGTCGATCCGCCCCAGCCGATGCGCGGCATCCAGCGCGGCGATCGCGCCGGAGGCCACCGCCGCCTGCCAGCCGCCGATGCCGCCGCCATCGCCGGCCACCGCCACGAAAGCGTCGCTGCTGGCGCCCCAGGCGTCCAGCCTGGGGCGCCAGCAGCGCTGCGGCGCGTCCCATTCATGGTCGAGGCCCATGGCGCGGGAGATATGGGTGCCCGGGATGACGCCTTCATGCAGCAGCAGCGTGTCGGCATCGACGGCGCCGCCATCCTGCCAATGGACGCGCTGGACGCGGCCGTCGCCCTCGGCGCGCAGCTGCTGCACGTCGCGGATGATGCGCATGCCGGAGGCGCGCGCCTCCAGCATCAGCGCCGCGCCCTTGGCGAGCGCCATGCGGCCGGACCACAGCCCGCCGCGGGCGCAGGCGGCGCGGAGCGAGCCCGGCCGCGTCGTCTCCAGCAGCGCCACCGGCGCCGCCCCGGCGCGGGCCAGCTGCACCGCCAGCAGCCACAGCAGCGGCCCCTGGCCGGCCAGCACCGTGCGGCCCCGCGGCACGGCGCCGGCCTGCTTCAGCATGATCTGCGCCGCACCCGCGCCCATGACATTGGGCAGGGTCCAGCCGGGGATCGGCACCGGCCGCTCCTGCGCGCCGGTGGCCAGCAGCAGCCGGCGGGCGAGGATCTCGCCAGGGCCGGCGGGCGTCTTCACCGACAGCAGGCCGCTTTCGGTGTCGGCGTGCCAGAGCGTGGTCTCCGGCCGGTAGTCGACATTCGGCATGGCGCGGAAGCGGCGCACCAGGGCGGCGCCGGCCTCGGCATATTCGCCGCGCAGCGCCGGGTCGCCGGCCGCGCGCTCGACATTCCGAAAGATCTGGCCGCCGGGGGCGGGCTGCTCGTCCAGCACGACCACGGCGAGGCCGAGGCCGGCGGCCTGCAGCGCGGCGCTCATCCCCGCCGGGCCGGCGCCGATGATGGCCAGGTCGAAGGGCAGCGCGGTCATGCGGCGTCGTCCTCGTAAGCCACGCGGGCGCCTTCCTGGCGGGTGATGCGCATGCCGGGGCGGACGGCGACCATGCAGGCCTGGCGGTTGGCGACGCCGTCGATCTCGGCCAGGCAGTCGAAGCAGACGCCCATCATGCAGAAGGGCAGCCGTGGCGCGCCGGTGACCGGGGTGGTGCGATTGGACGAAATGCCGGCCAGCAGCAGGGCAGCGGCGGCGGTGGCGCCCTCGGGGACGACGGTGGGGCGGCCCTCGACCAGGACTTCGACGGTGGGGGCGCCGGGGGGGCGCGCGTCAGGCCGCGTGGCGAACATCGAAGCGTCTCGCAGTGAAAAGATCGAGGGCAGGGTCCAGCGCGCCGGCGGCGATCATCGGCGCCAGGCGGTTGGCATGGGTGCCGGCCAGGGTCACGCCGGAATGGCAATTGGCGGTGAAGGCGCCGGGGAAGCGCGCCGACTGGTCGTAGATCGGCAACCCGTCGGGCGCCATCACCCGCAGCGCCGACCAGGCGCGCACCAGGTTCAGCTCAGCGATCCAGGGGAAGCATTGCACGGCGCGCTGGGCCATGCGGCGCATGATCTCGGGCTTCTGGGCGACGTCGAAGCCGGCATCCTCCTTGCTGTCGCCGATCAGGATGCTGCCCTCCTCGGTCTGGCGCAGGCTGACGGTGGGCATGGGCAGCAGGGTGCGGGCGCGCTCGGTGACCAGGATCTGGCCGCGCTCCGGCCGCACCGGGGCTTCCAGCCCGAAACGTGGGGCGAGCTCGGCATTGCCCAGCCCCGCGGTCAGCACGACGCGCGGCGCCTCGGCGATGTAGTCGCCGGCCTCGATGCGGAAGTCGTTCGGCGCGGCGCGGCTGCCGGTCAGGCGCGCGTTCGGGCGGTAGATGCCGCCCAGGTCGGTGAAGCCGCGATGCAGCGCCCGCAGCAGGTAGAGCGGGCTGGCATGGCCGTCATAGGGCGTCCAGCTGAGGCCGACGACCTTGGGGCCAAGGCCGGGCAGCATGTCGCGCGCCTCCGCGCCCCGGATCATGCGGTAGTCCAGGCCGAAATTCCCGGCCTCCCGCTGCAGCCGGGCCATATAGGCGGAGCGCGCCTCGAATTCCTCCTCGGACAGGCACAGGCTGACGCCGCCGGGCTGCTGCAGCCCGGTGCCGATGCCGGTGCGGGCCTGCAGGTCGGCGGCCAGCGACGGCCATTCCTCGGCCGAGCCGCGGGTCCAGCGCTGGTAATGCGGCGCGCCCAGCCCCTTGGACTGCACCCAGACCAGGCCGAAATTGCCGCGGCTGGCGCGGAAGGCGATGTCGCCCTCGTCCAGCAGCAGGCAGTTCAGGCCGAGGCGCTGCAGGCCGAAGCCGATGGCGGCGCCGACCAGGCCGCCGCCGATCAGGATGGCGTCGAAGCGTTCGGGGGTCATTGGCGGCTTTCTCCCGTCAGCAGCCGGTCGATCGGGTAGAAGCGGTCCAGCACCACCAGCACCAGCGCGGTCGCCGCGATCAGCGCGGCGGAGACAGAGGCCACCAGCGGATCGGTCATCTGATCGATATAGGTGAAGAGGCGCACGGGCAACGGCGTCTCGGAGGGCGAGGCCAGGAACAGGCTGACGGTGAGCTCGTCGAAGCTGGTGATGAAGGCCAGCGTCCAGCCGCCGGCGATGCCCGGGGCGATCAGCGGCAGGGTGATGCGGCGGAAGATGGTGAAGGGCCCGGCGCCGAGGTTTTCCGCCGCCCGCTCGATCCGCGGGTCGAGGCCGGTCAGCCCGGCGATGACCAGCCGCGCCATATAGGGCACGACGATCACCAGATGCGCGGCGACCAGGGCGGAAAAGCTGCCGACCAGGCCGAGGCCGGAGAAGAACCGCAGCAGCGCCACGCCCAGCACGACGTGGGGCACCATCATCGGCGAGGCCAGCAGCGCCATCAGCGCGCCCCGGCCGCGGAAGCGCAGCCGCACGATGGCCAGCGCCGCGGGGACGGCGACGAGGGCCGCCAGCGTCGCCGCGATGACGCCGAGCCGCAGGCTGACCCACAGGCTGTCGATGAAGCGCGGGTTGTCGCCGATGGCCCGCCACCAGCGCAGCGACGCCCCGTCCCAGGGCATCGCCAGGAAGCCTTTGTCGGTGAAGGAGACCAGGATCACCACCACCAGCGGCGCCAGCATGAAGACGACGAAGAGCAGGTGGAAGCCGAGGGCCAGCGCCCCGTTGCGGTTGCCGCCCATCACGCGGCCCCCAGCCGGCGCAGCGCCGGGCGTTCGACCAGCCGCGACCAGAGCAGCGTCGCCGCCAGGATGGCGAGCAGCAGCAGCACCGCGATGGCGGCCCCCAGCGGCCAGTTCAGGGTGCTCAGGAACTCGGTGTAGGTCATGCTGGCTGCGACCTTCAGCCGCTTGCCACCCAGCATCGCCGGCGTCGCGAAGGCGGATGCCGACAGGCAGAAAACCATCAGCGCGCCGCCCAGGATGCCGGGCATGATGTTGGGCAGCACCACGCGGCGGAAGGCCGCGAAACGGCTGGCGCCCAGGCTTTCGGCCGCGCGCAGCAAAGCGGGGTCGAGCCGGCCCAGGCTGGCCCAGACGGCGAGGACCACCAGCGGCACCATGACGTGCACCAGCCCCAGGATGATGGCGAATTCGGTGAACATCATGCGGAAGGGCGCGCCGGGGATGCCGAGCGCCAGCATCGCCTGGTTGAGCAGCCCGTTGCTGCCCAGCAGCACCATCCAGCCGAAGGTGCGCACCACCACCGAGACCAGCAGCGGACCCACCACCACCAGCAGCATCAGCCCGCGCCAGCGCGGCGCCATGCGGTGGATGATCCAGGCCTCGGGGACGCCGACAGCCAGGCACAGCACGGTGACGATGCCGGCGACGCGGAAGCTGCGCAGGAAGGCCTCGTGGAACAGCGAATCCGTCAGCAGCTCGGCGTAGTTCGCCAGGTTCCAGACGGGAAGAATGCCTTTGTCGAAGTCGAAGCCCTGGAAGCTCAGCACCGCGATGCCGAGCAGCGGCAGGCCCAGCGCGATGCCGAGCGACAGCACGGCGGGTGCTGCCAGCAGGGCAGGGGTGGCGCGCGGCGTCATGCGGCGAGCCGGCGCAGGCTGTGCGCGTCCCAGTCGAGCGTCACGGGGGCCCCTTCCTCGGCGGGCGGGTCGCCGGTGTTCTGCGCGGTGACCAGCATGTCCCCGGCCGCGGTGCTGACGCGGTACAGCCAGAAGCCGCCCAGGAAGACGCGGGAATGCACCTGGCCGGGCAGGCCGGCGGCACCCTGCGGCCCGATGCGCAGCCGCTCCGGGCGGATGGTCAGGGCCAGCGGGCCCTGCGCCCCGGCGAGCCCCTCCGGCAGCGGGAAATGATGGCCGGCGGCTTCCGCGGTGGCGCCGGCGGCGGTCGCGGCGATGCGGTTGCTGCGGCCGAGGAAGTCGGCGACGAAGCCGTCCGCCGGCGCGTCATAGGCGCGCCAGGGCTGGTCCAGCTGCACGATGCGCCCGGCCTGCATCACGGCGACCCGGTCGCAGAGCGCCATGGCCTCCTGCTGGTCATGGGTGACCAGGATGGTGGTGACGCCGACGCGTTTCTGCAGTTCCCGCAATTCGACCTGCATCTCCTCGCGCAGCTTGGCGTCGAGGTTGGACAGCGGCTCGTCCAGCAACAGCAGCCGCGGCTCGATGACCAAAGCGCGGGCGAGCGCCACACGCTGCTGCTGGCCGCCGGACATGGCGCGGGGGAAGCGCTCGGCCAGATGCGACAGATGCACCAGGTCCAGCGCCCGGGCCACGCGGGCGCGGCGCTCGGGCTTGGGCACCCGGCGCATCTCCAACCCGAAGGCGACATTCTCGGCCGCGGTCATATGCGGGAAAAGCGCATAGGACTGGAAGACCAGGCCGATATTGCGCTTGGCGGCGGGGATCTTGGTCAGCTCCTCGCCGGCGAGGGTGATGCTGCCGGCGCTGGGCTGCTCGAAGCCGGCGATCATCTGCAAGGTCGTGGTCTTGCCGCAGCCGGAAGGGCCGAGCAGCCCCAGGAACTCGCCCTGGGCCACACTGAGAGAAATGTCTTGCACGGCCTGGACGGGGCCGTAGCTCTTGGCGACCCCGTCCAGGCGCAGGAAGGCGGGTTGCGCCACGCTCAGCGCTCCACCTCGCGCTGCCAGCGGCGGGTCCATTCCTGGCGGGCCGGGTTGATCACGTCCCAATCCATGGCCAGCAGCTGCTTCACCTGCGCCTCGCCATAGATCACCGTGCTGGCGATCTCGGGGGGGAGCTGGGTGGTGCGGTTGGTCGGGCCGGAGCCGTAATCCTTGGAGAAGGCGGCCTGCACCTCGGCCGAGACCAGATGCGCCACGAATTTCTGGGCCATGGCGGTGTCGGGGCTGGCGGTCACGGCGCAGGTCGCGGTCATCAGCGCGACGCCGCCTTCCTTGGGCGCCACGAAGCCCATCGGGAAGCCGGCCACCTGCATGGCGCGGGCCCGGGACGACCCCCAGACCGCCATCCAGATCTCGCCCGAGGTGAACATCTCGCTCATCTTGCCCGGGCTGCTCTCATAGGCGAGCACGTTCGGGTTCACCCGTTCCCGCATCGCCCGGAAGCCCGGGCCGATTTCTTTCTCCGACCCGCCATTGATGCGGGCCATCATGGCGACCGTGTGCAGGCCATAGGTGTTGTCGATGCCGGGGATGGAAATCCGCTGGCGCAGCTCCGGCCGGGTCAGGTCGTTCCAGCTGGTCGGCGGCGCCAGGCCGCGCTCGCGGAAGATCTTCTCGTTGTAGGCGAGGCCGGTATAGCCGAAGCCGGTGCCCAGCGCCGCGCCGCCGCCGAGCACGGCGATCGGGTAGAGGCTGTCGAGGACCGCCTGGTCGGTGGTCTTCTGGCAGAAGCCCAGGCTGATCGCCTGGAACATCGGCCCGTCATCGACCACGATCACGCCGATCTGCTGGTTGCCCTTCTGGGCCTGCAGCCGGGCGAGAGTATCCGTGGAATTGCCGGCCAGGTAGTCGACGCGGACATTGTTGGCGCGCTCGAAGGCAGGGATCACCTGCTCCCGCATCACGCTCTCATAGCTGCCGCCATAGGCCGCCACGACCAGGCGCTGCTGCGCCATCGCCGAGCCGGAAGCCAGGCCGAGCAGCGACGCCGCCGCCAGAAGCAGTCTTTTCATGGTCCCGATTCCCATACCTTCCCTGCGAAACGGGCTGGGCGTGGCGTCTCGGACCGCGGCCGCCCGACTGGCAGGGCGGCGGTGCAGCGGTGGCGCCATTCATCCTCCGGTCCCGTCCCGGATGGGGGTCAGGCTGGCACCGCTTGGCGGCGCGGCGCAAATGCATAATGCTCGCCGTCTCATTCCTGGAAGTAGCGAAGCCGCCCCGCATGACGCCCGCCCGTCTCCGCCAGCTCGAGGCTTTCCGAGCCATGCTGCGCGCCGGTTCGGTGGGCGGCGCCGCGGCCCTGCTGTCGCTGTCGCAGCCCGCCGTGACCAAGCTGCTGCGGGCGCTGGAGGAAGAGACCGGCCTGTCGCTGTTCGACCGCTCCCGCCGCCGGCTGTCGCCCACCATCGAGGCGCGCCGCTTCGCCGAGGAGGTCGAGCAGCTGTTCGCCGCCGCCGACCGGGTGGAGGCCGCGGCGCGCGACCTGGGCGCCGCCGGCACCGGACGGCTGCGCATCGCCTGCCTGCCGCTGCTGGGGGCGCGGATGATGCCGCGGCTGCTGGCCCGCTTCGCCACGCGCCCGCAGCCGCCGGCGCTGTCGCTGGTGGTGGAGAGCTCGGCCCAGGTGGCGGCGCTGGTGCAGGGCGGCGGTGCCGACCTGGGCTTCGTGCTGCCCTTGCCGGGCGGCGTCGCCCACGAGGCCGCGGCCCCCTTTCGCGTCCCCGCCGTGCTGGTGCTGCCGCCCGGGCACCGCCTGGCCGGCCGCGCCGAGGTCGCGCCGCGCGAGCTGGAAGGCGAGGCCTGCATCGCGCTCGGCCGCGACTACCGGCTGCGCCATTTGGTGGACGAGCTGTTCGACCGCCACGGCGTGACGCGCAGGCTGGCGGCCGAGACGCAGAACGCCCAGGCCGCCTGCGCCATGGCCGCCGCCGGGCTGGGCTTCGCGGTGACCGACCCGGTGACGGCGGCGGGCTTCGGCGCCGAGGTGGCGGTGGCGCGGCTGGCGCCGACGGCGACCTTCCACCTGCATGTCCTGGCCCCGCCCGGCCGGCCGCTGGGGGCGCTGGCCCAGGCCTTCCTCTGGCTGGCGACCGAGGAGTTCTCGCGCTTCGGCATCCGCCCGGTGGGGGGCATGCGGCGGCGGCGCGAGGCCATCGCCTGACCCGCCCCCCTTTTGCGCGGCGCGGAACCTGATATTGAAGCGGCAGGCTGATGGATGGGATGGCATGGCTGGGGGCTCGGATACCGGGGCGCGCGAAAGCGACATCGCTGACCTGGCGCTGCGCGGCTTCCCCCGCATCCTGCCGCCCGAGGCCGCCATCGCCGCGCATGTGCGCAGCCAGCTCAACCAGCATGCCCGGCTGGGCCGCGCCGAGCAGGACGCCATCTCGCTGCGCCAGCGGCAGCTGCTGCTGACCCATGCGCGGCAGAACTCGCCCTTCTGGCAGTCGCGGCTGCCGGCGACCGAGCTGGAGCGGCATCCGGAGCAATGGCAGGCGCTGCCGATCCTGCGCCGCCCGGCGCTGCAGGCGGCCGGGGGCACCGTCCGTGCCTATGACCCGGCGCAGAGCAAGGTCGATATCAGCACCGCGCGCACCTCGGGCTCCACCGGCCAGCCGGTCGCGGTCGAGCGGCTGAGCCAGGTCTACCGCCCGATCTACCAGGCGGTGTCGGACCTGGAGAAGCGCTGGCATGGGATCGACCCGCGCGACACCCGCGCGGTCATCCGCGACCTGCCCGATGGCGAGCACCGCCAGAACAGCATCGACCAGACGGCCGGGCGGGTGCTGGTGCGCAACAGCGTCAATCACGGGCACGATGCGCTGCTGCAATGGCTGCGCGACAAGGCGCCGCAGCAGCTGATCACCCTGCCCAGCATGGTCCGGCGGCTGGCCCGGCTGGCCATCGCCGAGGGCGGCGGGCCGCGACTCGCCCAGGTGATGACGCTCGGCGAAAGCCTGGGGCCCGACGATCGCCGGTTATGCGCCGAGGCCTTCGGCGCCCGGGTGGTCGACCGCTATTCCTGCGAGGAGCTCGGCTGGCTGGCGTTGCAATGCCCGAAGCACGACCACATGCACCTGCTGTCCTCGCTGGTGCACATGGACATCGTCGACGGCCGGGGGCGGCCCTGCGGCGTCGGCCAGCCGGGCGAGGTGCTGCTGACCGGGCTGCAGGGCTATGCCATGCCGTTGATCCGCTATGCCATCGGCGATGTCGCCGAATGGGGCGCGCCCTGCGACTGCGGCATCAACCTGCCGGTGATCCGTCGCATCCTCGGCCGCCGGCGCAACTTCCTGCGCATGCCGGATGGCAGCGAGCGGCTGGCGCGGCTGGCTGGCGACCGCTGGCACGTCTTCCCGCAGGTGCAGGAATTCCGCCTGGTCCAGTATAGCGACGGGATCATCGAGGCCTTCCTGCGCTGCAGCGTGCCGCTGGACGCCGCGGAGCGCCAGCGCGCCACGGTCTTCCTGCAGGAGGTGCTGGGCCATCCCTTCGACATCCGCATCACCGAGACGGCGGAGATCGACTGGGGCGGGCGGCAGAAGCGCGAGGAATTCGTGCGAGTCGACCGGCCCTGGGCCGGGCCGCCCGCCGGCTAGAGCCGGATCGGCGCCGATCCGGGCCGGCTGGCGTGGCGCCGGGCCGGATTGTCGGAAGACGGGCAGCCTGCGCGCGGCCGCCTGGGCGAGAGGCGGGGCGAGCGTCCGACGAGGCGAGCCCGAATCGGCCACCGTCACCGGGATCAGGCAAAAATTGTCTGTTCATCGAGTACAACGCAGCGGAGTCTGCTGATCAGAAAGGATAATGGGAGATAATTTCCCTTTATTATTGCATCACGCCGCCAAATGAGACCGGGTAGAGTTTTATAGACAGTCCCTGTCTGGTTATTCTGTGCGCCCAGCGAGTTAACACGAATTTTGTTAACGGCATGTGGACCGCTTGGTGAATTTGAACGCATCGAATACTGATTATCACGATTGCGGCACCGTTGCGCTCTATGTAGCTTCCCGCACGGCCGACACGGCGCGAGGGGTTCGAAAAATGGTGGCTAATACCGTCTCTGGTACCAGTGGTAACGAAACCTATTCGGGTACCACGAGCAGCGATGACGTCATCCTGGGCAGCCTGGGGTATGACACCATCGACGGTGGCGAGGGCGATGACAGCCTCGCCTACAATACGGTCAACCTGTCCGGCGTGACCCAGATCGTCGCCTCCGCCACCGTCTGGGTGGATGCGGAAGGCGGGCTGTCCGGCGATCAGGTGGACGTCTACAAGTATGACGGGCAGCAGAACTACAAGAACGACATCGTGTCGAATGTGGAGCAGATCTCCACCGACATCGCCGGGTCAGACCTTGAGTTCCGCATCGACTACAATCCCCTCAGCGCCTCGATCGGCGTCAATGTCGACCTGGTCAGCGGCACCATGAAGCTGCAGGGCACCTTCGATAGCGACCCGCTGTCGAACGAGCTGCAGGCCTATACCAAGCGCTTTGTCGGCTTCACGAACGTCAAGACGACGGATGCCGACGACACGGTCCTCGGCGACTCGCAGGACAACCGGATCTCGACGCTCGGTGGCGACGATGATGTCGAGGGCGGCGACGGCAACGACACCATCGACGGTGGCGCCGGCAACGACATCCTCGATGGCGGCGAAGGCAACGACACCCTCAACGGTGGCGCCGGCAACGACTATCTGATCGGCGGCGAGGGCAACGACACCCTGACCGGTGGCGCCGGCAACGACTTCGTCTTCGGCGGCGGAGGCAATGACCGCTTCGTCGGCGAGCTGGGCGGCGACGACATGTATATCGGCGGCTCGATCAGCGGCATCGCTGGCAGCGCCACCATCGACGACGGTTACGACACCCTCGACTACACCAGCGCCGGCGGCTCGGTCTCCTTCGGCATCAGCGCCGTCATCTCCGGCGTCGTCGTCGCCAGCATCGAGAAGGGCGAGGGCCAGGGCATCGACGCGGCCGCCCAGATCGAGAAGATCATCGGCAGCAACGGCTCGTCCGACGTCATCGACGGCCGTACTCTCGACAGCCTCGAGGACGAGCTCGAGAATGTCGCCAATGGCAGCCTGAACGTCGACCTCGGCTCCGGCACGGCCACGTTCGAATTCAACAACTCGTCCTTCGCGCCGAGCCTCTCCGGCAGCGTGACCTACGATGTCAGTGGCTTCGAGATCGTCGAGGGTTCGGCGCGGGCCGACACCATCACCGGCGGCACCAGCGAGGCCGACCTGACGCTGCGCGGCAATGACGGCGACGACATCCTGACCGGCGGCCTGGGCGACGACACCATCGAAGGCGGCGCCGGCGACGACACGATCCATGCCAGCCTCGGCGACGACACCATCAGCGGCGGCAGCGGCAACGACACGCTGAGCTACGCCTCGCTGAACGACGTCGACGACGATTTCCACGTCCATGTCGACCTGATGGAAGGCACCGTGCGCAAGCATGGCGACGACACCAGCGACTATGACGACTTCTCCGGCATCGAGAAGATCATCGCCACCAATGGCGACGACTACTTCGACATGGGCGCCGGTGCGATCGAGATCGATGGCGGCGAAGGCTTCGACACCGTCTATTACGACGAGACGCCGGAAGCGCAGGACGGCCTGACCATCTCGCTCGACGCCTCGGTGCCGAGCGACGGCATCGCCGCCGGCCACAAGTTCACCAATATCGAGCGCGTTGTCGCCGGCTCCGGCGACGACTGGGTGATCGGTGACGTGACCGCGGGCGAGGGCTACTACGAAGGCGTCGACAACGTCCTCGAGGGCCGCGACGGCGACGACGTCCTCGATGGCGGCTTCGGCGACGACGTGCTGATCG
>NZ_CACSJM010000088.1 GCF_902706185.1 Roseomonas sp. 18066 | reverse complement strand
GGCTCCGGCGGCGCCGCGGCCGCGCGTGGCCGAAGGCCCCGTGATCATCCGCGGCGCCGCCGGAGCCTCCGCCCCATGATTTTCTTTCGGTTCTTCCGCCGCGGGCTGCTGGCCGCCACCGCGCTCGCCGGCCTCGCCGCGGCCCTGCCGGCCGTGGCCCAGAACGGGCTGCCCACCATCACCGGCCAGGTCGCGGCGATCGGCCAGACCATTTCTCTGTCCGTCGGCGGCCAGACCGTGGTCGAGATCGGCAGCGGCGTCACCCGCATCGCGCTGGGCAATCCGCAGGTGGCCGATGTCTCCAATGCCGGGCCGCGGCAGATCCGCATCCTCGGCCTCAGCGAGGGCAGCACCGACCTGGTGCTGTGGCGCGGCCGCGACGTCACCCGCATGCGGCTGTCGGTCGCCGGCGACGTCGACGGCGCCCGGGCGGCGGCGGGGTCCGACCCCAGCCTGAGCCGCGCCCAGGTCGGCAGCGAAGGCGGCCGCGTCGTGCTGCGCGGCGAGGTGCCGGATCTGGAGGCGCATCAGCGCCTGGTCGCCCTGGCGCGGCCGCGTGGCGGAGAAATCGTGGATATGACGCGCATCGCCCAGCCGATGGTGGTGGCGGTGGAGGTGAAGTTCGCCGCCGTCTCGGCGCAGCGCCTGCGCTCCATCGGCTTCGACTTCAAGGCGCTCGGCCGCAGCCTGCAGGGCGGCGTGCTGCCGCCGGGCAGCGGCACCGACCTGTCCGGCGGCCTGCCGGCGCCGATCGGCTCCGCCTTCAACCTGGTGCTCGGCAACAGCCGCAACAACATCCTGGCCGCGCTGTCGCTGCTGTCGTCCACCGACTTCGCGCAGATGCTGGCCGAGCCGGTGCTGCTGGTGCGCTCCGGCGAGCAGGCCAGCTTCCTGGCCGGCGGCGAGATCCCGATCCCGGTGCCGCAGGCCGGCATCGGCGGCAGCGCTTCGGTCACCATCGACTACAAGCCCTTCGGCGTGCGCCTCGACGTCGCCCCCGTGGTGATGGCCGGCGACCGCATCCTGCTGCGCGTCTCGCCCGAGGTCAGCGAGCTCGACTACACCAACGCGGTCACCATCCAGGGCTTCTCGGTCCCCGCCTTCCGCAAGCGCAGCACCAGCACCACCGTCGAGCTCGGCAGCGGCCAGAGCTTCATGATCGCCGGCATGACCTTCAACAATGTCGGCCAGCTCGACGAGCGGGTGCCCGGCCTCGGCCAGCTGCCGATCATCGGCACCTTCCTGTCCCGCGTCCGCGCCCAGCGCGAGCAGCAGGAGCTGGTGATCATCGCGACGCCGCGCCTGGTCCGCCCGATGGAGGCCGGCAGCCTGCCGCCGCTGCCCGGCGCGCCGGGCAATTCCGCGCCGATGCCCTCCAGCCTGGACCAGGTCCTGCAGCGCAACACCGCGGCCGACGCCGCCGCCCGCTTCGGCCTCCTCCGTTGACGTTTCTTTCTGGGCCTCTCCCGGTGGTCGAGGCGGTCGCGCAGGCGAGCGACACTCTGCCCGTGGTCGCGGTGATGAGCGCCGACGCCGCGCTGATCGAGCGGCTGGAGGCGGCGCTGGCCGGCCTTGCCGTCATCGTCCGCGCCGAGCCGGAAGGCGAGGCGGGCCTCGCCCTGGTCGAGGCGATCCGACCGGGCCTGGTCGCCTGCGACCTCGGCGCCGCCGCGGTGGCCGAGGGCGCGGCGCTGGACGCCCAGGGCTATCGCCCGCGGCAGCGCCAGGCGGCGCCGGATTTCATCGGCCGCCTCGGCCAGCTGCGCCGGCTGCTGCCGCAATCGATCCTGGTGGCGCTGGGCGACGAGACCGCGCCGGAGCAGGTGCTGGAGGCGGTGCGCGCCGGCGCCCAGGACGTGCTCGACCGCCAGACCAGCGTCCCCGGCCTGCAGGCGGCGCTGCGGCCGCGGCTGGAGGCGGCGCCGCGCGGCGCCCAGCGCGGCGGCCAGGCCGAATGCCTGGCGCTGCTGGCCGCCCGCCCCGAGGATGGCGCCCGCGAGATCGCCATGGCGCTGGCCTGCGCCCGCGCCGATCGCGGCAAGCGCGAGGTGCTGCTGCTCGACCTGGCCCCCGGCGCCGGCGCGGTCGAGGTCGCCTTCGACCTGGCCCTGCAATACGGCGTCGGCGACGCGCTGCGCGACATCGAGCGGCTGGACGCGGCGCTGCTGCGCTCGGCGGTGCCGCGCGAGCGCCGCAGCGGCCTCGCGACCCTCCTGCTGCGCGCGCCAGAGGACCTGGACGGCGTGACGCTGGCCGATCTGCGCGCCCTGCTGCTGGTGCTGCGCGGCGTCTATGCCGAGGTGGTGCTGCATCTGGGCAGCGTCGCCGACCCGCTGCGCCTGGCGCTGGCCACCGGCCTCGGCCGCTTCGGCCTGGTGATGACGCAGGAGGTGGCCTCGGCCGCCGCCGCCGCCGCCCTGCTGCGCCGGCTGGACCAGCCCGGCCTGCCGCGGCGCGACCGCGTCGTCGCCATCGTCGCCCGCCACCAGCCGGCGATCCTGCTGCCGGCGCAGCGCCTGGTTGAGGAGCTGGAGCTCGGCGCCCCGGTGCTGGTGGCCGAGAGCCGCGTCGCCGAGGCCAATGCCGCCAATGCCGGCGACTTCGCCGGCCATGTCATCCGCGACCGCGGCATGGCGGCGATGGCGGCGGCGCTGGCGCCGCGCCTGGGCGCCCCGGCCGCGGCGCCGCCCGCCCGCCGCTTCGCCCTGCCCTGGGGCCGCCGCGCATGAACGCCCTCACGCAAAGCTACGCGCTGACCGACAGCTATCGCGGGCTGGAGGCGGCCGCCTTCCGCGCCGTGCTGGAACGGCTGGAGGCGCGCGGCGTCACCGCCGACCGGCTGCCGCGGGCCGCGCTGCTGACCGAGGTCACCGCGGCGATGGCCAGCGTGCTGGAGGCCAGCCGCGCCGCGCTGAACGCCGCCGAGCGGGCGCGCCTGGCCGAGGACCTGATGGACGAGCTGCTCGGCCTCGGCCCGCTGGAGGCGCTGCTGAGCGACGACACGGTCGACGACATCCTGGTCAACGGCCCGCGGCAGATCTTCGTCGAGCGCCAGGGCCGGCTGCAGCTGGCCGCCGCCCGCTTCCGCGACGACGCGCATCTGCTGGCGGTGATCCAGCGCATCGTCGGCGCCGTCGGCCGCCGCGTCGACGAGGCGACGCCCTTCTGCGACGCGCGCCTGGCCGACGGCTCGCGCGTCAACGTCGTCATCCCGCCGGTCGCCATCGACGGCGCCTCGATCTCGATCCGCAAGCCGCGCCGGCAGCCGCTGTCGGGCATCGACCTGGTGCGCTCCGGCGCCATGCCGCGCGCCGTGCTCGACTATCTGACCGCCGCCGTGCAGGCGCGGCTGAACATCCTGGTGATCGGCGGCACCGGCTCGGGCAAGACCACGCTGCTGAACGTGCTGTCGGCGGCCATCGACCCGGCCGAGCGGCTGGTCACCATCGAGGACGCCGCCGAGCTGCGCCTGGTGCAGCCGCATGTGGTGCGGCTCGAGACCCGGCCGCCCGGGCTCGACGGCCGCCAGGCGATCTCGACCCGCGAGCTGACCCGCAACGCCATGCGGATGCGCCCCGACCGGCTGCTGCTGGGCGAGGTGCGCGGGCCGGAGGCGGTCGAGATGCTGCAGGCGATGAGCACCGGCCATGACGGCTCGATGAGCACGCTGCACGCCAATTCGGCGCGCGACGCGCTGTGGCGCCTGGAGATGCTGCTGGGCTTCAGCGGCTTGCCGCTGGAGCCGCGGGCGCTGCGCCGCTTCGTCGCCTCCTCGGTGCAGCTGATCGTCGGCGTCCAGCGCGCCCCCGACGGCCAGCGCCGCGTCATGGAGGTCGCCGAGCTCTGCGGCATCGATGGCGACGTCTACCAGATGCACGAGCTGTGGTCGCATGGCCAGAGCAGCCAGGGCCGTGGCGCCATCGCCGACCAGTCGCGCTACGCGGCGCGGCTGGCGCAGCGGAGCCACGTCTGATGCGCGGCCCCGCCTCGCTGCTGGCCGCTGGCGGCCTCGGCCTGATGGCCACCGCTTTGCTGCAGCGCCGCCGCCGCCTGGCCCGCATCGATGCCCGGCTGACCGCCCGCGTGCAGCGGCCGGAGCTGGCGCTGGAGGCGGTGCGCGACGCCGTGCTGCCGGAGCCGCTGGAGCGGCTGCTGTGGCGCGCCGGCCTGCGCCCCGGCCCGGCGCTGGGCGTGACCGGCCTGGCGGCGGTGGCCGGCGGTGGCGCGGCGCTGGCCGTGCTCGGCACGCCGCAGGGCATGCTGCCCGCCTTCCTGGCCGTCGGCGCCTGCGCCGGGCTCGGCCTCGGCTTCGCGGTCTGGCGCGCGGCGCGCCGCGCCAAGGCGATGCAGGCGGCGCTGCCCGGCTTCGTCGAGCGGCTGCGCCAGCATCTGCAGACCGGCGCCTCGGTGCCGCAGGCGCTGGCCCGCGCCAATGCCGCCAGCCCCGAGGTGCTGCGCGAGCTCTTCTTGCTGGCCGAGCGGCGGGTGCAGCATGGGGCGGCGCTGGGGCCGACCCTCGAAGCCCTGGCGGCGCGGCAGGGGCTTTCCGATCTTTCCCTGCTGGCGGCGGCGGTCGCCGCGGCGCTGCGCTTCGGCGGCCGGCTGACCGAGACGCTGAGCCAGCTGGCGCAGAGCCTGCGCGACCGCCAGCGGGTGGCGCGCGAGCTGCGCAGCGCCACCGCCGAGGTGCGCGCCAGCGCGCTCGTCCTGTCGCTGCTGCTGCCGCTGGCGACCGTCGCGCTCAGCCTGCTGAGCCCGGCGCATATCGGCTTCTTCCTCGACCCCGAGCGCGGCCGCGGCGCCGCCTGGCTGATCCTCGGCCTGTATTCGGGCGGCCTGGCCGCGCTGTCGCGCATCGCCAAGGTGACCTACTGATGGCCGCCACCGAAACCGGCCTGGCCCTGGTCGCCGGCGTCTCGGCCATCGCCCTGCTGGCCGGGCTGCGCCGCGCGCTGCGGGTCGAGCGGGCGCTGGCGCGCCTGGCCCGCCATGCCGGCGCCGGCAAGGCCGCCATCGCCCCCGGCGACCCGATGCTGGAGGCGCTGCAGCGCCTGGCGATGCGCTGGGCGGCGCCGATGGGCCGCCGGCTGATCGGCCAGGGCGCCTCCTCCGAGCAGCTGGCGCTGTCGCTGCGCCGCGCCGGCTTCCTGCATCCGGCGGCGCCCTCGCTCTTCGCCATCGGCCGGCTCGGCCTGGCGCTGGCGGCCGGGCTGCTGGCCAGCCGCTTCGACGGGCTGGTGCCGGGCCCCGGGCTGTTCGTGCTGGGCGCGCTCGGCACCGCCTTCCTGGCCAGCCGGCTGCTGGCCTGGCGCGCCGAGGCCGCCGCCGGCGCCCGCCGCGCCGAGCTGCCCGCCGCCATCGGCCTGATGGTGCTGGGCCTCGAGGGCGGCGCCGGCACCGAGCAGGCCCTGCGCTTCGCCGCCCAGCAGGCGCCGGCCGCGACGCCGGCGCTGGCGCCTGCGATGCGGCTGATGCTGCAGGAGCTCGATGGCGGCACGCCGCAGGAGCAGGCGCTGACCCGGCTGTCGCACCGCCTGGCGATCGACGATGCCGCGACCCTGGCCGAGCTGGTGCGCCAGTCGCTGCGCTTCGGCACCGAGCTGATCCAGCCCTTACGCGGCCTGGCCGTCGATCTCGGCGAGCAGCGCCTGGCCCAGGCGCGGGAGAAGGTGGGATCGGCCGCGGTGAAGCTCACCGTGGTGATGGTCGCCGCCTTCCTGCCCGCGCTGCTGATCCTGATGGGCGCGCCGGCGCTCTCCGGCCTGATGGCCGGCATGACGGGGGACCCTCGATGAACCGCCTGCTTCTTCCCGCGCTGCTGGGCGGCGCCCTGCTGCTCAGCGGCTGCGGCACGCTCGGCCTCGGCGGCGACAGCCTGGCCGCCGGCAATGCCCCCGAGAGCACCGGCCCGCGCGAGCGCGGCCTGTATCTGGACCTGATCGCCGGGCTGCAGCAGCGCGACCTGCACCGCGCCGCGCTGGCGCATCTCGACGAGTTCGACACCCGCTTCGGCGCCACCGCCGACACCAGCATGCGCCGCGCCGAATCGCTGGCCGCCATCGGCGAGGATGCCCGCGCCGAGGCCACCTTCCGCGCCCGGCTGGGCCGCGGCGACGACGGGCCGGCGCAGAACGGGCTGGGCATGCTGGCCGGCCGCCGCGGCCGCTGGGCCGAGGCGGTGGCCGCCTTCACCGCCGCGCTGGCCAAGCAGCCGACCAGCACGCGCTACCTGAACAACCTGGGCTATGCGCTGTATCGCGCCGGCCAGGCCGAGGAGGCCGAGTTCCGCCTGCGCCAGGCCGAGGAGCTGGACCCGGCCAGCGGCGAGGTGCGCAACAACCTGATCCTGGTGCTGATGGCCAACCGTCGCCGCGACGAGGCCGAGCGCCGCCTGGCGCAGATCGCCGACACCGGGCTGCGCGACACCGTGCGCCGGCGCGCCGAAACCCTGCTGCGCGGAGAGCCCGCATGAACCGCCCCCGCCTGATTCGCCGCCATCTGATCCTCGGCCTGATGGCGCTGGCCGCGCCGGCCCTGCTGCCGGCGGCCGCGCCGCGCGCCGCCGAGCCGGTGCCCGCGCCCGCCGTGCCGATGGAGGGCTTCGCCGCCGCCATCATCGCTCGCCAGCTCGGGCTGCTGCCCGGCGTGCCGGCGCCTGCGCCGCATCCCGGCACGCCGGGCCGCGAGGCGGATTCCCTGCTGGGCCAGCGCCCGGCCGCGCCGATGGCGGCGCCGGCCGATGCGGCGCCGGTCTCCGCCCGCGGCGGCATGCGCTGATGCGCCTGCGCCCCGCCATCCTGCCGCGCCTGCGTCGCCCGGAGGCCGCGCTGCGCGCCGTCCTGAAGCGTGCCGCGCGCCGGATGACGCGGGGCGATGATTCGGGCGCCGTCGGCCTGCTGGCGGCGCTGTGCCTGGCCAGCATGATGGGCTTCGGCGCGCTGGCGGTCGACATGACCGCGCTGCATTTCGGCAAGCGCGCGCTGCAGGCGGCGGCCGATGCCGCGGCGCTGTCCGCGGTGCGGGCGCCGGCCAATGCGACGCTGCTGGCGGGCAACACGCTGCGCCGCCAGGGCATGGCGGATGTCGCCTTCACCGCCACCGCCGGCCGCTACGACGACAGCCTGGCGGCGCCGGGCAGCCGATTCAGCGCCGCCGCCACGCCGCTCGGCGCCGTGCGGGTCGAGGCGTCGCGCGTGCTGCCGCTCGGGCTGATGCGGGTGCTGCTGGCGCAGGACAGTGTGACGCTGCGGGTCAGCGCCACGGCGGCGCACCAGCAGCTCGGCGCCTTCACCCTGTCGTCGACCACGGCGGCGCTGGATGCCGGGCTGCTGAACGCCATGATCGGCGGCATGCTGGGCGGCTCGCTGAACCTGTCGCTGCTGGCCTGGAACGGGCTGGCGACGGCGCGGCTCAGCCCGGTGGCGCTGCTCGACCAGCTGGCGCTGCAGCTCGGCGTCGGCACCTATGCGGCGCTGCTGACCAGCCGGGTGTCGCTGCCGGTGCTGCTGACCGCGGCCGGCCAGGTGCTGGCCGCCAGCGCGCCGGCCGCCGCCGCGACGCTGGCCAGCCTGGCGGCGACGGCGGATGCGGCGCGCGGCGCGCTGCTCGGCGATGTCATCGACCTCGGCGTCATGCAGGGGCGTGAGGCGGTGGCGAGCCTGGTCTCGGCCACGCCTTTCGCCAATGCGACGCTGTCGGCGCTGGAGCTGCTGCGCGCCGCGGCGGTGATGGGCGGCGGCCATGCGGCGCAGCTGACCACGCTGGGCACCGTCGCCGGCGCGCTGATCTCGGCGCGGGTGATGGCGATCGCGCCGCCGGCGACGGCGCCGGCGCCGCCCGCCGAGGGTGCCCTGGTGCTGGGCCCGGTCGGCAGCCGCGCGGCGACGACGCAGATCCGCCTGCTGCTGCAGATCGCGCTGCCGCAGATCACCATCCCGCTGGTCGGCACCGTCACCGTCGCCAATGTCGGCGTGCTGGTGCAGGTGGCGCCGGCCAGCGGCGTGCTGAGCGCGGTCAGCTGCGGCGACGACCCGGTCACCGACACGGCGATCAGCGTGCTGGCGCGCAGCGGCCTGGCCAGCGTGCAGCTGGGCAGCGTCAACGCCATGCGCTTCGCCGACAGCGCCTCGGTGCCGCCGGTGGCGCCGGCGACGCTGCTGGCGATTGACACCGGGCTGATCAGCATCGGCGCGACCGCGGCGACGCGGGCGCCGGTGGTGGTCGCCGAGGGCAGCGGCACGCTGCGCTTCACCGCGGCGCAGATCGCCGCCCACACGCCGCAGAGTATTTCTTCCGGTGGCGCGCTGGGAAGTCTGCTGTCTGGTCTCGCAGGCAATCTGCAGATCACGGCGGCGGTCAATGTGCTGGGCGGCAGCCTGGTGCTGACGCCGACGGTGGTGACCGCCGCGCTGGCCGGGGTGCTCGACCCTGTGCTGCGCGGGCTGGACCCGCTGCTGGCCAATCTTCTCGCGGCGCTCGGGCTCCGGCTCGGCATCGCGGAGGTGACACCGGAGGGCGCGCGCTGCGGCGTGCCGACCCTGGTGCTCTGAGCGACATCGCGCCGCCGGACCGGCGGGCGGCGCGATCCATCGATGCCGGCTGACACAAGGAAAGAGACCATGTCGTTCAAGCTGATCCTGACTGAGATGCACCGCCTGTGGAAGGATGAGGACGGCGCCGCGGCGCTGGAATACGGGCTGATCGCCGCCGGCATCGCCGTCGCCATCGCCACCATCGTGACGCCGATCGGCACGCAGCTGCGCGTCACCTTCAACAGCATCCTGACCGCCCTTGGCGGCGCCGCGGTGACCTGAAGCCGGCCTGCCACGGCAGAAAGGCCTGGCGTCATGCATCCTCCTGCCCATGGCCCCGGCAGCTGCCGGGGCCGCCCGCTGGCCGGCCCGTTGCGCGGCGCCGATCCCTCCCGGCGCCTGCGCCTGGCCTGGGTGCAAAGGCTGCTGCGCCGCGCGACGCAGCGGCCGGCGCGGCACCGGCGCGCCGTGGCGTCGCGGGATGACGAAGGCGCCATGGCGGTCGAGTTCGCGCTCGTCGCCACGCTGATGTTCAGCCTGCTGTTCGGCACCATCGCCTTCGGCGTGCATTTCGGCGCCCGCACCGCCGCCGCCGCCGCCGCCGGGGAAGGCGCGCGCGCCGCCGTCGCCGGCCTGACCAACGACCAGCGCGCGACGCTGGCCCGCGCCGCCGCGACCGCCGTGCTCAACAGCTATGGCGGGCTGGTCGATCCGGCGCGCAGCACCATCACCGTGGGTCCCGACGCCAGCGCCAGCACGCGCTATGCCGTCACCGTGCGCGTCGATGTCTCGCAATTTCCCTTCGCCCAGCTGACGGCCTTCATCCCGGCCCTGGCCAGCGACCCGCAGAGCACGGTCAGCGTGCAGATCGGCGGCTTCTGAAGATGGACACGGCCTGGCTGGCCGCGGTGCTGGCGCTGCTGGCCGCGCTGGCGCTGGTCGATGCATCGCAGCGCCGGCTGCCGCATCCGCTGACCGCGCTGCTGGCCGGGCTCGGGCTGCTGGCGGCCGATGACATTCTGCTGGCGCTGGTCGCCGGCGCGATGATGGCGGCGCCCTTCTGGCTGCTGCGCCGGGGCGCGTCGCGCGGGCGCGTCGGCGGCGGCGACCTGCGCTTCGGCTTCGCGCTGGGCTGCCTGCTGGGGCCGGCGCTGGCCAGCGCCACGGCGGCGCTGGCGCTGGCGCTGCTGGCGCTGTGCGCGCTGCTGCTGCGCGGCGCCGGGCAGCGCGTCGCCGCCCTGCCGCTCGGCCCCTTCCTGGCGCCGCTGGCCATGGCCGCGCTGGTCTTCTGCCGCTGACATTGCCAGCCGCCGCATGAAGCCTATCCTCGCCGCTCCATGCGGGGAGAGACCAGATGCGGATGATCCAGGCGGGCCTGGCGGCGGGGCTTTTCGTCGCGGGCTTCGGCGCGGCGCAAGCCCAGGGGACGGCGGCATCGCCACGGCAGGACGAGTTCTTCTGGCTCGGCGAGATCAACAAGGCCACCGCGGTGATCAACACCGAGGAGGGCCTGCTCGACCGCGCCGTGGCGCCGCGCATCGCGGCAGGGCTGGCGGCCGTGCTCAAGGCCGGCGCCGCGCCGGGCGGGCGGCGGCCATCCACCGTCATCAGCTTCGAGCCGCTGCTGATCGAGGCCGCCGGCGTCGAGGCGACGCTGCTGCATGCCGGCCGCTCCAGCCAGGACATGCATGCGACCTATCGCGCCGCCATCCTGCGCGACGACCTGCTGCAGCTGGCCGACGCCCTGCGCAAGACGACGGCCACCATGCTGCGGCTGGCCGGGCAGCATGCCGGCACCATCGTGCCGAACTACACCAATGGCGTCGCCGCGCAGCCGAACAGCTACGGCCATTACCTGCTCGGCCATATCGCCGGGCTGACGCGCGATGCCGACCGCATCCGCGAGGCCTATGCCCGCGTCGACCGCTCGCCGATGGGCACCACCGTGCTGAACGGCACCGGCTGGCCGCTGAACCGGGCGCGGATGGCGGGCTATCTCGGCTTCGGCGCGCTGGTCGACAACGCCTATGACGCCAGCCAGATCGCCTCGGCCGAGATGCCGGTGGAGGCCGGCGCCATCGTCACCGGCATCGCGCTGCATGCCGGCGGCTTCATCGAGGATGTGCTGGTGCAATACGCCCAGTCGCGCCCCTGGATCCTGCTGCAGGAGGGCGGCGGCAACACCTATGTCTCCAGCGCCATGCCGCAGAAGCGCAATCCGGGCCTGCTGAACGACACGCGCAGCCAGGCGTCGACGGTGATCTCGCTGGCCATGGGCCGGGTGATGCAGGCGCACAACATCCCGCCCGGCATGGCCGACGCCAAGAGCGTGCGCGACAACAGCGCCATGATCGGGGCCACGGTGCGGCTGCTGCAGCAATGGGACCGCATCCTGGGCGCGCTGGTGATCAGCCCGGAGCGCGCGCTGGACGAGCTGAACAGCGACTGGACCGCCAGCCAGGAGCTCGCCGACCTGCTGATGCGGCAATACAGGCTGCCCTTCCGCGTCGGCCATCACTTCGCGTCGGAGATCGTCGACTTCGCCAAGGCGCATGACATTCGCCCGAGCGATTTCCCCTATGCGGAGGCCCAGCGCATCTATGGCGAGACACTGCGCGAGATGAAGGTGGAAGGCGGCGCGCTGCCGGTCACCGAGGCGGAATTCCGCGCGGCGCTGGACCCGGCGGCGATCGTTGCGGCGCGGGCGACCAGCGGCGGGCCGCAGCCGGCCGAGATGACACGGATGCTGGCCGCGTCGACCACCGCGTTGAGCGACCAGGAAAAATGGGTCGCCGGGCGCCGCGGCCAGATCACGGCCGCGCTCGCCCGGCTGGATGCCGATTTCGCGGCGCTGCTGCCGCGATAGCCGGCTACTTGGCGCGGGTCAGCGCCGGGGCCGGGCGGCGCTTGGCCAGCTCCATCAGCCGGGGCTTGGCCAGGCGCAGCAGGCACCAGGCCAGCATCAGCCCGACCGGCAGCAGGCTGCCCCACAGGCTGTAGCGGCCGGTGGTGGCCAGCAGCCCGGCGCCCACCACCCAGAACAGGCCGCGGATCATCTCCTTGTTCAGCCCGCGGTGGTCGCCGCCGCTGCGATAGACGATATAGACGATCCACATCATGGCGACCTGGCTGAGCGACAGCAGCACGCCCATCATGGTCGGGTGGATCAGGAAGAAGACCGGCAGGTACTTCATCATCTGCAGCACGGCATAGAGCGGCAGCCGCCCCTGCACCGGCTGCTGGTTGTAGGCGTGGAAGGCCAGCCGCAGCAGCACCAGCAGGATCGCCCAGGCGGTGATCGCCGGCAGCAGCGCCAGGCTGGAGGTGGAGCGGGTATAGGCCGCCGCCAGGCAGCCCAGCAGGCCGAGGCCGATCGCCCAGACCCAGCCCGCCGGCTGGATCGGATAGTCGCGGAAGCGGGCGGCCTCCTTGCTCAGCGTCGGCTTGGCCTCGCGCTTGGCCGCCACCATGTCGTTCTCGAAATAGCCCATCTCGTAGACGCAATGCAGCGACAGCAGCAGGAAGGGAATGCTGATGGCATGCCGCAGCAGGTCGTCGAGGTCGCGCGAGGTGCCGAGCAGCAGGATGGCGAAGTCGACCAGCAGCACCTTGTCCAGCATGTGCAGCAGCCCGTACTTGGCCCGGATGCTGTAGCGCAGAGGGAAGTAGCGGCGCTCGGCGGCGGCGACGGCCTCGCCCTGCGGCGGGATCAGGATGCCCTGGCGCGCCGCCAGCAGCAGGTCGCGGTCGTCGAGGGAATCAGAGATGGCCGTCGCCTCGGCCACCGCCCGGCGGCCGAAGCGCGCATCGAGCAGCGCCAGCTTGCCGCGCGAGAAATTACGCCGGGCCGGCTTCAGCGGCGTCGCCATCAGCTCGGCCGCTTCCCATCGGCTGCCGCGCAGCATGGGCCGGATCAGCCAGGCCATGCCGAAGCTGACGATGACGCAGCGCGCCGCCTCGATCGGCGCCAGCGCCTCGGCCACGCTGTCGCTGGCCTGGGCCGCGAACAGCGCCGGCGCGCGCCGCCTCCAGGCCAGGATGGTCCAGGGCATCAGCAGCGCCAGCATCAGGCAGCACATATAGTCGCGCAGCCGGAACCAATGCGGCAGGCCGGTCATCCGCCATGGAATGCAATCGCGCACCACGAAATCGATGGCCGCTGCCATCCAGTGCGGCCGGCAGGACAGGATGAACAGCTCCGTGCTGTTCGCCGCCAGCAGCGTGTGGTCGAAGTCGATGAGGACAGGCGCGGCACGCGACGGCGGGTCCTCTGCCAGGGCGGTCGCCAGATCCCGTTGCGGGAGGTGGTCCCGGCCCTGCGTCATGCCCGCTCTCCTGTTTCCGTGATCAAGCGGAGACCATGCGAGATCCGATGCGCAGGAGCCAGCCGAAACTGGCCCGCGCCGCGGCGCCGCGCCGCGATTTTCCGCGTCACGACTCAGTCGCGGCACTTGCTGCAGCGCAACCGGCACCGGTCACGGCAGCAGGGCTCGTCTTGCGAGAATCCGATCGACAAAAACGCGAGCGGCGGCCTGGCGCAGCGCCGCCGGGGCAGCAGGGCCGCTTTCGCCCCGACGATGCCGCCGGGACTCCCGGGCCCGGGCAGAGCCTGCGCAGCACCATCGCGGCCCCTGCAAGGCCTGGGCGGCGGCCAGGATCGGCCCGTCTTCGCCCCGATCCGCGGCGGCGTCAGCGGCGCCGTCTGGCCGGTGGTCGACGTGCTCGCCACGGCCGTGCCAAGCAGCACGCCGCCAGGAACATGGCTGCCGCGGCCCGTTGCGAAATTTCGTGCAGCGTGAATTGCGGAACGCGCTTGCGCGGCGCGCAACAGGCCGGCGGTGTTGTCAAATGGGTGCCCCCACCATACCCTCCCGTCAAATAGGCCGGCACATTGAAAGCCTGGCCGGGGGAACGGGGACGTCGGCTGGATGACCGTCCGGGAACCGTTGAATGTCTTCTGCCCCGCGCCAGATGCGCCTTGGCCTTTTCCTGCTGTCCACCGGCCATCACATCGCCGGCTGGCGGCATCCCGGCGCGCAGGCCGATGCGCCGGTCAGCATCCGCCACTATGCCGAGATGGCGCGCCTGGCCGAGGCGGCGCGTTTCGACATGCTGTTCCTGGCCGACAACAACTGCGTCACCCAGACCGACTGGCCGGCGGTGCGCCGCACCAGCCGCACCAATATCTTCGAGCCGATCGCGCTGCTCTCGGCGCTGTCGATGGTGACCGAGCGGATCGGCCTGGTCGCGACGGGCTCCACCACCTATGCGGAGCCCTACCACACCGCGCGCAGCTTCGGCACGCTGGACCATCTGTCGGGCGGCCGGGCGGGGTGGAACATCGTCACCACCTCCAACGCCAACGAGGCCTGGAATTTCGGCCGCGACAGCCACCTGGCGCATGCCGACCGCTATCGCCGCGCCGCCGAGTTCGTCGAGGTCACCAAGGGCCTCTGGGATTCCTTCGCGGATGACGCCTTCGAACGCGATGCGGAGTCGGGCGTCTATTTCGATGCCGCCAAGCTCGATGTCCTGAACCACCGCGGCGAGGACTTCGCCGTGCGCGGCCCGTTGAACCTGGCGCGGCCGCCGCAGGGCCACCCGGTGCTGGTGCAGGCCGGCGGGTCGGAAGCCGGCCGCGACCTGGCCGCGCGCCTCGCCGAGGTTATTTTCTCGGTCAGCCAGACGCTGCCGGAAGCGCAGGCCTTCTATGCCGATATCAAGGCGCGGCTGACCGCCGCCGGCCGCGATGCCGAAGCCGTCAAGGTTCTTCCCGGTTTCTTCCCCGTTGTCGGCCGCACCCGCACCGAGGCGGAAGACCAGATGGCCGAGCTGCAAAAGCTGCTGCATCCGGATGTGGGGCTGTCGCTGCTGTCCTTCCTCACCGGCGGCTTCGACTTTTCCAAGTTCGATGTCGACGGGCCGCTGCCGGCGCTGCCGGACACCGATGTCGGCAAGGCGCGGCTGAAGGTCATCGCCGATCTCGCCAAGCGCGAGAACCTGACCATCCGGCAGCTCTATGAGCGCATCGCCGTCTCGCGCGGCCACCACATGATCGTCGGGAGCTACAGCGAGGTTGCCGACCGCATGCAGGAATGGTTCGAGGGCCGCGGCGCCGACGGCTTCAACGTCATGCCGCCGACCTTCCCCGCCGGCTTCCGCGCCTTCACCGAGCTCGTCGTGCCGGAGCTGCAGCGCCGCGGGTTGTTCCGCACCGAGTACAGCGGCACGACGCTGCGCGAGCATCTCGGCCTGGCGCGCCCCGAACGCCTCTCGCGCGGCACGACCGCGCTTCCCGAAGCCTGAGCCCCCGGAGCCCCTGGCCATGATCTCCCCCCTTCCGCGGCGCGCGGCGCTCGGGCTGCTCGCCACGCCCTTCCTCCTGCGCGGCGCGGCTGCCGCCACCGGCTGGCAGCCGGACCGGCCGATCCGTATCATCGTGCCCTTTCCGGCGGGCGGCGGCGTCGACCTGGTCGGCCGCGTGCTGGCCGATGCCTGGGCCCCGGTCTTCGGCCAGCCCGTCGTCGTCGAGAACAAGGCCGGCGCCGCCGGGGCGCTGGGCATCGAGCAGGTGTTTCGCGCGGCGCCCGACGGCACCACGCTCGGCATCACCAGCGCCGGCAATGTCACCATCGGCCCGCTGCTGCGCCGCACCCCCTACACGCCGCTGACCATGACCCATGTCAGCCGGTTGACCACCAGCCCGCTGCTGCTCGTGGCGCGGAAAGACCTGCCGGCGGCCGATCTCGGCGCCTTCCTGGCCTGGGCCAAGGCGCAGCCGCAAGCGGTGCGCTTCGGCTCGGGCGGCATCGGCTCCAGCCCGCATCTGGCGATGGAACTGCTGAACCTGCGGCTCGGCACCGACATGCTGCATATCCCCTATCGCGGCACGGCGCCGCTGCTGGCGGATCTGGCGGCCGGCACGGTCGATGTCGGCTTCAGCGATGCCGCCGTCTGGCCGATGGTCGACCAGGGCGTGCTGAAGCTGCTGGCCATTTCCACCGCCGAGCCCTGGCCGCGCAGCCCGGCCACCCCCGTGCTGAACGGCCGCGCCGGCGAGTTCAATGTCAGCAACTGGTACGGGCTGGTGGCGCCGCCGAACCTGCCGCCGGCCATCCTGGCGCGGCTGGAGGAAGAGGCGACCAGGGCGCTGGCCTTGCCGAAGGTGCGCGACGCCTATGCCACCTCCGGCTTCACCGCCGCGCCCCTGCCGGAGCGCGACTTCGCGCCGTTCCTGCAGCGCGAGGTCGATCTGTGGAAGGGCGTGATCTCGGCGGCGAAGATCGAGGTCGAAGGTTGAGCTACAGCTCGCTGGCGGCCACGAAGATCGCCGCCAGCTTCTCGATCCCGGCCTGGTCCTCGGCGTCGAAGCGGTCGGGCAGCGGGCTGTCGAGGTCGAGCACGCCGATGACGCCGCTCTTCCCGATCACCGGCACCACCAGCTCGGCCCGCGACGCGGCGTCGCAGGCGATATGGCCGGGGAAGGCGTGCACATCGGGCACCAGGACCGAGGCGCCACGCTCGGCGGCGGCACCGCAGACGCCGCGGCCACGGGCGATGCGGACGCAGGCGGGCTTGCCCTGGAAGGGGCCGAGCACCAGCTCGCCGCCCTCGCGCAGGAAGTAGAAGCCGGCCCAGTTCAACTCGGGCAGGCTGTGGAAGATCAGCGCCGAGAGATTGGCGGCATTGGCGATCATGTCGCGCTCGCCCTGCAGCAGGGCCTCGGCCTGCTGCGCCAGCTCGGCGTGGAACTCGGCCTTGCTGCCGGCCGCGATGGGGCGTGCCTCGAACATCGTCGGGGTCCTTCTCACTTCGCGGCCGGCATAGCGGTTCCGCGCGGGTTATTCCACCCGGGCGCCGGAAGCCTTGACCAGCGGCGCCCAGATCTTCACCTCGTCCGCCACATAGGCCGCGAAACGGTCCGGGGTGTAGCCGCGCATGCCGGGGGTGCCGAGCTCGTCGAGGCGCGCCTTGATCGCCGGGTCGGCCAGCGCCGTGTCGACGGCGGCGGCCAGGCGCTCCTGGATCGGCTTCGGCGTGCCGGCCGGGCCGAACAGCCCGTACCAGGAATAGGCCTTGTAGTCCGGCAGCCCGACCTCGGCGGCGGTGGGCATGTCGGGCATCAGCGGCGAGCGCTCCGGCGTGTTGACGAAGAGGCAGCGCACCTGACCGGCCTCGTGGAAGGGCTTCAGCAGGCTGGGGATGTCGTGGGTGAACTGCGTCTCGCCCGAGACCAGCGCGGTGAAGCTCTGCCCGGCGCCGCGATAGGGCACGTGCTCGGCCTGCGCGCCGACCTGGCGCAGGAAATTGCTGCTGGCGATATGGCCGGTCGTCCCCACCCCGCTGCTGCCATAGGAATAGGCGTTGGGCTTAGCCTTCAAGGCGGCCACGAAGCCGGACAGGTCGCGCACGTCCCAGCCTTTCGTCGTCACCCCAAGGCAGATCGGGATGAAGACCGTCGGCGCGATGGCGGCCAGATCCTTGATCGGATCATAGGGCAGGTTGGCGTAGAGGCCGACCGCGATGCCGGTGGAGGACAGCGTGGCGAGCACGAAGGTCGAGCCGTCGGGGGCCGACTTGGCGACGAAATCGGTGCCGACGGTGCTGCCCGCGCCGGGCCGGTTCTCGATCACGACGGACTGGCCGAGGATCTCGGAGATCTTCGGCGCCAGCATGCGCATGGTGACGTCGGTGCCGCCGCCGGTGGCGAAGGGCACGATGACGCGGATCGGCCGCGACGGCCAAGACTGCGCCCGGCTGATCTGCGGCATGGCGAGGCCGGCGGCGGTGAGGGCCAGCAGCCCGCGGCGGGTGTTCAGCATGGTCATGTCGAAAAAAATCCTTGGCGTGGCGGCTTAGTGCGAGCCGCCATTGACCGGCAGCACCTGGCCGGTGACGAAGCTGGCGAGGTCGGAGGCGAAGAACAGCACGCTGTCGGCGATGTCCTGGGCGGTGCCCATGCGGCGCAGCGGGATGCCGTCCAGCACGCGCTGCTGGCCCTCGGCGCCATAGCCTTCCCATTGCCGGACGACGGCGGGCACGCCGGTCAGCATCAGCCCCGGCGCGATGGCGTTGACGGTGACGCCATGCGGCCCGAGCTCATGCGCCAGCTGCCGGGTCAGGCCGATCACCGCATGCTTGGCGGTCGTATAGGCCTGGATGCCGGTGCGCGACGGCCGCAGCCCGGCGCCCGAGCTGATATTGACGATGCGCCCCGCGCCGGCCCGCTTCATCGCCGGCGCCGCGGCGCGGCAGAGGGCGAAGGCGGCATGCAGGTTGACGTCGAAGATGGCGTCCCAGGCGGCGTCCTCGACCTCCTCCACCGGGCTCTGCTGCTGCCCCAGCGTGCCGCCGGCATTGTTGACCAGGATGCCGATGGCGGCGCCGGCAGCCGCCTCGACGTCCGCGATCCAGCGGGCGGCGGCGGCGCGGTCGCGCAGGTCGACCACGGCGGCGGCGATGCCGGCATGGCCCGCCGCCGTCTCCGCCAGCAACGCCGCGTCGATGTCGGTGGCGAAGACTTTCGCGCCGCGGGCGGCGAAGGACTGGGCGACGGCGCGGCCGATGCCGGCAGCGGCACCGGTGACCGCGACGACGCGGCCCGAAAAATCCAGATTCACGGCTTTGACCCCTGGGGCAGGACCGCCTCGTCCTGGCCATGCCGCGCGGCCAGGATGACCAGGGCGATGGCGGCCGAGGCCTCGATATGATGGATGCAGGCGGCTTCCGCCGCGGCGGCGTCGCCGGCGCGGATGGCGGCCAGGATGGCGCGGTTCTCGGCCATGCTCTCGGTCAGGCGGCCGGGCCAGAGCACCCCGCTCAGCCGGCCCAGCGCCAGGCGGTTGTGGATCGCCTTCAGCAGGCCGGCGATCACCGCATTGCCGGCGGCCTCGGTCATGGCGGCGTAGAAGGCGGCATTGGCGGCGATCACCCGCGGCCCGTCGACGACCTTGGCCGCCGCCTCCATGGCATCCATGGCGGCGTCCAGCGCGGCCAGCTGCGCCGGCGTCCGGTGCAGCGCGCAGAGCCGGCCGACATGCCCCTCCAGCAGGGCGCGGGCGGCATAGGTCTGGCGCGCCTCCTCCAGCGGCAGGGGGCGCACCACGGGGCCGCGATGCGGGATGATGCTGACCAGCCCCTCGGCCTCCAGCTGGCGCAGCGCCTCGCGCACCGAGCTGCGGGCGGCACCGGTCACGGCGCAAAGCTCGCGCTCCGGCAGGCGCTGCCCGGCGCGGTAGCGGCCGGAGACGATCGCCTGGCGCAACTGACAGGCCACGGCCGCGCGCACGCTGGCGGGGGCCTCGGCATCGTCAGGCCTGTCGTTCTGCCTGTCGGAAACAGGCAGGGTCTGGAAGGGCAGCGCGGCGGACATGGCGGGAGCCTCGCCATTCGTCCGACAGGTGTCAATCATTTTGTCAGACGAAATTCACCGGATTGACGGACATTCCCGCCGGGTGCAGAGCGGGAGGCTGCAGCAGGGGAAGCGCGCCATGACGGGATTGGTTCCGGAATCCATCATTGTCTGGGGGGCCGGGGCGATTGGCGGCACCATCGGCGCGCATCTGCTCCGCGCCGGCCATGCCGTGACCTTCGTCGACGTGGTCGACGAGCACGTCGCCGCCATCAACGCGGACGGCCTGACCATCGACGGCCCGGTCGCGGCCTTCACCGTGCCGGCCCGCGCGGTGACGCCGGCGCAGATGACCGGGCAGCACCGCCTGATCCTGCTGGCGGTCAAGGCGCATCACACCGAGGCGGCGACGCGCGCGCTGCTGCCCTACCTGGCCGAGGACGGCGCCGTCGTCTCCTGCCAGAACGGGCTGAACGAGCTGATCATCGCCGAGGTGGTCGGCCGCGCCCGCACCATCGGCGCCTTCGTCAATTTCGGCGCCGACTACATCGCCCCCGGCCGCATCACCTATGGCGGCCGCGGCGCCGTGGTGGTGGGCGAGCTCGACGGCGCCACCACGCCGCGCATCACCGCGCTGCACCAGCTGATGCTGCAATTCGACGCGGACGCCGTGCTCAGCGACAATATCTTCGGGTATTTGTGGGGGAAGGGGGGGTACGGCGCCATCCTGAAGTCCTCGGCGCTCACCAACGACTCCATCGCCGACTACATCGCCGACCCGGCGCGGGCAAAGATGCTGCGCGCCCTGGTGCGCGAGGTGCTGACCATCGCCCGTGCCGAGGGCGTGTCTCCGCTCGGCTTCAACGGCTTCGACCCGGCCGCCTTCCTGAAGGGCGACGAGGCGGCGATCCAGGCTTCCATGGCGATCATGGAGACGTACAACCGCGGCTCGGCCAAGTCGCATAGCGGCATCTGGCGCGACCTGGCGGTGCGCCAGCGCCCTACCGATGCCGGGGCGCAGCTGGCGCCGATGCAGGCGGCGGCGCGCCGCCACGGCCTGCCGACGCCGCTGGTCGACAAGCTGGTGGCGCTGATCGCCTCGGTCGAGCGCGGCGAGCGAAAGATCGGCGAAGGCCTCGCCGAAGAGCTGGGAGAGCTGGCATGACCACCGCCAAGGATCTGGCCGCCGGCGTCGACGGCCCGACGCTGATGGACACGCTGCGCCACCTAGCGCGCTTCGTGAAGCTGTCCGGCACGCCGCCGGAGCTGGACAGCCTCGAGGGGCTGAAGACCCGCCTTGCTTCCTATGGCTACGCCACGCGCATGGTCATGCACGACGCCTATGTCAGCCTGCCCGGCGCCTGCCGCGTCACGGTCGACGGCCGCGCGGTGAAGGCCATCACCCATTCGATGGCGCTGGCCTCGTCGCCGGGCGGCGCGCGGGGAAGGCTGATGCATCTGGGCGCCGGCACCGAGGCGGATTTCGCGGGACGGGACCTCGCCGGCTGCATCCTGCTGGTCGAGGGCATCGCCAGCCCCGCCGCCGCCGCCCGCGCCGCCCGGGCCGGGGCGCTGGCGCAGCTGCATGTCAGCCCGCATGAGCATATCCACGAGATGTGCATCTCGCCGCTCTGGGGCAGCCCCTCGCCCGAAACTTTCTCTCAGTTGCCGCGCACCGTGGCCGCCAGCATCAACCGGGCCGAGGGCGAGGCGCTGATCGCCCGCCTGGCCGAGGGCGAGGCGCCCGAGGTGGTGATCGAGGCCGCGATCGATGCCGGCTGGCGCCCGACGCCGATCCTGGTCGCCGAGCTGGACTCGCCCGCCGGCGATGCCGCGCCCTTCATCCTGTTCTCCGGCCATCACGACACCTGGTACGAGGGCGTGATGGACAATGGCGCCGCGAACGCCTCGATGCTGGAGGCCGCCCGCCTGGTCGCGCAGCACCGCGCCGGCTGGAAGCGCGGGCTGCGCCTGTGCTTCTGGTCCGGCCATTCCCAGGGGCGCTATTCCGGCTCCGCCTGGTATGCCGACCAGCACTGGCAGGAGCTCGACCGCCGCTGCGCCGTGCATGTGAACATCGATTCCACCGGCGGCGTCGGCGCGACCCTGTTGTCGAATGCCCCCGCCAGCCCGGAATTGGCCGGCCTCGCCGAGGCGGCGCTGCAGGCCGAGGGGGGCCAGTCCTTTGGTGGCAAGCGGCCGGCGCGCAATGCCGACCAGTCCTTCCACGGCATCGGCCTGCCGAGCCTGTTCACCACGCTCAGCGAGCAGGCGCCCGGCGGCGTCGCCATGCGCAACGCGCTCGGCTGGTGGTGGCACACGCCGGACGACCTGCTGGACAAGATCGACGAGACGCTGCTGGTCCGCGACACCCGCGTCTATGCCCATGCGCTGTGGCGGCTGCTGAGCGATGCCGTGCTGCCGCTCGACTATCGCGGCAACTCTTCTGCATTTGTCGCCGAGGTGGAGGGGCTGGCGGCGAAGCTCGGCGAGGCGCTCGACCTGTCGGCGTTGCTCTCCGAGGCGCGCGCCCTGCGCGACCGTGCCGAGGCGGTGGCCAGCCTGCCGGAAGCGGATCGCGACGCGGCGCTGATGCGGCTGTCGCGCAGCCTGGTGCCGCTGGAGCAGACCACCGGCGACCGCTTCGCGCATGACGCGGCGCTGCCGCTGCCCGCCTCGCCCGCGCTGCGCCCGCTGCACCGCCTGGCCGGCGCCGAGCCCGACACCGACGCCTGGCAGCAGGCCGCGGTCGAGGCGCGCCGCTGCCGCAACCGCCTGGCCGAGCAGCTGCGGCTGCTGCGCGCCGACTGGTGACGCCTCAGGCCGCGGCCAGCGCCGCGGCCAGGTCGTCCTGCAGGTCCTCGGCATGCTCGATGCCGATGGACAGGCGCAGCAGGTCGTCGGGGCAGAGCGAGCCCGCGCCCTCGGTGCTGCGCCGGTGCTCGACCAGGCTTTCGGTCGAGCCCAGCGAGGTCGCGCGGCGGAACACCGCCGTCGCCGCCGCGACCCGCAGCGCCGCCGCCCGCCCGCCGGCCAGCTGGAAGGACAGCATGGCGCCGAAGCCGCCCTGCAGCTGGGCGCGGGCCAGGGCATGCTGCGGATGGCCGGGCAGCCCCGGGTAATGCACCGCGCTGACCGCCGGCTGCGCCTCCAGCCATTCCGCCAGCCGTAGCGCCGTGCGGCTGGCGGTCTCGACCCGCAGTGCCAAAGTCCGCATGCCGCGCAGCAGCAGCCAGGCCTCGAAGGGCGGCAGCACCGTCCCCGCCGCGGTGCGGTGGCGGAGGAGCTCCTCCCAGTCGGCGTCGACTTGCGCGCAGGACAGCGCGCCGGCGGTCAGGTCGCCATGGCCGTTCAGGTATTTGGTCGCCGAATGCAGCACCCAGTCGGCGCCCAGCGCGATCGGCCGGGCCAGCACCGGCGTCGCCACCGTGGCATCGACCAGCAGCTTCGCCCCGGCCCCCTGGGCCAGCCCGGCCAGCCCCGCGATATCGGGCACCCGCCACAGCGGGTTGGTCGGCAGCTCGGCCCAGACCAGCCGGGTCGCCCCCGGGCGCAGCGCGGCGGCGACGGCGGCGAGGTCCGTCATCTCGACCAGGCTGACGGCCACGCCCCAGCGGGCGCAGAAGCGGGCAATCACCGCGCGGAACTCGTAGTAGCCGGCGGCCTCCAGCAGCAGATGCGCGCCCGGCCGCAGCCCGGCCAGCACCGCCTGGGCCGCCGCGGCGCCGGCGCCGAAGCAGGCGCAGGCCGCGGCGCCTTCCAGCCCGGCCAGCAGCTCCTCGGCCAGGCCGGCGGCGGCATTGCCGGAGCGGGCATAGAAGCCGGCCATGTCGGGCAGCCCGGCCGGGCCATGGCCCAGCCCGGTGACCCCGGGCTGGATCGGCGGCACCAGGCTGCCGCTGGCCGGGTCGGTATAGTGGCCGAGGCCGGCGAGGCGGGTGGCGGGATGCGGGGGGCGGGCCATGGCGCGGATCTCCTGCCGGCGGGGATAGGGCGTGGCTTGTCGATTGTCGATCCTCGATGGTGGCTTGTGCACCGGTCCCGCCCATGTCACAGAACCGTCGTCGTTCTGTCCGGCAAGGCCGCGCCACCCCATGTCCCAGCCCGATCTTCCCAACGATCCCGGCCCGTCGCTGCGCGCGCGCGTGGCGGCCATCGAGCCGGCGCTGACCGCGATCCGGCGCGACCTGCATGCCCATCCGGAGCTCGGCTTCGAGACGGTGCGCACCGCCGGCATCGTGGCGGACGAGCTGCGCCGGCTGGGCCTGGCGCCGCGCACCGGCATCGGCCGCACCGGCGTCGTCGCCGAGATCGAGGGCGGCGCCCCCGGCCCCTGCCTGCTGATCCGCGCCGACATGGACGCCCTGCCGATGCAGGAGCTGACCGGCCTGCCCTATGCCAGCAGCATCCCCGGCCGCATGCATGCCTGCGGCCATGACCTGCACACCGCGACCCTGCTGGGCGTCGCCGCCGCCCTGCTGGCCGAGGCGCCGCGGCTGCGCGGCAGCATCCGCCTGGTATTCCAGCCGGCCGAGGAGACCTCCGAGAGCGGCGCCGAGGCGATGATCGCCGATGGCGCGGCGGATGGCGCCGACATGGCGCTGACCCTGCACAACCGCCCCGAGATGCCGGTGGGCAGCTTCGGCCTGACCCAGGGCGCCAGCACCGCCGCCTGCGACGATTTCGAGGTCACGGTGCGCGGCACCTCCGGCCATGCCGCCCGCCCGCATGCCGCCGCCGACCCGATCGTCGCCGCGGCGCTGATGGTCGCCGGGCTGCAGACGGTGATCTCGCGCGAGATGAACCCGGCCGAATCCGCGGTGCTGACGGTGGGCCATATCGCCGGCGGCAGCACCCACAACATCATCCCCGACAGCTGCCTGTTCCGCGGCACCGTGCGGTCCCGCTCGCCGGCGGCGCGCGACCGCGCCGAGGCCGGGCTGCGCCGCGTCTGCCAGGGCGTCGCCCTGGCGCAGAATGTCGCCGTCGACATCGACTATCTGCGCGGCGTGCCGCCGCTGATGAACGACCCGGCGCTGGTCGCCCGCGCGATGCAATCGCTGGCCGCGCAATTCGGCACGGCGCCGCGGCTGGAGCCCGGCCGCAGCTTCGGCGCCGAGGATTTTTCCTACTTCACCGAGCGCATGCCCGGGCTGCAGCTCTATGTCGGCGCCGGCCAGCCCGGGCGCGACGACCGCGTGCACAATTCGAACTACCAGCCGGACGAGGGCAGCATCGGGCTGGGCGCCACCGCGCTCGCCCGGCTGGCCGTCGACCTGCTGTCCTGACCCCCACCGCCCGCCTGAGGGAAACCGTCGCATGACCATCACCCGCCAGACCTTCCTCCGCGCCGGCCTCGCCGCCGGCGGCCTGCTCGCCATGCCGCGCCTCCTGCGGGCCAAGGAGTGGTCGGTGATCCGCTTCGCCACCGAAGGCGCCTTCCCCCCCTACAACCAGACCGCGCCCGACGGCCGCATCATCGGCTTCGAGCCCGACCTGCTGAAGGACCTGTCGGCGCGGCTGAAGATCCGCATGGACCTGGTGGCGCAGGACTGGGCCGGCATGATCCCCGGCCTGGTCGACGGCAAGTACGACGCCGTCATCGACGGCATCTCGATCACGCCGAAGCGGGAGGAGGCGATCGCCTTCACCGTGCCCTACACCGCCGGCACCTCCGGCTTCGTCACCATGAAGAGCACGGCGCCGAACGGCCTGCCCGGCACCGGCACCCGCATCGGCCTGACCGACGAGGCCGCGACCAAGGCGGCGATCGCGGCGCTGGCCGAGGCGCTGCGCGGCAAGACGGTGGCGGTGCAGGTCTCGACCATCCAGGCCGACTTCCTGACCACCTATCTGAAGGACGCGGTGACCATCCGCACCTACCAGGCCGGCGGCGACACCTATCTCGACCTGCGCGCCGGCCGCGTCGACGCGGTGATGGCCTCGACCTCCAACATGGCCGCCTTCGTCAAGCGCGCCCGCGGCGAGGCGCTGCAGAGCGGCTTCACCTTCGGCGGCGGCGTGCTGGGGCGCGGCGCCGCCATCGGGTTGCGCAAGACCGATCCGGAGCTGAAGACCCTGCTGGACGGCGCCATGCAGGCCGCCATCGCCGACGGCACGCTGAAGAAGCTGTCGCTGCAGTGGTTCGAGACCGACATCACCCCCGCCACCTGAGCTGATGGAATACGACTGGGAGCTGCTCGGCTTCGGGCCGGAAGGCTGGGGGCCGGTGCTGCTGCGCGCTGCCGGGGTGACGGTGGCGGTCTCCGTCACCGCCTTCCTGCTGGGCGTGGTGCTGGGCACGCTCTGCGCCTGGGCGAAGATCGGCGGCAACCGCCCGGCCCGCGCGGTGGCCGAGGCCTATACCGTCATCCTGCGCGGCATCCCCGACCTGCTGGTGATCTATCTGTTCTACTTCGGCGGGCGGCAGGTGGTGGCC